>MPMW01000090.1 GCA_002238705.1 Acidobacteria bacterium bin61 | reverse complement strand
GAAGAGGAACGGGACGTGGCCGTAGGTCCGCAGGTTCTCGTAGACTGCCTCGCCGTAGAGGAACCCGGCGTCCACTGGGCTCACCCGCGCCTCGTGCGCGGGTCCGATCCAGCCATCCACGTTCGCCCACCCGCCCGTCATCCGGCCACTGTACCGGGAACCTTAGGGACCGCCGACCTTCAGACCGGCACCGCCGCCCAGAGGGCCCCAAAACGGCCTACAGTCCAGCGGTCGGAGGGTACGTAGCGTAGCCGGACCGCCCACGCTCAGAATGCTTGTCCGCCGGAGCCAGACGCTCCCCGCATGCGCCTTCGAGGGTGTCGCTCTCGTCTATTGGGCGCCTTGTGGTGCGGGCCAGAAGGCCTGCCAGGCCGCTTCCAGGTCATTCCCTGGTGCCGCGCGACACCCTGGCACGATGGGTAGAAGCCATGCTCCGGTCTCCTGGCACCCGATGAGCTTGACAGAGGAATCGGTCTCCAACCAGAGTCGGCCAAGTATGTAACCGGTCAGCGCGTCAAATTTGTCGTCGTTGGTTGGCTGCGGGCAAGAACCCCAGTCCGGACACCATCTCGTCTGGAGAACTTGCCACAGAGATTCGCGAACGGATGGTCGCTTCTTGTATTCCCAGCCATCCTTCGGCGGTTGCTTACACCACAGCCAAGCTGCCACACCGGGGTGGAACTCCACGACGGATGCGCCGGTCAGATGTTCTGGCCTTTCCCAAGATTCGGTCAGAAGCCGGAACGGCAAATCACACTCCTGGTCAAAGGAACCTACGCGTGGCAGCCCGAGGAGTGACCTCGTGATGGTCCAATGTGGACACCCGGCGTACGGCAGAACGGAAATCCCCTCTGGAACCTCAAGAATCGTTGGTCTTGGTTTGCGCTTTTTCCCGACCCTTTTCTGCCGCGCAAAGAAGCACTCGATGCGGCGCCAATAGAAGTCAGCCCCAATAGCGCTCGTGCCACAAGTAGTCCCGGTCAACGGGGCGTCCCAACAAAGGAGCACTTTGGTTTTCGCGAGATCGCGCAGCAAAGCTCCAAGCTCTCGCGGGCTCTTCGTTACGAACTCGACTCGGCCATTGCCATTGTCCATGCACACGACACTGGCATTTACCGGATGGGGGTCTATGGCTACAACGCGCATGCGGTGCTCCTTCCGTTTCACGGGCTCGTCGACTGTCAGTTGGCCGTCACCGCGTCGCGAAGGAATCCCCCGGTGGCCATCCGCACACCAGACGGTGACTTCATTCAAGAAAAGCGTCCCTATCGGCGTTTAAACCCGAATCGGACACCCTCTCCGAGAAGGTCAAGCACACCGTCAGCTTCCGAACTCATCGGATTCGGTAGTACATCGATGTGGGCGTTCGCCGGATCGTGCGGATTCGCGACGTACACGACGACATAGCGGGTTCTCGACCGCGGTCGCGCCGCCTCGCGTGCGGCCCGCACCTCTGTCTCCCCCATTTCGAAACGCCGTTGGTCGCCGATGCTCGCTTTCACCTCAATCTGCCACGTCTGCTTGCGATACTCGACCCTGAAGTCAAAGCCCAACTTGTCCGACCCTTGGGATCGTCCGAGCTGCTCATCTCCGTTCTTTGAGACCCAAGCTGCGTCGATATCCTGATTCGGGAACCGTTCCTTGAGCCAATGGTAGACGGCGAGTTCGCCAAGGCGACCGATCATGTCCTTCTTGGCCTGTGGAACTCGGCGGGTCACGTTGTTCCATGGTTCTGGGTGACCGGGTCCAAGCCTGCCAGCGTGCCGAGCTCCATTCCTTTTGTCGTGCGCGAAAGCTTGTCAGCGATGACGTCCGAGATCACGGTCCAGTCGGCGGTCTTCGGGTCCACATCGCGTCCGTTGAATCGAACCGACCGCGCCTTTGCGTCCCGCTTCTCGGCCTCCTCTTTGGCCTTCGCACCAGCGACCTCGATGTCGGTGGTTTCGATTTCAAGTGTGGCCCGGTCGAGCGTTTCTTTCATTCCCTCCGGCCAGAGCCCGAGGGCAGCACACCAGTTGAGCAAACTGGCGTCATCGACTTCACGGAAGTCAATGACTCCAGATGCCTCAAGTTTGGCACGGAGCTTCGTGTCTGGAACATCCTGATCGGTCCATACTAGCGGGATCTGCCGACCGTGGAGGCCGCACCAGGTACGAACGAGCGGTGCTGCCTTCCTGGCGAATCTTGCAATAGTGGCGAGGTTTGCCTTCCGTACCTCTTGAAGCGGTGAAAGACCATTCGGGTTCTCGCCAAGGGGAGGGGCCCCGGCCTGGGTAAGCCAATCTTTCACGTGGGTAGCGACTACCTCATCCGGTACACGTTTGTACAACAGTAGCCACGCTGGATCGGACGTGATCGAACGGATCTGGTCGCGCCGCAGCGCGTACTCCGGGGCCGGCTCGCGCCGGTCGAGCTTCTTCGCCACGGTGCTGCGCAACGCTTGAATAATCTCGACTTCGTGCTTAACAACGAATTGGCGGATCTGGTCTGCGTGCAAGTGTGGGTGTGTTTCTGGCTCGCCCCCGATAGCGATAAGGCTCGCGTTGAAGGAGGCCAACGTGAGCTGCAGACGCTCACGGAAGTGCTCCGTCGTGAACGAACGTTGGCATGCGTCCATAACAGTGTCCGACGACATTCCAGAAGGTGCGAGCAGCGATGCAAGCACCTTGTGCAGAACGGTGGGATCACCGACGGCTTCCACCTCCATCCGATCGAAAGTATCAAGCGCGTCCGTACCGCTGACGAGGTGGACTACTGCCTTGATCCATGACAGATTGACATCCATCTGGTCCCCAAGGAGATCGTGGGCACCTGCCACTGCGTGATCATCAAGGTACAAGGCACGGCCCAGCCGCTCTAGGTCCGCATGTTCGATGCTTTCCTCGTTGACGGAAGCACCAGCATCCTTAAGCTCGCGGGTGAGTAGGCGCATGCTTGTCGTGATCTGCGGCAGGTCGATCGCGTCACAAATCGCCGGTAGGCAATCCTCGACAACGGCCCAGGTGACCTGCGCCACATCCCGCGCCACAACAATCGGCGTAGCGTCTGCGCGCTGGAAGAGATAGGCCCGTCGCCCCCCGTCGGGCGATATGACGGTCCCGTCCAACTCGAAATCAACATTGGTAGCGAACTGGAGGCCGACGTTGTGTAGTCTGGCTAGCAGTGATGACCGGTCTGCAGGGAGCTGCCCCGCCGCAGTACCCGTGAGCTCTTCGATTGCGAACGCAGCCATTGGACGAAACCAGGCACACACATCAAGAATCGTCGGGTCGCGAGGCAGTTCGTTGATGGGCACATTGTCGGCGCGCACATCGTAGCGAAGCTTGGAGAAGAGGCGGACGCGGTCTCCGTACAGCGCATCAAAAAGGACTCCAACACGCGCGGGATCAGCGTTCTTCACCTCCAGAATCGCGTCGCCAGCCGCCCGAATGAGCCCGGAAGCGATTGCGTCGTCGCTATCGCGCACGCAGATTGCCGGCGTTCCAGGCTTGCCGGGCGCCACCGCCAAGAGCTCACTGCCCCGCCGTACAACCAGACGCTCCGGTGCTGTGACCCCCGCGAATACGTTCGGACCAGCGGCGTACCGATCTGCGATTGCCTTCCAGGTTGCACTGTAGAGGTTAACGAACTGGCGCTCGTAATGGCGATTCACTGTCCCACTGTGGAACTGTTCGGCCAAGAAACGGGCTTGGTCAATCAGCCTCGTGCGCTCTCCGAGGACATTCAGGTGGGCATGCTTCGTTAGGCGTTCCTTTCCTACCTCACCTAGGCGCTCAATCGCCCTCGAAAGTGCAACCGCAGGCTGCCGCAAGAAATGGGGAAAGCGTTCGCCCGAGGCGGCTGCAATCCAGACGTCGCATGGGGCAAAGTGACCTCGAACCGGCCCCGACGGCTGGGGATCGTCGGCCGGCATCCATTGCTCGCTGCGCAAGAACGCAGCGACGGGGCTCGGCCATCGCCGTGTATCCCGGAAGTGGTAGTGCCTAATCCCGACGCTGAAGACGGTTTCAGGCGCGCGGTCCAGCCACTCGACGACGAGTGCTGCATACAGCTCGCGACAGTCGTTCGAGAAGCTCTCGTGGTCAGCCTGCCCGGGGAGCCACCACAGCGGCCCCTCGATCAAATACGCGCTACGGTAGGCAAGCGACGCTCCACCGGAAACAAAACGGTCTACGTCGTTCTTCCAACTTTCGGCGACCGCCTTCGGAATCTCGATCTCGCCACAGAAGGCGAAGCTCGTCAGCTCGTGCGCGCTGAATCGGCGCCGCGCGGTCTTTTTGACCGCAAATAGCCCGCGGTTGACGCCGAGTGCGGTGAGAAACTCGACCCATTGAGCCGTGCGCGCCTTGCGGAACGCTCGGTGTGATGTGCGTGCGAGGCACCGCCGCCGGAGATCGACAAGGTCGGCGACATCTGCAGGTGCCGCATCCAGAAACCGTTTGACGCGCTTGCCGAGTGTCTCGGCGGGCCACGACTCCGAAAACACTGCATCAGCAGCGGAAATCAGGCCGCCCTGAGCCGTCGGGACGAGTAGTCGGTAGTTGCGATCGCCGCCCAGGAGCCGCCGGCCCGCACGGCGCCAAATCGCGAAGGCCCACCGGAGACCGGCCACGGCCTCCTCGACCGTCGCTCCGCCATTGACGACTTGCGAAATGCGCGTCAGCACCGTCTCACCGTCGTAGGCCGATACGAGGCTACCCTCAAGAAACTCTCGGACGCGTTTCAACTCCTTGTGCCAGGGCAACGCTTCGGACGCGAAGGCGAAGTACTCTCTAAGCGGGGACGGCACCTTGAGGCCGTCGTCGGTCTCACCCTCGGTTTCATCCGACTGGCGTGGCGCCGGCGGGAAAAACAGCGACGCTTCGAGTTTCTCTCCGCGGCGCCGTCGACGTCGCGGCCTCACGCCGGTGACTTCGCCCACTGCGTCGACGGAGCGTCCGGACCTGAGCACACCGTCGCCGCAGAGGACGATTTGACGCCCCGCAAGCGGCAAAGGTGACCCGTCCATGAACTCGACGAGGTCGCGATAAAACGCTTTCCATCGTGCGATTGGCACTTTACGCCCTCGCGGCAGGGACCCAGCGAGCGATTCGGCGATTCGTGCCCGCTCGGAACATGTCGGATGTCCCAGGAACTCGTGTTGCGCGTGCTTATTCAGAAACCCAACCAGCCTGTTCGCCCGTTCGTTCCCCAAGCCGGGCCACAGTGGTGCGATGCCGCAGCTGCGACCGTGATCAGCGAGGCACTCGACGGTAAAGGTCTCCGATGCGCCAACCCATAGCCGCGCTGCACGCGGCGCGCGCCAGGCTATTGGCTCGATGCTGCGCGTGGCGTCCTGGGTCGCATCGAGGCACGGCACAATTGCTGTATCGGCGAACTCGCCAACCGAATCCGCAACGTGTTGCGCGACTGCGGTGGGCAGGTCGATGAGTCCGCCTTGTTTGTTCGGAGGTTCATCGTCGTTGACTCCGTTAAGGCTCGATACGTTGCCCCAGGCGAGCAGATCTACGGCCGCGCGAGCCGCGGCACCCTCATCGATCGCGTCTTGTCGTCTCTTAGGCGCGGTGTTCCCCGCCAGCCAGAGGACCGTTGCCGCAGCGAGGGACGCTGCTTTTTCCAGGAGCAATCGGTTTAGTTCAACGCCCGCGTCGATGGCTTTGCGGCTAGACGTAGGAAAAAACGAGCCATGAAGGTACCCGTGGAACGGCGCGGCTGCCCCTTCGCTCATGGGCAGGAAGGTGTAGAGCCTTGGTGCCACTGGACCGACGTCTGTTCGGACTGCCAGCGCAACCTCGCCATCGCCCGACCAGTCTCTCCAGCTGCCGTGCAGTTGCTTAGTCGCAACTCCGGTAGCTACGGCCGCCGCAACGGCGCGTTCCGGCACCTGTGCCTTGGTCAGGAGGAAAGTCCCTTGAGGTCCCAGATCGATGATCGACACCTTTAACGGTGAGTCGGCAAGTGGGCTTTCGGAGCGTGTTAGGACGATGCCGTCGGGAGACGCGGTGTCCGCACCCTCGACGAGAGCGGTCAAACGATTCAGGCGCTCCATAAACAGAAGCGTGGGCACGGATTGCTTCATGAGAAGGCGGAACTGCCCAAGCGCGTCCACGCGTGCCTCCTCGTCGCGCAGCACTAGGCGGACAACGGATGCGAATCCACGGCGTGCAAAAGCTCTGACTCTCGGAGGCTGCTCAGTCAGCCACCGTGGTACCGAGAACATCGGGAGGTCTGTTTCGGCGAGCTGGCCAACGCGCGCGTCATCAAAGTAGCTGCGGATCGCACTTCCGTGCTCCAGCCTGAAGCAGAACCCATCGAACGAACCCGTCACCGACGCCGGAGTAGACTGGGAGTAAATCTCCGGCGCGTCGCACACATGGTTAACGCTTCGGAAACCAAGGCCCTTGTTTCCGATTGCTTCGCCAGGAGGTTTACTTGACCTACCGATCCGCGAGAGTGCGTCCGCCTGCTTGTCCGAGAAAGGCAACCCGCGATTGGCCACGTAGACAGTGCCGAACGGGCCCTCGTCGGCTAGTAGAACTTCGATTGCGCCGTCGCGCCGTTCCGGAGGGTGGGCGTCGTTTCCGTTTTGGATGAGCTCGATCAGGCAGCGACCGTGGTAATCCGCCGCAACATGCTCGGACAGGCTCTTGTTCTGAGCGTAGGGGTCGTCGAGATACTCGGCTGTCGCTGAGTCAATCGTAGCCTTGAATGCGCGGCACCTATTTGACGCGATCTTCTCGATGAATCGCCGAGCGTGGTCTGTGGGTGCTGGACCAAGAGGGGCGGGCGCACGCGATCCGTCCGCCAACGCCGTAGAGATACCATGTCCCGCGTTTGAGCGCGGAGTTGGCATTCCTTTTCACCCCTGTTTTCTGAAGACGAGACACTGAGATTGGGGTGCATTGAAGCGCATCAGAGTCGGGCAATGCAAGGGGCAACAGTGGGGTACAGGCGGAGCAACAGGCAGTGATTGTTCCTCGTGGCAGACGAGGTTGGGGAAGACGGACGTGTGACCACAGTCATTGACAGGATCGAAGCAGAAGGCACGGCGTGAGTCGTAGGAACCCTTCGCCATACTTCGCTCCAGCCGAGCTGGAGTTCCGGATGCCAAGCGGTTCAAAGTCGGCGCTATATGGTGGAGCAACTGCGTTCCGGCAGCGTGGCGATTGGGCACGTCGCTTCTGTCGGCCCCGTTCCCCCGAGCGGGGCCAGTCTGAAGGCGCAATACTGTTGCATTTGGCGAGAGAACGCCGCGATTCGACGGCGTGTCTGCCCGTTTGGGGCACTTCAAGCAATGCTTGAGGTGCTAAAGCAACAGTTTGGGTCTGAAGGCGGGCGCCCCCGCCCCTGATACAGTCGCGAATCGGACCCATGAGAGGCAGGGCGGTTCTCACCATCGCGCTTGGTGTGGCGCTTGCTGCATCCGCCTGCGGCCCGGGGGCGCCGGAAGAGGGGCTGATCGCCATCACCGGCGGTCTCGTATATCCGGTCGGTTCCGAGCCGATTCCCGGCGGCACGGTGGTGATCCGCGACGGGAAGATCGAGGCGGTGGGCGCCGATGTTGCGGTTCCCGCGGGAGCCGAGGTGATCGACGCGGCCGGGATGAGCGTCATCCCCGGGATCATCGAGACGCATTCCCACACCGGATTCAAGGTGCTCAACATTCCGGCGACCGGGGCGAACAACAACGAACTCTCGGTCCCCATCAACGCTCACGTCCGGGCGATTGACGGTCTGGACTCCGGGGATCCGGCTTTCGCCCTCGCGGTGGCCTCCGGAATCACCACCCAGAACATCACCACCGGCAGCCGGAGCCCCAACAGCGGGCAGGCGGCGCTCGTGAAGATGCGGGGCGGCACCGTCGCGGACATGTTCCTTGCCCCCGGGGGCATCAAGATGGCAATCCGCGCCACCACGCCGTATCCCAACTTCCCCGAGACCGAGCAGGAAGTCTTCGACCTGCTGAGCGGCGAACTCGAGGCCGCGGGGGAATATCTCGATGCCCTTGCCGCCCACGAGGCGGATTCCGCAAATCCGAAACCCCCGCGGAACCTGACCTACGAGGCCCTCGGCAAGCTGCTGACCCGCGAGTGGGTCCTGGGCGTCCATTCGAGCAGCGAGCAGCAGATGCGTCACGCGATGGAACTCAGGCGCCGGTTCAACCTCGACGCCTACATCCATCACGGAGGCGCGACGCTGACCCTTGCCGAAGAACTGCACGAGCTCGGGATGCCGGTGAGCTACGGCCCCGTACTTCCCGGTGACAGCCGCGAGAGCGAGGATCTCCTCGGTCCGGTCCGGCTCGCGGAACTCGGTGGCCTGGTCGCCTTCCATCAGGACCCCCCGGACGGTCATTCCTACTGGCTGCGCCACACCGGCGCCATGTTCGTGCGCCAGGGGATGCCCGCCGGAGACGCGCTTGCCGCGCTCACCCTGAACGGCGCCCGCATCTTCCATGTGGATGACCGGATCGGGAGCCTCGAACCCGGAAAGGACGCCGACGTCGTCATCCTCGGAGGCGAGGATCCGCTGGCCTACGAGAGCCTGGTGATGCGGGTCTTCGTGGACGGGGTGGAAGTCTTCAACCGCGAGACCGGCTACAACGTCTTCGGCGACGTGGTCCCGGAGGGCTGGTGATGCATCGCTTCCGCCGCCGGCTGATCGTTCTCGCCCTGGCGCTTGCCTGCCCGGCTTTGGGCCTGGGCCAGCCCGTGGCCATCGTGGGTGGCGAGGTCCACACCGGAACCGGGGAGATTCTGGCGGGCGCAACGGTGGTCATCGAGAGCGGGAAGATCAGCGCCGTCGGCGCCGGGGCCGAGGTTCCCGAGGGGGCCGAGGTGATTTCGGCCGAGGGGATGGTGGTCACCCCCGGATTCATCGATGCCCAGACGTTTCTCGGACCCGGTGCGACCACCGGCGGGGCGCTCATCAACCTGATCGGCGAACCGGGCGACGCCATCGCGCCGCAGATCCGGGCGGTGGACCGATTCGCCGAGGGGCTCGCTCCCCTGTGGCTTCAGTCCGGAGTCACGACGGTGTATCTGGCCCCCGATCCGCGGCTCCTGATCGGCGGTACCGGCGCTGTGGTGAAGCTGGCCGGCTCGGCGGACACCGCCATCGTGGCCGAGGAGACGGCGGTCGCTGCCTCCTTCGGCGAGACCGCTGTCGGGGACACGGCTCCGGGAAGTGATGCGCCCAGCGGCCGGACCACCCGGCAGGGGATGATCTATGACTTCCGGAGCACCCTGATCCGCGCGGGCGAGGACGCTATCGAGGGTGAGGCCGGAGGGGGGCTGGGCCGCCTCCTCGCCGGCGAACTCCCGATCTCGGGAAGTGATGCGCCCAGCGGCCGGACCACCCGGCAGGGGATGATCTATGACTTCCGGAGCACCCTGATCCGCGCGGGCGAGGACGCTATCGAGGGTGAGGCCGGAGGGGTGCTGGGCCGCCTCCTCGCCGGCGAACTCCCGCTGCGGATGCTCGCGAACAAGCCCGACGACATCGAGACGGCGCTCCGGGTGGCCGGCGAGTTCGATGTGCGGCTGGTCCTCGACCAGGCGGCCGGCGCCGCGGCGGTTGCGTCCGGGCTGGCCGAAGCGGGAGTCCCGGTCGTGGTCGGACCCTCCGTCATCGGAATCGGGGATGGCGGCCCCATGGAACTCAAGGGCCACTCGCCGGCGACGGCGGGCCTCCTCCACGAGGCCGGCGTGAAGATCGCACTCTCCACCTTCGGCTCCCGGGGCCGCTCGGTCGCGATGGAGGCCATCGTCGCCTGGGCGCACGGACTCCCGCGGGAAGCCGCGCTCGGCGCGGTCACCGCGGACTCCGCGGAGATCCTGGGAGTGGAGGGCCGCATCGGGAGCCTTGCCGTCGGACTCGACGGCGATGTTGTTGTCTGGGATTCCCACCCCATCGGCACCTATGCCAGGACCGCGGTGGTTCTGGTTGACGGCGCCGTAGCCTTCCGCCGCTAGCGGCGCTACTGAACCATGCTCCGACAAATCTTTCTGGCGGGCGCTGTCCTCGCCGCTCCTCTCCTCGCTCCGTCCGCCCGCTCCGCCGAGCATCCGGACCCGAAGGTCCAGGCCGGTCTCACCATGCTCGACGAGTGGGTCCGCTCGCAGGTCGAATACTCGGGAGTCGGACTCGTGATCGGGATCGTCCACGATCAGGACGTCGTCTTCCTCAAGGCGTACGGGCATTCGTCCCTCGATCCCGGGACGCCGATGAGCGAGGATTCGATCTTCCGGATCGCCTCCCACTCGAAGCTCTTCACCGCCATCAGCGTGCTGCGCGAGCGGGATGCCGGAACGATCCGACTCGACGACCGGATCACCGAACACCTCCCCTGGTTCGACATCGAGAACCGTCATCCCGAAGCCCGGGCGGTGACCGTGCGCCACCTCCTCACCCACACCGCCGGCCTGCCGCGGGAGTCCAACCACCCGGCCTGGACCGAATTCGAGTTCCCCGAGGCGGAGGCCGTCCGGGACACGGTCTCCGACCAGGAGACCACCTATCCCACCGAGACCAAGTGGAAGTACTCGAACCTGGGGTTCACCCTCGCCGGGATGGTGGCCGAGGCCGCCTCCGGGAAGTCCTTCGCCAGCCTCGTGAACGAGGGGATTCTGGAGCCGCTCGGGATGGACTCGACGAGCGTGGGGCCGATCCCGGCGGACCATGAGGACCGCCTCGCGACCGGATACGGCCGGCGGATGGCGGACGGCAGCCGGCAGAGCATGCCCTTCGTGGACGCCCGTTCCTTCGACCCGGCGACCGGGCTCTCCTCGAACGTGCCGGACATGCTCCGGTTCCTGCAGTGGCAGATGCGGGTCCGCGCCCGCAAGAGCGAGGAGGTCCTCGCCCCCAACACCCTGCTCGAAATGCAGCGGGTCCACTGGGTCCAGCCCTCCTGGGACAGTGGCTGGGGACTCGGGTTCTCGGTGCGTCACACGGAGGACCGCGATCTCGTGGGTCACGGGGGCTCCTATCCCGGTTACCGCACCCAGACGCAACTGAGTCCCGAGGAGAAGGTGGGCGTGGTGGTGTTCACGAACGCCGGTGACGGGAATCCCGGCCGCTTCGTCGAGAAGGCCTTGGAGTGGGTGGCGCCGCACCTGGCCGCAGAGGAGGAGGAAAAGGCGGTTTACAGCTCGGCCTGGGACATCTACCTCGGGACCTACCGGAACCGCTGGGGAGACACCAGCGTGCTGCGCCTCGAGGACGAACTGGTGATCTTCTCGCCCCTCTCGGAGAACCCCGACCGCTCCCGCGGCGTCCTGAAGCCGACCGATGAACCGCACGTGTTCCGGCTGGAGAGCGACGGGTTCGGCGCCCACGGGGAGCTGGTCCGCTTCCAGGTGAACGACGAGGGCGCCGCGCTCCGCATCTACGTGGGCGTCAACTACTCCGAGAAGGTCCGCTGAAGCCGGTCTCCGGGGGGCGCCCCGAGCCTGGCAGCAGTTGCCGCGGGCGCCGCGGCCAACCGCAGGATGCGGGCTACCGGAGTCGGGACAGGAAGTCCGCGAAGCTGGTGGCCGCGCCGGCGGCGGCCAGCACCCGTTCCGTGGACACGGCGCGGAGCGCTCCGAGGTGGCCGTCGTCCGGGAACGCCGGCGGAACGATGCATCCCCGCTGCCGCAGGACGAATCCCGCCATCTCGGCGCGGCCTTCCACACGACCCTCGGCGCGGCCTTCCGCACGACCCTCGGCGCGGCCTTCCGCGCGACCCTCGGCGCGGCTCTCGGCGCGGTGTTTGCCCAGGAGCGGATCGTCGTCGGGACCCGTCCCTTCCCGTTCCCCGAGCGCGCGGCCCACCCGCTCCAGTACGGCCGAAGTCGCCGGGGACACCACCGGCTCGTTCAGCG
Source organism: Acidobacteria bacterium bin61 (assembly GCA_002238705.1). Taxonomy (GTDB): domain Bacteria; phylum Acidobacteriota; class Vicinamibacteria; order Marinacidobacterales; family Marinacidobacteraceae; genus Marinacidobacterium. The sequence goes on along the minus strand of MPMW01000090.1, from coordinate 625 downwards.
CCCGGTGGATCTCCTCCGCCCGCCAACCCGGAAAGGCGCGGCTCTCCGCCGACAGCGCATACCCCGCGTCGCCCAGCAGATAGATCCGCAGTTCCGGCCTGAGACGGCGCCGCCGGCTCGTCGAATACACCCCCGGAACCTCCACCCACAACTCCGGAAACCCCCACTCCTCGTAGAGCGCCAGCTTGTTCCGGCGAATGTCGGACGTGTGGTCCACCTCGAGCACCACGTCCGGGTAGGCGTGCTCCCCGACCCGCAGAAACCCGAGACTCACATCTCCCGCCCGCTCCGTATGGAGAAACACGATCTCGTCCGGATGGATCACGCGCACCTGCCGGGAGTCGGCGTCCAGCAACTGCACCCGGGAAGCGCCGAGAAGCCGGATCGGCGCCCCCCGGGTCTGCGAAATCCGCTCCGCCAGCGCCGCCAGCCGGCGGGCCGGCTCCTCGTGTTCGCGACGCGGGCCGTCCCGCAGCATCCAGGCGAGTCCCGCCTCCGAGTCGAAGAACTCGATCTTCCGGCCGTCCTCGGGGTAGTCCTCGTACTCCTGGAGCGTCATGCGGCAGGACTCGCAGCCCACGAACTCCAGCGCCGAAACCGGCGTCCAGCGGCGCTTCGGCAGTGG
>MPMW01000089.1 GCA_002238705.1 Acidobacteria bacterium bin61 | reverse complement strand
CGAGTTCGGGAGCGGTGAGGCGCTTTTCGGCCTCGGTCCACCGGCCGCGCCGGAGCGCGTCCCCGCCCAGCCGGTACGAAGCCGCGGCCCGGCTCCGGGCCGAGAGGGCGGGATCGTCGGCGATCGCGGCGAGGGCCTTCTGCCGGTCCGTCCGGGATTCGATGGTGGCGGCGCGGCGGACGGTGGCGAGTCCGTTGGGGAGCTCTGCGAGCGCCTCCCAGGGGATGCCGGAGAAGGCCTCGGGAGTGTCGCCGGCCTGCGGGGTCGTGCCTGCGGCCTGCGGCGGGGCGCCGGTGGTGTGCGGCGTGGCGCCGGTGGCGTGGGCGAGAGGGATTCCGAGGAAGAAGACAAGGGCCCCGGCGGCGACGCGGGTGCGTCCCCGGAACCTCCCCTGAAGGCGGGCCGGGCCAGTGCTCACCATCTGCTAAAATCGTAGCCGATTCGCGACGCGGAGAACGGTGTGGGGCTCGTGTCCCTGCCGTGTCTCGGGGTTGGTTTCCGGCCTCGGGTTGCCGCCTGACTCGCGCGAGGAGGGGGCGTACTGGGTTCGACGAAGGTACAAGAAGCAACGACTGCATGTCGGGGGTCCACCTTCCGTAAACGGTGGAAACAAACACAAACGCCAACAACGATCTGGCACTGGCTGCTTAAGCCACGTCCTTCCTGACCACGCCTGCCGGGCGGGAAAGGACGTCGACAAGGCGGGCTTGGCCGGCGGTCTTCCCGAGCCGTCGGTGAGCCTCAGGGATAGGTTTCACGCCCCGATTCGCCGGGTTGATGCGGCGCGGGACCGAAACAGGGAAGGGCGCCTCCGGGCGCGGATTCCCGCCACAACCCGGATACGCATGTAGACGTCGTTGTCGAAGGCTTTCGGACGCGGGTTCGATTCCCGCCGCCTCCACTTGTGGGGGGGCCGTAGCGTTCCCCTGTGTTCCAGTGATTCGCCAAGAACCACGGCGGCCGCGGTGGGTTGCAGCCGCTCCCGTGTCGCGCTGGTGCTCGCGGCGGCGAAGCGGCGGGCCCGCCAGGCCCGGGTGCAGGCTGATCTGGCGCGCCTGGTGCGGGAGAGGGAAGCGGACGCCCTTCGGTTCGACTCGGCGGCGTGGGAGGGGACCGGCGAGGCCGCGATTCTCCTGGGGTGGGAGGACTAGCTCGGGGATCCGGGGTGTACTGCGAGCGTCTAGGATTCTTGGCCGGAGTCTGGCGGGAATCGTCGGGCCAAATTCTGATCCGAAAAGGAGGAACAGACCAATGGACACCATGTATCACGGCGTGCAGGCGCACGCGGCGGAGATTGTGAAGAAGGCAAGCCAGATAGCGGACACAGAGCCGGATACAGACATCGCCGCATACGCAAGGAGCGTTCAGTTGGACGCCGGCACTATCGCGGAGGATAGAAAGGCCGATTCGGAGATCTTGTTCAAGACGGCCGAGCTAGTGAAGACGGCGGGCAAGATGACGGCGAAGGGACCGGCGAATTCAGGGACCTTGGAGAGCATCGGCGCGATTCAAGGGCACGCGGGAGAGATCGTCTCGTCAATGGGAGTAGTCGCCCAGACGCGGGAGCGCTGGCAGCAGGAGCGGCGAGAACGTGAGAGCGAAGAGGAAGGGTCGGACGAATGAAGGCGGATAGAGAACGAAGGGTGAAGGCAGCGGCGCGTGCGATACAGGCCGAGGCGCGGAAACTGCGAAAGTCGGGGGTGGCGCTGTTGACCGTGTTGGAAGTGGTACGAGAAATTCAGGGCCACCTAACTGACATTCAAGAGCAGGCCGCCGACCAGTATCACGATGAGGTCTTGGCAACGGAGGTAGCGGGGGAAGTTGAGCAATTCAAAGACTCCCCGTTCTAACGGGAGGCGCTCGCAACGCAACGGACGGCCCGAGTTGCGTGGGATCAAGTGTTGGGTATCGCTCCAGTTTCTTGCCTAGAATCTTCCTAGATTCCACGATTTACGGCAGAAGTTCGATTCCCGCTGCCTCCACCATGGCACGATTTCCGCCACTTCCCGGTTTTTCCCACGAACTCCCGTGTAAAGCTCCGTAGAATGGGGACTTACAGGTTCTCACGTTCCGCTCGATCCCTGCTCCATCCCGGTGCTGCAGTTGGGCCGAGATGGATGCGGAGGCGTGGGAGTGGCGCATTCCCGGCGAACGCATGAAGGGCGGGGCAGAGCATCGCGTCCCGCTGTCAGACGCTGCGCTCGCTGTTCTCGAAGCGGCGCGCGCCCTGGACGATGGGAGCGGCTTGGTCTTCCCGTCCCCGCTCCGGGCGGGGCATCCGCTGTCGGACATGTCACTTACGAAGTTGCTGCGGGACCGGGGGCTGGCCGATCGTGCGACGGTTCACGGGTTTCGGTCGGCGTTCCGCGACTGGTGCGCCGACGCGGGAGCCCCGCGAGAGGTCGCCGAGGCTGCACTGGCGCACACTGTCGGCGGTGTCGAAGGCGCTTACTTCCGCAGCGATCTACTACAGCGGCGACGGGCGCTCATGGACGAATGGGCCGCGTTTTTGAAACCTTCGGCGTAGCGGGTTCGGCCCGTGCGAGACGCGATTCCTCGCGCTCTCGGCGGTGCCGCCCTCCGGTTGGCCACGTGCTCCGGAGCCCCGCGGGGCGTTTCTTCCGCCTGTACGAAGGTCCCGCCAATCCCCTCAAGTTCCGACCAACACGAGCCAACCGAGAGGAAGCTGCTGCCCCCGAGAGAAAACCACCGTATCCGTGAGTCTGTTGGGCACTCTTGGCGCTATGTGTCACAAACAAACACTTCTACATCGACTTCTCTCCCGTCAACTGCCTGACGCGTTGTCAACTCCTGCTCGATTTGTCGGTGATCTTGGATGTCGCGGACATCATCCACAATAAGGAAAAAGATGGTTTCGCCAGAAGGATGCTTGGCATACGTTTGAATGTCCACATACACTTCTTCGATTCGTTTCTTCCACGTTCCAAGACGTCCAATCCACTTGAGTTCCACTAGGAACGGGATGGCATTGCTGCACAGATCGGCGACTCTGTGCGTGCCTGCCTTCGACGGTATGCGTTCCTCCTTCTTGATATCGAAGATCCGGGGACGAAGCATCACGTACAAGAGGTCCCTTACATCATGCTCACATCTGATGCGCCACGGCGTCAGATTCTTATCGCGTTTGTTGAAAGAGCGAATCGTAGCGGTCACGGATTGCAGTGCTCGCCGTACTTCGAAGAGAGCAGCCTCTTTGCCCTTTAGGTCAATGATGGTCTCTCGTTCAGTCCTTGAGCACGACAAGGCAGCTAAGTGAGGACCCAGAAAAGCCGCAAAGCAATGATAGGGTGGTTCGATTCGACTACCATCTCTTAGAACAGCGGAGTAAGTGTCGGCATCGTGAGCGACGTCCTCGTCTATCTCCGTCACCTCTTCAGCCCAGGTAGCTTCGGCTCTTAAGAAGAGTTCGTAGGCCCAGCTCCGACGTGCAAACTCGAGACATTCCTCGGGCGTGTGATCGATTCGCACGTGCCGGAAGTCACCAAGTTCGTCTATCCAGTGATCCGAATAGATCGCGCGTTCGCGCTCAAGTGTTTCGAGATCCTGCCGCACATGTTCCGGAATATGGGTAAACGTGCGGTTGAACGCAACGGTGGGCAGGCGTTGATGGGCCATGCGATCAGCAGTATCTCATAAGGCATGCGAAGCCGGTTGGTCAGTGATCATACGTCGCCAATGTCTACTCCACGCGTGTCGCGCGTTTCAGGCTGCATCGATTCGAGCTGCGAGCACGGAGAGGCGGAGGCAGCTCTGCCCGACGAGGATTTCGAGCGCTCGATTCGGAATATGTGCATAGGCCTCGCCGTACGGCGCTCGGCTCGTTAGCGCCACACATCAGACGGATTGGACGGTGGTACGCCGGAAAAACGACCCGAACCGGATAGGAATCCATTCCGGTCCGCTCGCGGGAGGGAATGTCTGTCCGAAGGGCTCTCGATATCGTTGAATCTACCGCGTTTACGTAGATCGTGCTTTCGACCGATCCCATACAGCCACCCACGATTCCGGTGAGCGCTTCCTGTTGGAGTCGAGATCCCGACCTCGGTGTCCCCTAGTCCATGCATGGTGACGACCGCGTGAATAGCGGACGTAAGCGCTGGGGCTGCCTTGACCGCGGTGAGCATGCGGAGGCTCATATCTGACCGGCTTCCCGCGCGCGCCAGTACGGCCGGTCGCGGGGGAGGTCGTGGGGCTTGAGATGGACGCGGGTCGCGGGCTGCGCGTTGGTCCCGTCGCAGGTCAGGATATTGGCTTGACCGTTTTCCAGGAGGGAGAAGGAGCGGGGGTTGAACAACGTCGTTGGTTTACACACCTAGTGCCGTAGGCATCGGACTTTATCTGGACGCGAAGTCCTCAAGACTATTGTTGGTGTCGTGAGCAACGGGCCGCCGCTGTGGCGGGCTCTCGGCTGCGGGTCCGATTCCTGCCGGCCCGACCACTGCAAGTAGCGCTACCGGCTGGAACCGCCGGCTTTCAGACCAGCACTGCTGTTGGACCGGCGGAACCTAGCTCCAGCGCTCTGCCTGGTAGGTAAGCATGTCGTCTCCGTGCAACTGCTTTGTGGCGTTGCCAACTCGGACCCAGAATTCCGCCGCGATGGCGTCTCCCGGCGACTTTGCGAATACCGGCTTCCCTGAAGCCGCGACCTTCACCACGCAGATCTCGCGGCCCTCCATCTCCTCGAAGGCGATACCCACTACGGCGGCTGTGGGCGAGGACAAACCGTTATCGAGACATTGCCGCAGAAAGAGCTCGTATCCGTCGCGGCCCCCTCGACCTCTGAGCGTCGCCAAGTCTTTATCCAGCCCAACGGCCCCTCCATTGTCCGCAATCCCAATGAACAGCGTCCCACCCTCACCGTTCAGGAAGCCGCAAACGGTCTTCACGACGACGTGCTCAATCTTCCGATCAACCTGTCCAGTGTGCAGATTGACGCGAGCCGTCGCTTTGAACTCCACGACCTGTGACTCGCCCAGATTGACGATTTCGGTCAGGGACGAGCTGCGCGGTTCTGCCCCGGCACCCCATAGTGTTTCAAACCCTTGCCTGATTACCTGCGCCATCAGCGAGCGTCGGCGATCGAGAAACACGTCATATTCCAGTTGCTCCCACCCGACCGGCAGCGCGTGCCATTCCGCCTGCCGCTTGACCGCCTGCGACGGCATCCCCGCCGTCATCACCGGCCAGTACTCCAAAGGACTCTTGGCCCGGATCTCGTCGTTTTCCGCCCAGTCGACGAACGCCATGTTCGCAATGGCGTTCACCTTCGGGTTCGATGTAATCCCTCGCGACGCTAGGTGCGCTTTCGGGAACAGGTGATGCCGCTCGATACCCCGCGGAGCTCCACTCACGGGATCGAGCAACTCACGCACCTTCAGGCGGGCGAAGAGCACTTCCGCGTCCACGACGTTCAGCGCCGCCCAATAAGCGAAGAGTACTGGCGATCGAGCGCTAGACGTATCCAACCTGTTGGGAAGCGATATCTCCCAGTAGTCTCCGGTGAATGTCGAGCGCACGATTCCGTCGAGTGTTTCGCAGAAGCCGGTGGCGTCCCCGAGCGACAACGCGGACAACCGCGACAGATCACTCTCGATCTGTGTCTCTGGTGACGACGTGTATCGCCCGCTGGTATGTGCCATGAAGAACCATCGTGAGATCGTGGCACGCAGCAGACGCCGATTCACGCCAAAGTCCCGCTTGCCGATCAGCCACAGAGCGTAGGTATAGATCACGGCGCTTTCCGAAGTGATCATTCGGCTCTGTCGGAATCCCGCCTGGCTCAGGCACTTCAGAAATTCATGCCAGTTCGTCAGATCCACGACCTCGTCCTGAGCCGTCCGCAACTTCTTGAATTGAGCGGTCCGCCGTTCTTCCGAAACGTCGCCGGTGTCGAGGTCTTTGCCCCGTAGGATGCTGTACACGTGCTGCAGGCGTCCCCGCCGGAATGCCAACCCCACGCCCGCCCGAAGCATTTGGTCAGGCGTCGGATTCAGAAATGGGTTCTTCGGCGACGGTCCTTTCGCGCTCGGATCGACCGCGTTTCTACAAAATGATTCAATTTGCCGGCGCCCTTCCTCCCAATGCACGGACATGAGCGTCAGGATGAAATCCGCCTGATTGAGTGACACGACCTTCGAGTTTGTTCGCACGAAGATCTCCGCCACCTCTTCCTCGTCCGCACCGGAACCGAGTTCGATGACCTGAAACCGGAAGTCCCTCAGATCCCGAACGCGGTCGATGCGTTCCTCGAGTTCGTCCTGCTCCACATCTCCGTAGCTGTTTCCCTGCCGAGCCATGAAGTCGCGGACCGTCGACTTGAACCTCTTTGCCCAAAGGACAGTGATATCCGCGATGTACTCGGGATCGCGTTCGATAGCCGCGTCGGTGAGCTCAAATGTCTCGTCCGATACCCGCGTCGGTGCCCTCAAAGGCCTCGTCCGATGGGCGAACCCCAATCCTGATCCGCTTCTGCAGGAACGACTTGGTCACCACCGACCGCCCGGTCAGGACCGCAAACAAAGACGTCAGCCGCTGCTGCCCATCCACAATGAGCCGTTGGGCCACCTTCGTTTGCTCTCCACCGCCAACTTGGTGCATGCCAACGTCCGCACCTGTCTCCCAGAGCATCAGTGTCCCGACCGGATAGCCTCGGTACATGGAATCGAAGAGGTCCCGTACCTTGGCAGAGGACCACACGAACGGTCTCTGTATGTCTGGCAGCGCGATACGACCGTGTTTGATGTCTTCGATCAAATGGGTCAACGAATACGAGGTGTCGCGATAGAGGGTAGGCATGGATTCGATCCTCTCTGATAGAAGCGGCGCATTCTAACTAAGCCCCACAGCCGGCCCGCCAGTACCCATAGGGACGACTGGCCGACGGTCCGCCCAACCCGCCGATAAGGCTCTGAAATGGATCCTACGGCGCGACCCGCTTGGCGGATGCGCCGCGGGCTCGGAAAAGGGAAGGCGCCCCCGGAGGCGTGTTCGCGCAACAGCCCGGATATGCACGTAGACGTCGCTGCGAAGACCTACCGACGCGGGTACGTTTCCCGCCGTCCCGACCAGATTGCCCAGCGCTGTCTGTAAGGACTACGGACTGCTAAGCGAGCGAGATGAGAGTGTCGTCCCTCGGCACTCGCGCACGCACGGGTAGTTCGAAATGCACGACCCCTTCCTCCCTCAAGTCGACCAACAGCTTCTTGAGATGCGTCTTCCGAATCGGAATGCTCTCCATCACCGCCACGGACAAGTTCCCAAAATTCACGACAGCGCCGTGCTCAAGGATGCCTGCCAGCATTTGTTGCGATGCATTCCGATGCACCGCACATCCGACGCCCTCGCGCTCCTGTTGGATCGCTGCTAAATGATCGCCTGGAAAAAGCAGCCGTTGCTGATCCGCACCTAGCAGTAGATTCGTCCGAATCTTCATTTCTTCCTTCTCTACGCTCTCCTGAACATCACGGAATACTTCGACTTCTTTCTCAGAATTCGTACCGAGAATGAGGCGCATTTTTGTACGATCTTGTGTTGGCCTCTTGATCGTAATGTACGGGAAGTATCGCGCCACAAGCATCGTCTTCATCCTTCGCATGAGCATATGGAAAATACGGCGCTCATTCGAAACCGCGCTCGGGAACGCATCGAAGTCATTCTTCCAGTCCGGATCCGCTAGAAAATCACCAATAGAGTCCGTGACTCCCACGTATCCTGCGTGCCGATTGATGGGTTCTGCCATGAAGTTCAGGAGCACCTCACCCCTCAATCGAGCCAGCGTTCTAAAGACAGGGTCAGATCGAATTTTCCATCCTGTAGGATCAATGAAGGTGAAAGTAAACCCATTCGAACAGCGAGCTTCGATGTCCTGGATGTGATTCTCAAATGGCCCCGCGAATACATGAATCTGAAGCTCTTTATGTCTCTGAGCGTATTCTTCAAGCCGTCTCGCGGCGTCCGGCCGTTTCTCACAAAAGAAAGAACGGATCTCCAATCCTTCAAGCCCGCGACTACCCAGATCCACTCGCACCGCATCCAAGGTCCTCACTGCTTGGTGGAAGGAGGCATCCGAGAATTCGTCGTCGTCAGACAATCTCCACGGACCCGCGAACGCGTCCACGTAGTTGAAGACGGAAGAGCGGGCTTGCAAGATTTTGTATGCTGCTCTTTGGAGGTATTGAGTCAGGAAGCTGTGTTTAACGAATGTCTGCTCGCGTCCCGCGTATGGTGTGGGTGTGGGGCTCATAATGACGCGGTTCTGTCTAGTGCGGAAACTGGTTCCATTCCTCGCCATCCAATAGTCGGCCGCCGGACTTCGGTCGGATTCCACCCCACTGTTTGAAGAAGAACGACACACCCGCCGCGCGGCAAGAATCTCGCAACTCAATCGCCCACAGTCGTTCCATGCGTCGCGCTTTCGGTCCGCTCTCACCACCTACGATCGCCCACGCCACGCCGGCAAGGTCCACGCTACCGATACGACCGAGGAGTGGCTCAAACGAAACGAAGCGTCTGCTGGAGTTGATGCTCCGTAAATGTTCGATTCGGCCCTTGTGCGCCGCATCCTCAACAGATACACCGGGCCAGATGTGCGCTGGCACTGGGTGATTCCCGTATCGAGCGCACAGATAGCTTCGCATGAGAGAACTTCTCTTGGTGAGAATCTGATAGATGTGTGAATCGGCCTCCTCCATGACTTCGAACACGCGGTCAACGAACGTCCTGTCCACGTCCTTGTGAAACAGGTCGCTCATCGAGTTCACAAAAACCATCCGCGGGGACTTCCACTTGAAAGGATGGGTGAGGCGGGACGGCCAGAGACGGAGGTCAAAACCCTGCTCATAGGGATGACCCGCAACCCCCCGCCACCGTTCGGCGAAGCGGAGCGCATAACAGTTGTCGCACCCCGGGCCGATGGGCGTGCACCCGGTCACCGGATTCCAAGTGGCGTCAGTCCATTCAATTTCCGTAGTGTTCGGCATCGTCGCGACTTAGAGCCTCCTGAGGAGTAGCGGAAACCGGTCGATCTAGACGGCCAAATACGCCTAATAAAGGCTTCTTAAGCCATCAAATCTAAAGTAGTTTATTAGCTGTTGTCGCACTTCTGCAACGCATGGTCCACAACCAGTGCAGAGGAGACATTTCGTTCGTTGCTGTTTCTGGGCCGTGAGGTCGCGTGATTTGGAGGCGGCGAGGGATTCGCACCACGACGCGTCGCATCAGACGGTGGGCTCGGCGTCGGGGTGGCCGGCGGTGAGGACGTTCAGATATGCAAGGGCGAGGTCGCGGGAGCGGTAGGTGCCGTAGGTTTTCTCGTCCTGGCGCCGGAGAATGGGGAATGTGGAGTAGATGTGGCGGATGGCGTCGCGGTCGGTGACGCCGTAGAGGTGGAAGAAGAGGGCGTCGAGTTTGGCGCGGAGGCGGAGGCGGGGGTCGTCGTTCCAAGGGAACGGCCGGAGCGGGTTTCCGGATTCGTCCATGTGACGGAGGACCTTGGCGAACGGGGTCATGTCGCTGGCGGTGTACGTCAGTTCGAGGACGGCTTCCCGCACGACTTCGGCGGCGGTCTTGGGACCGAAGGAGGCGGCGTCGTAACGCTCGGGCGGCACGACGGGCAGTTGTTCGAGTATGAACAGATTGATGGTCTGCCCCTGGATCTTCTGCCGGGCCACGAAGTCGAGCACGATGGAGTTCAGGTTGGCGGCGAGGAGCCATTCGCGACGCTCGGGGCCAAGCGCCCGCAGCACCGGAACCTTGTTTCCGAACCCGACCGCGGGAAGCAGCGAGGCGATAACAGTACGGACGTTGGTCGCCGCGGTGATCTCCTTGAAACCCAGCGTCCAGCCGGCGTCGGGGGGCCACTCGCAGTCGGCCTCCAGGACCCAGAACTGGGGATCGGGAACCCAGTCAGGATCTCCGTGTTGCGCCGAGGTGGCCGGGACGGGCTGGCCCGGGCGGTGGAGGTTGTCGAGGTTCACGACCACGCTGGCGGCGCGGTGGTCGAACGCCTGGACCATCTTCCCCTCGTAGAGGGGGACGAAACGGCCCGCCGGGCTGTCGTACAGGTTCCCGCCGATGTGCCAAGCGCCTTCCTTCTCCTCCAGCTCTGTCCGGGTGCGGAACCGGTGGGAGTCGTTCGTCATGTCGAACATGCGCTCGTAGCGCACCGGCCAGGCTCTCACCGGTTCTCCCGAGGACCGGTCCACGAGAACCGGCAGTCGCCGGTAGATCGCGGTCGTGATTTCCTGGTCGCACCGGCTGCGGAAGATCGGTGCCGTCCCGGTGTTCGGGTTCACGCGGCGGAAGTCCTCGGGCGTCAGTTCGAGTCGCCGATCTGTGTCGTCCAGTTCGGACAAGTCCTGCAAGAAGAACGCGCAGCGCGCGGGCTGCTCGTGCGGAGCCCGACCCGCCACGAACGCGCAGAACTTGAACCGACTGTCCACCGCCGGGAAGAAGGGCGGCGCGTCGAATCGCGTCCGTCGGTTCTCGAAGTCGTAGAGAGCGCGCAGCCGCCCACCGGTCGCCACGGACCGGAAGAACGGCGCCGCGGTCTTGTCGGATGCGATCCCCGATGGAAGCAGTAGCCCCGTCACCCCGTTCGGCTTCACCAGCGACATCGCCCGCTCCACGAACAGCGAGTAGATGTTGATGTCCCCGCTCGACAGCAGCGGGTAGTCGCCGCCCTTCCGCGCCACCTCGACGGCGCGCTTCGCCCGCGCGTCGGCCCGCCGGAAATCCTCCGCCAGCGGATCGCCGTTCTCCTCGAGCGCCCCGATCATGGCCTTCCGGTCCGAAGCTCTCTGGGCGTTCGCGATCTCCGGGCGGCGGAACGCGAACCACTCGACCTGCTGGAGCTTCATCCGGTCCCAGGGGGGGTTCCCGATCACCGCGTCGAAACCGCCCTGCCGCTCGCCCTCTGCTTCCCAGTCGGGCTCCCCGCCCCCCGCGCCGACCCCCCCCGGCCGCCCCCCCTCTGCTCCCCAGCCGGGCCACACGCCGGGGAACGCCAGCTCCCAGTGGAGGAAGCCCTCCTGGGCGATCCGTTCCCGCGCCTCGGCCAGCAGCCCGCCGAACTTCGCGGCTTGCTCCGGGTCCCCCGGAACCTCCGCCTCGCCGGCGGCGATCGCCACCGGATCCCCGAACTTCCCGGCCAGCCAGGCGCGCAACGCCGCCCGCGCCTCGGCGGAGCGGTCGTCCCGCCAGTCCAGCGCGTGGAGCACCGACAGGAACGCCGCGAACGGCCGGGTCTGCTCCTGCACCCCCCGGAACAGACGCTCCGACTCGGCGGCCTCCGCAATCTCGGCGTCGGTCAGCGCCTCGATCGCTTCCATCGGCCGCGCGGCCTCGGTCGCCGCGCGCAGCGGCCCGCTCACGAAGAGCGGGCCGCCCTCACGCATCGCCCGCGCCGTCGCTGGGCGCACCCACGCCCCGAAGAGACTGTCGCCGCAGCGGAGGTGATGGTCGAGGAACCCGAGCGGCGCGCCCACCGTGAACGAGTGGAGCCATAGCGACACCTTGGCGAGTTCTACCGCCATCGGGTTCTTGTCCACCCCGTACACGCACCGCTTCAGCACCATCCTCCGGACCAAGTGGCGGTCGTCGAGTTGCGACGGCGCGACGGTCCAGCCGCCGGCCGCCGCGTTGCGTTGGATCGTCTCGCGGATCCGTTCGATGCGGGCCGCGACCGGAGACTCGTAGTCGGGCGCGATCTTGTGTGCCTCCGCCAGCGCCTCGATCACCCGGTCGGTCAGGTAGTCCACGAGGCTCACCAGGAAGTGCCCGGAACCCATCGCCGGATCGCAGACCCGCAGGTCGAGCAGGCGCGCGGCGGCGTCCGCCTCCGCCAGAGCTGCCGGGTCTCCATCCGCGCCGCGGTCGGCGAACTCGCGGGCGGCCCCCCGGAACCCGGTGAGCGCGTCCTCGACCTTCGGGCCGAGGGTCTCCCGGATGATGAGCCGGACGAGACTTTCCGGGGTGTAGTAGCTGCCGGAGTCCTTCCGGGCCAGCGCGTTGGGCCGGACGACCACGTCCGTCCCGTCCCGAGCAACCTCGTGCTCCAGTAGCCGCTCGTAGATCGAGCCGAGTTGCTGGACGGAGAGGTCCCGGTAGCTGATGTAGCGCCGGCCCTCTGCCGTCCGGCGACACGCCATCGCGTCCACGACGGGGGCGAGTGCCGCGTTCCCGAGGGCTATCCGGTCCAGCAGCGGCGCCCGCCCCGGATCGAAGAGGCCGCCGTTGTAGGGCGGCAGCCCGAACGCCGGATCGCCCTCGTCAATGACGCGGCAGAGGTCTATAACCGCGTGCCAGTAGCTCGTCGCCTTTGCCGAGAACGCCTCCCCGCGGTCGAGCCGCGCCGCGATGTCGCTCCGCACCCGGTGGCGGAGGCCGACCGCCCGGTAATTCTCGTCGTCCACCGGCAGCAGGCGGCGGTCCTCGGCGTAGAGGATGAACAGCAGCCGGTAGAGCAGTACCAGCGCCGCGTCCCGCACCTCGCTGAGCGGGACGTCGCCGGCCTGGGCGGCGATGGCGCGGACGAGCGACGGGAACACCTCGCGGAACACCACCTCCGACAGGTCGGCGGAGACCCGCTCTTCGAGGAAACGGCCGCCTTCGAGGGCGCGGTCGAGGAGGTTCTTCCAGT
>MPMW01000001.1 GCA_002238705.1 Acidobacteria bacterium bin61 | reverse complement strand
GAGCCGACGGCAGGGTGGAGGGCTCGCCGGCGGTCCGCACGATCTCGGTGGCGACGGGCTCGAATCCGGCGAGCGCGCGGGTGATCTCGCCGGGACGCGGCGCCGAGCCGGTCCCCGTCAGCACCGTTCGGAACCGGAGCGTGAGCCGATCGGCCGAGCACCCGAGGAACGCGGCTTCGGACCCGGCGGGGGCGAGGTGGACGCATTCCACGAAGTCCCGCAGGTCCACTTCCACCGTTCGCTCGCGCGGCCCGGCGGGCGCCCGCGGACCGCGGCGCCGCGATTTCTGCTTCACGCGCCGGGTCAGTTCGATGGGCCAGGAATCGGCGGCCCGGAACGCCTCCAGACGGGCCTCGACGCTCGCCGGCTCGAGGTCGGCGGCGAGCAGCACCGCGTAGCGGAGCGCCGCGATCCAGCGGGAGAGCTTGGGTTCGCCCGGGTGGACGCGCACCAGCTCCGTGAACCGCAGCCCTTCCTCGGAAGCTCCTCGCAGCGCTGCCAGAACCTGAACTTCGGGTAGTTCCTCGGTCAGGGCGAACTCGCAGAACTCACCGAGCGACTGGACGCCGAGCGGCAGGGCCGGACCGAAACTGAGCTTCGGCCGCGGCGAGAAGCCCTCGCTGAACCGGATCGGGAGGCCGGCGCGGCGGAGAACCCGCGGCAGGATGCGGATCAGCTCGCCGTGGCCCCGGAGCGCCATCGGTCCAAACTTGTCGAAACGGGCCCGGTAAACGACCGGATCGCCCTGGAAGGCGCGGACGGGGGGCGCCGGGCGGCGGTGGCCGGCCGTGGACGCGGGCGGCGCCGCCGCCGCGACCACCGGGAGCAGGGTCTCCGAGGCGCTCCGCGGTTCCTCGGCGCCCATGCTCTCGAGAAACTCGATCCGTTCGGTTCGCATTCCGTCGAGGTCGCAGGCGACGCCGCAGTGGTAACAGACGAGCTTGCGCCGGTCGGCGCGGGCATCGGCGAGGTTCGTGTGGTGGACCTGCATCGAGACCGGCTTTCCGCACGGCGGGGAGGCGCGGTCCTTGAGCGCCCGCCGGTACTCGCGGAGCAGGAAGCCGTCCGCGAGTCCGACGTCCACGTGCTCCCAGGGGAGCCGGCCGTCCACCGGGATGGTGCCGAGGTAGTCCCCGCGAGTCGCGCCGGTCTCGGATTCCCAGCGCTCGAAGGCCTCTTCCCAGAGCTCCCAGCGGAGCTGCTCGTCCCAGCCGTCGAAACGGGCGCCGAGCCGGAAAGCGATCTCGACCAGCCGCGCCGTCCGGATGTCGCCCCGCGACAGGATGCCTTCGAGATGGCTCACCCGCCGGTCGTGGGTGCGCAGCCGGAAACCATCCTGGCGGGCGCGTTCGTGGAGGAGCTCCTGCTTCCGCTCGATGTCGGCCATGGAGTCCTGGGCGCACCACTGGAACGGGGTGTGGGGCTTCGGCACGTGGCTCGAAACGGCGACCGTGATCCGGACCCGCCGCTTCGCCTCCCGGTCGCCGATGTGCCGGGCCTGCCGCCCCATGTCGGCGATCCCGAGGACGTCCTCGTCCTCTTCCGTCGGGAGCCCGATCATGAAGTACAGCTTGGCCCGGTCCCATCCCCGCGAGAAGACCCGCCGGCAGGTCTCGTAGATGTCCTGCTCGCTGACGTTCTTGTTGACGACGTCGCGCATCCGTTGCGAACCGGCTTCGGGGGCGAAGGTCAGACCGGTCGCCTTCACCTGCGAGATGTCGTCGAGCACCTCCTCCGGGAGCCCGTAGGCGCGGAGGCTCGAGATGCCGAGGGAAACCCGGCGCGGGATGAGTTCCTTCATGACCTCCTTGACGAGGGGGGCCACGCAGGAGTAGTCGGCGGTCGAGAGCGAGGTGAGCGAGGCCTCGTCGTAGCCCCCCTTCTCCACGGCCGAGACGACCGTGTCCACGATCGCCTTCGGGTCGCGTTCCCGGACCGGGCGGTAGATCATGCCGGCCTGGCAGAAGCGGCAGCCCTCGGTGCAACCGCGGGCGATCTCCACCGCGGTGCGGTCGAAGATCGCTTCCGCCGCGGGAACCGGTGAATCGTCCGGGAACGGGAAGCGGTTCACGTCGTCGAGGAAGGCGCGTTCGGTGCGGAGCGGGACTTCCGGGTGTCGCGCCCGGGAGACATAGGCGAGGCCGGACCGCGGGCAGACGTCCCGGTCGTAGAGCGCCGGGCAGTAGAGCCCGCCGCCGGCTTGCAGCCGGACCAGCATCTCCTCGCGGTCTTCGATTCCTTCCTCCCGGACCCGGGCGTGCTCGCGCATGAGTTCCGGGAGGCGCTCCTCGGCGTCCCCGATGAGGAAACCGTCGATGAAGGGAGCCATCGGCTCCGGCTGGGTCGCCACCGGCCCTCCGGCGATGACCAGCGGGTGCTCCGGTCCCCGGTCGTGGCTTCGGACCGGAATCCCGCCGAGCTCCAGCATGTTGAGGACGTTCGTGAAGGTGAGTTCGTACTGGAGCGAGAACCCCACGACGTCGAAATCGGACAGCGGGCGGCCCGTCTCGAGGCTGATGAGCGGCAGCTTGTGCTCCCGCAGCTTCGCCTCCATGTCCGGCCAGGGACAGAAGGCCCGCTCGAGCGCCAGGTCGGGCTGGTCGTTCACCACCTTGTAGAGGATCTTGGTGCCGAGGTGGCTCATCCCGATGTCGTAGACGTCGGGGAAGCAGAACGCCATCCGGGAAGCGATCCCCTCGTCCGACTCCTTCACCACCTGGAAGCGCTCGCCGCCGCCGTAGCGGGCGGGACTCTCCACCTCGTGGAGGAAGGCGGCGTAGGGGTGGCGGGTTTCAGGCATGGCAGGGGCCGGGGCGCGCATTGTAGGTGGGGAGCGTGAAGGAGCGCCGGCCTCCGGACCGGCATCGTTCCGCGCAGGGGGGCGAGACTCCCACCACTCCGCCCACGTGGCGCATCGTCCCCCAGCGCCGGCACCCGGCGCCGGAGGAGTGTGGTGTGACTAGTTCGACCCCCCGTCGCCGGCTTCCGACAGGAAGCCCTGATAGATCCGGCGGGCTTCGTCGAACTGGGCGAAGACGTGAGCCCGCTCCTTCTCGGAGCGCCATCCGGGCCATTCCTCCGCCATCGCCCGGAGCTTGTCGATCCACTGGATCGAGTACTCGGCCGAGGCCCGGTCGCGCACCGGTTGCCCGGCCACCGTCACCCATACCGGGTTGGTGAACCCGAGCGCGAAGTTCGCGTCGAGAGGGAAACGCTCCTCGTTCCTGCCCTCGACCCGCAGGTGGAACCACCCGCTCCCGCTGACCGGGTAGGACTTCGACAGGTCGAGTTCCATGCGGTCGCCGGTAAACGGGATCTCCTCGACAACCTCGCCGTTGAAGATGACGTAGGCCTTGTCGAGCGGCGTGATGCTCCGCACTCTCCCCTGGAGCTCGACGGTGCCGCTCGCGGCGAGTTCCACTTCCTCGCCCGGAATGCGGCCGTTCACGGTGAGCTCGACCAGCGGCCCGGTGCTGACGAACGCGTTGCCGTTCCGGAGCCCTTCGAGCCACGCCTCCATCGTCAGACCCTTGCCGCCCGTATAGACGTAGGTCCGCACGGAGCCGACGAGCTTGCTGCGGTGGAGGTTGGAGATCGAGTCTTCTCCACCGACCGCGGTGGTCCGCAGTCCGTTGTTGAGCGTGGCGTACCACGGGTGAAAGCCCGCGCGGTGCGCCTGCGACCACTCCACCGCATCCGTCGTCTGGAGCGCGGCGTCCACCATGTAGCCCTTGCCGCCGCCGAGGCTCCCCTCGAGCGGGTCGGCGTCCCCGCCGAACGCGTGCACATAGCCCACGGTGGCGCCCTGCGCCTTCGCCTTCCGGAACATGTCGGTGTTGCTCGGGTAGAGACTCTCGATGGCGGTGCCCTCGTAGCCCGTCGTGTAGGGCGAAATGAGGTGGTCCCGCAGGCCGAACATGAAGACGTGCCCGTAGAACGGGGGCCGGTACTCCTGGCCGACGACCAGCACCCGGTCCTTCGTCGACAGCGGATGCGCGCCCCCGCCGGGAACGAAGAACTGGTAGTCGAGAATCCGGTTGTCCTTGTTGGCGACCTGCTCGAGGACGATGTCCTGATCTTCGGCCTCCGACATCATCATCAGGTTCTCCAGCGTGTTGTGCAGGTTCCCCGCGTAGTTCATGTGCACGTGGGTCGAGCCGCTGTACCAGCCCTTGGCCGCCATGTCCGTCATGGGCTGTAGCTCGACCGTCAGTCGGGTCACTTCCCCGGCCTCGATCTCGACTTCCTCCCGCACCGGCCAGAACTCGAAGCCCTTGACGATGTCCATCGTCAGGGCGCCGGCGGGAACTTCCACCCGAAACTCGCCCGGGTGATGGAACATCGGATCATCCATGCCGCTCGTGCGCGCATACGCGTCCGCCGGGGCGTAGAACTTGCCGTCGGACGCGGTCAGGTGCACCCGCGAACCGGTCACTTCACCTGACCCCGCGACCGTGGTCCGGAGCGAGAACACGCCCATGGGGCGCTTCCAGCGCCGGTCGGTGATGTGGACGGTGATCTGCTTGCCACCGTAGGTCTCGAGCAGCGCCAGTTGCGGGAGCCCTTCCCGGTTCGAGATGTAGGCGATCCACTCGCCGTCCGGTGAAAAGCGGGGGTGGAAGGCGTCGTGATCCAGGAACGTCATCTTGTAGGGCTCGCCGCCGATCGTCGGCTGCACGTAGAGGTTGCTGAACTGATCCGCCGATCCGCCGGTGGACGAATAGATGAACCGCTTGCCGTCCAGCGAAACGTCCGGCCGGGTCCGGTAGAGCGTCTGCTCGGCAAGCACCGTCGTCGCCTGCAGGAGTCCGTCTTCCTCGGCCGGAATCCGGAGCACGTTGCCGGAACCGAGCGGCACGCCGCGGTTGGAGATGACGAGCAGCTCACCGCTGCCGGGAAGCCAGGTCGGGGTGATCGCCATGTCCCAGGGGCCGAAGTAGAGCCGGTTGTTCCCGTAGTTGTTGTCCCTGGTGATGGGGACCTCGTCTCCCGCCCACTGCCCGTCTTCGATCGCACGCACGTAGACGTTGAAGTTGCCGTTCGGCTTCGTGGACACGTAGGCGAGCCGGCTGCCATCCGGGGAGAACACGGGATCCACGTATATCTGATCGTCGTCGGTGAGGGCGTGGCTCTCGCCTGTCTCGAGGTTCAGGACCTCGAGCTGGATCGTCGTCCCTCCGTCGTCGGCCGTGTAGATGAGCCACTTCCCGTCGGGCGAGATGTCGGGCAGCGAGTGGTACTTCTCGTTGTAGGTGAGTTCCCACGCCTGTCCCGTGCGCGTATCGACCTTCCAGATCGATCCGCTCATCGCCACCGCGATCCACTCCCCGTCGGGCGACCAGTCCGGCGCCCAGGGCGTCGAACTCGGCGCCGGCGGGAAGTAGAAGTTGTGCATGTAGTTCCCGCCCTGTCCTGCCGCCGGGTAGGTGTTTCCCCGTGGCGGTTGCGCCAGCGCGGCGGAAGCAAGAGCCGTCGCGACTACGAGCGCCATAGCAACTCGGCGGTTACAGATTCGAACCATCAGGGGCCCCTCCACTGGTGTCAGTGCGAAACGCCGGATCCGAGCTCGGCGAGGCTCTTTCGAATGTCGGGCTGCTCGGGGTCGATCGCGACGGAGCGTTCGAACGCTTCACGCGCCCTTGCCTGGTCTCCCAACCGAAGGTAAGCGTCACCCAGCGCGTTGAGTATGCCGGGCTGCGGCGGCCTCAGCGAGACGGCCTTTCCCAGGTGGGAGACCGCCGCGGCCAGGTTTCCCTTCAGGTAGAAGCCGAGACCGAGGCCGACGACCACCTCGTAGCGATCGGCATGCTCGTACTGGAGGGGCAGGAGGAGACGCAGGGCCGATTCGGCCTTTCCCGAGCGCAGGTAGGACGCGGCGAGCTTCCACTGCGCCTCGGGGACTTCCGGATCCCCTTCGGCCACGGCGTGCTCGAAGAGCCGCTCCGCTTCGGCGAACTTCTCCATCGCCCAGTACTGGTCGCCGAGGACGACCGCCAGCAGGGCGCCGTTGCTCGTGTCGAAGCTCCGGCGGGCAAAGAGCCCGGGCCGGGGGATGGCGGCCCGCGGCGAGATCGAAAACGGCGCCGTCTTTTCGGCCAGCACGCTCCCCTGAGCGTCCTGGAGTTGCAGGCGGAGTTCATACCGATCGGCGACCGCGCCCTCCAGGCTGAACCGCTCCTCGATGAAGCCCGGCTCCGTCCCGGCGACGTCGCGGGTGCGTTCCGCCACCACCTCCCCCCCACGGAGCAGAGCGAAGTGCAGCCCGTGCGACGTGTCGGCGGAGAGCAACTGGAACACCGCGTTCAGGTTTTCGCTGCCGGCGAAGACGCCGCCGACCGCCGGGTGGACCCGCGCCGAACCAACCTGAAACGTCTTGAACGCGTCGGGCCCGTCCTCCGGCATCACCTCCGTGCGAAAACCAACCAGCAGGTCGCTCAGCGCCGGCTGGCCACTCGAGAAGTCGCTGACGCGAACCGAGTGCTCCGCCACCGTGTATTGACGCGACACCCGGTTGCGCAGGATCAGCATCACCTCGTAGTCGCCCGGCGCCAGCGGGACGCCGTCCTGGTAGGCGAACGTCGAGCCCCGGATCGCGCCCAACTGGGGGGTCTTCAACTGGACGAAGGCCTCCTTCTCGTCCGTGAGGACCAGGCGGCCCTTCGGATCCCGTACCTCCAGGCTGGCGTCGAGGGTCGTGAACGAACGCGAGGCATCACCGCTCGTGTCCATCGGGAGGTTCTCCAGGTCGAGCTCGATGCTGAAGTGGAGATAGGCGGTGCGATCCGGACCGGCGAGCACCGCGAAGGCGCCCTCGCTGGGCACGAAGTTGAAGGAGTACTCCGACGACACCCGGCTGCCGTAGCGCTCCCAGGCGTCGAGGTAATCGGTGCGGACCGCGTACCGCGGCGACGCCTCGATACGCGCCATGGCGGCCTGAGACCCGAGGCTGACGGTTCCCCCCATGATGTCGACCGGCTCCGACGCGTCCACCGCGAGCGCGGCGCGCGCCAGCTCCGGCGAAATCCGGAGGAGCTGTTCGATGTTCCGCTCGGGAAACGAGCGCGTCGAGCCGCGAATCAGGTCGCCCGGCACGTCGGCGCCCGGAATGAACAGCCGATACTGCGTCGCATCCAGCCTCTTGAAGAACAGCAGATAGAAAAAGGACGGCATGTTCCTGGTCTGATCGCCCTGGTAGAACCACAACTGGCTCGTGTAGAGGTTGTTGTAGTTGTCGAACGTCTCGACACTCCGGGGTGGTCCCAGGATGATGTGCATCCGGCCGCGGTCCGTCTTCCATCCGGGCGCGAAGGCTTCGCCCCGCAGTTCACGATTGGCGTACTCGAAACGGCGGTAGTGCTCCTCCCGAAACTCGTTTTGGGGCGTTCCCGGAACCGGGTCGCGTTTCCGCCAGAACGCTTCGATGAACCGGTCCCGCTCGTCCACCGTCCCGAGCGTGAGAAATACGTCCGTTTCGCGTTCGGTGATGAGGTAGGTCACCTCTTCCTCCAGCCACCGGCGGTGGTCGGGAGTGAGTTCCTGTGCCGGAGCGGCGTCCGATGCCGCGGCAACCGATAGCAGCAGGACGAACGCCAGCCGTCGCGCTCGCCAGGATCTCTTCGACATTCCCCGTTCGCAACCTAGCAGACCCCGGACGAGAGCCGCAACCGGAGATGGGTTGACCGCACGATTGGAGCGGGTGAATAAATTGTATGTAACCCATTCATTAAAGGGTGTTTATTTGCTGTTTGACATCCGTCTCCGAAGAGCCTAACGTTGCGGGTTGGCTTGTAATCCACGAAGGACATCCGGAAGGAGACTCTCATGCAGTTCTTGACGCGCCGGTGGTCGGTGCTCGCCCTCATCGGCGTTCTACTGCTACCTGTCGCCGCCCTTGCGCAGGAATCCGCGACGCTCTCCGGAACGGTGGAAGACACCTCCGGCGGCGCTCTCCCCGGCGTGACCGTCACGGTCGTGGACAACAACACCGGGCGGCAGAGTGTGGCGGTGACCGACGCCTCCGGTTCGTTCCGGGCGGCCGCGCTGCCGCCGGGCGCCTACCGGGTGGAAGCGACGCTCAGCGGCTTCGCCAACATGGTCGTCCCGGAGATCGAGCTGCTGGTCGGTCAAAACGCCAACATCACGATCCAGATGGCGCTCGCGGGCGTCGAGGAAACGATCACCGTCACCGCCGAGGCGCCTCTCGTGGACCTGGTGTCCTCGGAAGTGGCCGGCAACGTGGATCGCCGCATGATGGACGATCTGCCGGTGCAGGGCCGCAACTGGATGGAGCTCGCCCTGCTCGTCAAGGGCATCACTGCCAACGACACCAACAACAATCGTCCGGGCATCACGCGCGACGAGAGCTTCCAGCTCAATCTGGACGGCCAGCAGATCACCCAGCAGGTGGCGAGTTCCGGCTTCGGTCAGCCCAAGTTCAGCCGTGAAGCCATTGCCGAGTTCCAGATCGTCACGAGCCAGTTCGACGTTACCCAGGGCCGCTCCTCCGGAGGGCAGGTCAACGCCATCACCCGCTCCGGCACCAACGACTTCACCGGCAGCATGTACGGATACTTCCGGGACGACCGCTTCAACGCCGAGGATCACATCGCCGAAGAAGTGCTGCCGTTCGAGAACCAGCAGGTGGGTGGCGTCTTCGGCGGCCCCATCGTGACCGACAAGATCCACTACTTCGTTTCTTACGAGTACGAGCGGCAGCCGGGCAGCGTTTTCGTCCAGCCAGCCCGCCTCCCGAACCAGGAGTGGGTGTTCGAGACGCCGGAAACGCAGAACAGCTTCACCGCCCGCGTCGATCACACCGCCTCCGACAACGATCAGCTCTCCTACCGCGTCTCCTACTGGGACTTCGCAACCGACTTCTCCCTGTCGAGTTCAGCGCACCCCTCGAACGCCCGGGCGCGCACGCAGGATTCAACGAACGTGCTCGCCACCTGGAGTCATCTGTGGAGCCCGGAGGTCTTTACCGAGCTGAAGGTCGGCTACAACGGCTTCGAGTGGACGAACAAGCTGGCCGATACCGCGATTGGCGGCTGTGACCAGACGTTCGGCCAGCAACAGCAGGATCAGTCCAGTTGTCAGCCGAACTACGTCTTTCCGGGGATCACGTTCGGCGGGCCGCGGAACTTCCCGCAGTTGTTCACCCAGGATGTGTTCTCCGCCCGTTTCCAGTTGAACTGGGACCAGACGGCCCACGACGTGAAGCTCGGCGCCGAGTTCCTGAGTTGGAAGGACGGCGGCGAGTGGCACCTGCTCGAGAGGGGCGAGTTCATCTTCAACGAGCGTCCCGCCGATCTCGAACGCCGTTTCCCCATCGAGTGCGCCACCAACCCGAGCTGCTGGGACGTGAGCGGGCTCGACCACACGGTGGCCCGATTCAGCCAGAACGTCGGCAACTGGATCATCGATATCCCCCGGCCGACCTGGGCCGCCTGGCTGGCCGACACCTGGCGGGTCAACGACAACCTGGTCGTGAACTTCGGTGTCCGCTACGACCTGGACTGGGGTGCTCTGGCGCCGCCGGGCAACGACATCATGACGCCGTTCGCCGGACCGAGTGCCGGCCGGTCAGCCGGAGACTCCCTCTACAAGTGGGACATCCGCGACACGAACAACTTCGCGCCCCGCGGCGGCTTCGCGTATGACGTCGGCGGCACCGGCGACCTGGTCATTCGCGGCGGATCGGGCATCTATCACACGATCAGCTCGTCGAACGTCACGTTCAGCCAGCAGTCCTTCAACGGCCAGCGCATCCTGGTGAACTCGTTCCCGAACGACGGGATGCCCGGCTTCCTGCAGGATCCCACCCGGGGCGTGACGCCACAGCAGATCCTGAACGGTGAAGTGCCGGTCCCGCCGCAGGCGCCGCGGACGATCGCCCACAACTTCGCGCTGCCGTACACCTGGCAAACCTCGATCGGTTTCCAGAAGCAGCTCGGCACGCTCTGGGGATTCGAGACCGACCTGCTCCACTGGACGGAGACCAACACCCCACGCGCCACCGACCCGAACCAGATCTACGACCCGGTGACCGGTTACAACATCCCTGGCCGGCTGGATCCCAACTTCACCCGGATCCGCTACATCGAGAGCACGGGCAAACAGGACTACCTGGGGCTCTCCAGCGGGCTGCGGCGCCGGTTCCGGGACAACTTCCAGATCAACGTGACGCACACCATCATCTTCTACAAGAATGACAACACCCGCGGCTGGTTCGACTTCCCCAACAACACGTTCGATCCGGATGCCGAGTGGGCTTCTTCGCTCGACTTTCAGGTGAACACGTTCCGTATCAACGGGATCTACCAGCTTCCCTACGACTTCTCGATCTCCGGCGCCTACTTCTACGGCTCCGGCAACCGTTTCGATACGACCATCGGCGGCCGGCCGTACGGGAAGAGTGCGAGCCGGAATCGCCTGAATCTTGGAGATCCGATCCAGGTGAATCCGGACGTTCTGGATCGTTTCGACGGACCCTCCTCGATCGGCACCGGCCCCGGCAACGAGGCGCCGAGGAACGCGCTGCTGGGCGAGGCGCTCCACAAGGTGGACGTCCGCCTTTCGAAGGTCTTCAACTTCGGACCGGTGAGAGCCTCCGCCATCGCCGAGGTCTTCAACCTGCTCAACCACGAGAACTACGGCGCCTACAACGGGACCATCGACTCCAGCAGTTTCGGCTCTCCGAGGCAGGTCACGTCCACCGCCTACGGGCCCCGGGCCGCGCAGTTCGCCTTCCGCCTGGAGTTCTAAGCGGAGATCGTCCCGGCGGAGCCGGCCGCTGACGCGGCCCGAGCACCGCCGGGACCTCCGGCTGGGAATTTCGCCCGGTCCTCCCGCATGACATTCCCGTCGTCCAGGGGGCCGTCGGACCGGCGGCGCGGCCACCGGCCGCGAAAGCGCGTCCGGCCAGTCCGCCGAACCGCGCGCGCCAGCAGGTAGATTCCCGTCCGGATGGCGCCGACCCGCACCGAGATCCCCGTTCCCCCGGCACTCGGCCCGGAACCCCTCCGCATCCACCATCCGGAGGGCGCCTTCGTTCCGACGCCCGCCAGCCGGATTGCGCTGGAGGCGATCGCGGCCCACGCCGGCCGCTTTCGGGGACGCGGGCTCGACTGGGGCAGCGGTTCCGGACTGCTCGCCATCGCCGCTGCCCGGCTCGCCGGGGTGGAGGAGGTGCTCGGGCTGGAACTCGACCCCCGCGGCGTGGCGGCGGCTCAGGAGAATGCCCGCGCGAACGGAATCGGGGGCAAGGTCCGGTTCGTCGAATCGGACTCCTACGACCCCGTCCACGCCGACGGCAGGCAGGCGCTCGCCGGGTTCCGGAGCTCGACCGACTTCATGATCGCGAACCCCCCGTCGTCCAGCCCGGTGGATGACGGTTTCGGGATGCGGCGGGTCGTGGTCCGGGGTGCGGTCCGCTACCTGAAGCCGGGCGGACTGCTGCTCCTGAGCGTCTCGGCCCAGTACGGCGAAGGACGGGTGGCGGGGCTCCTGCGCGAATCCCCGGGGTTCCGGCACGACGGAGTGGCGGCCTCCACGGACCTGGTTCCCTTCGACATGGGGCGGGCGGACCTCAAACGCGACGTTCAGACCTACGCCCGCGAGGAAGAACTCGGCGGGCTGCCGTACGCCTTCCGGAACCCCCGGAGTCCGGGGACGCATGTGACCGCGGTCGAGGCCTGGGAACATTTCCAGGCGACTGGGGAGAGCCCGCTCTCCCGGTGGCAAAGCCACCTGCTGGTCTGGCGGCCGTGAGGCTGCTTGCCTGGATCGCCTCCCGTCGGTGTTTTGGGCGGTCCGGCTACCGAAACAGATCGAAGAGCCCAAGCCCGCACCGCTGCGCCGCCGTCAGTCCCAACGGCCCCCCGTTCGAGGCCGGATAGATGCGGGCGCGCGCCCAGTCCTCTTCGCGAAGGCCGGTGGCGTTGCCCACCTTGACGCAACGCTCGCCAAGCGCTGCGAGCAGGGGCTTGGCTTCGAACAGGAAGACCTCCCTGATGCCCCAAGGACTGACGGTTCCCCGGGAAGTCGCAGCCGCAGACTTGGGGCCTGCGAGCACGAGGTACACGTCAGGCACGAATTTCCCGATGTCGAGCGTTCCTTGTCTCTTCGGATACCACTTCACGTTTACCGATTTCCCCGCGAAGCGGCCAGAGCGAAAGCGGCCGCTGCTCCCCGGATTGTTCGCGCGCCTCGCCAATTCGATATCGAAGATGCGGGACGCGATGTACTTGGCAATGTGACTGGGGTGAGCCGGCCCCCCGGTGATTCGGCTGATCGCAGTTTCGTTCGCGTTGCGAGCCCGGATCAGATCCGCGAGGCGTTGCAGATCCCTGCTGTCCTCCGGATGTCCGGTGAGTCGGCTCATTGCCGACTGCTCCGCTTCGTAGGTACAGCAGTGGCAACCTAGCCCGCGTCAGACAGGAGATCCGAAAGACTGGCGTGTTGGCCGATCCGCCAACTGATGTTCATACCGCGATGTGACCTGCGGCCGGTCGCCACAACCGACGCTGTGTGTGTCGCCTGCTTGTCCAGCGCACGCCCATCTCGCTCGTACAGGACCACGTAGTAGACCTCCCGGGGCAAAGCCTCCGCCGGGTCACCATCTGGCGACGCCACCGTGCGGGCCAGAGCAGCCAAGTACTCCAGAATCGACACCGACTGGCGCAGTTGTTCGGAAGACGATGAATCGTTGGCCTTCGACTTCTTCAACTCAATCAGGATGACATCAGAAACGGCGCGATCTTTCCGATCCAGGAACAGTGCGTAATCACACACTTTCCAGCCGTCATCCAGCATCGAAGAATGGCTGAACTTGTCCATTCTGACGGCAGCGACTTCCGACTCGTCGACCAGAAGCGTGACGGTCTGTGGAGCGCCGTGCTGCTCCCCCCTCTCCTTCAGGACGACCTTCCCGGCATCGGGCTTCTCCAACGCCTCCGCCTTCAGGAGGCGCCGAAGCGCGTCCACGAGGGCCATCGGGCCAGACTAACGGACGACCCGAGCCGCCAGCAGGTTGGCGGCGTTGTTGATGCTGTCTATTGTCTCGTCGAATATCGGCATGTTCATGCCGTGAATGTCCACCTCGCAGCGAGTCAATCCGCCATTCTCGGCGACGAACGCACATACGGCGTCCGCCGGCAGAGAATCATCCTGTAGATAGCCGAGATTCTCGATGACCGCCTTCTTGTCTTCGAAGCTGCGGCTCAGCATGATGAGGTTGTTAAGTTCCTTGATCAGATAGTCGCTGTGGGTCGCGATCAGGATCCGGACTCCGGAACGGACGAGACGCGCGAGGACTCGTGCGAGCCGAACCTGATTCGTCGTGTCGAGGGACGCCTCCGGTTCATCAATGAGAACGAGGTTCTCATTGAATCCCTCCGTCAACGCGGCGTGGTACAGACCAGCAAGCGACCTGACTGAAGTCGAGGCCATGGGGAGCGGGATGCGGAAGTCATGTTCCGCCCCCTGACGCGAGCGGAAGAACACCTGGTTTCCGTCTGTCTCGTATTCGCCGTCCATCATCCGCGGAACTGCGTCGCGTAGCACAGGATCGTACGCTTGTTTGGTCGCGGCGAGGTTTCTCGCGGAATCTATGGAATCCCTCACGAGCAAGCCGTAGCGACTTGTCGCCTTGCGCAGGAAGGATGAGGCGGCCACCTCGCGCTCCTGGGGAGGAAGGTCGAAGTCCCGCAGCAACTCCACAATGCGGTTCCGGTTGAAGTCCACATCCGGCTGGAACAACGTGACCGCGGCGGACTCGGCAGGGTACCCGTGCATGCCGAGTCGAAGTTCCGGGAAGGCAAACACAACATAAAGACGCATCAGGTTTTCCAGGGTGGCATTCGAGCCAGATGCGTTCGAATCCGGTTGTTCGGGCCCCACACTGGTCTCGTCAGGTGCTCCATACGTCTCGATCTGGATGCCCTCGATCCGCTCCAGCGCGATGCCATCGGACTCGCTGCGGATCACATAGGTGGATTCGTTGTCACTCCGGCGTTCGAATCCCTGCGCGATCAGGCTGTTCTTTCGTGGTTCATCCAGGTCGGCCCTCACGGACCCGCCCCGGAAGCTGCCGGCCGGCGCACTGAAGATCCGGTCGAGCGCACCCGAATACGCGGCCGACATAGCGTCCAGAAGGATCATGCGCTCCTTGTGAAAGACGGCAAGGGAGACCTTGCGGTGGGCGTAACCGCTCTCCGCCGCGTCGCGCAGAAACGCCATCGCCGCCGCGAGTGCAGGGTCCTCGCAGAACGAACGACGCATGGCCTCGATCTGGCGCCACATGACGACAAAGCCGTAGAGCGCGTTGAGAAGGTAGGTCTTTCCCGTGTTGTTCCGGCCGGCAATCACCGTAAGTCGCCCCAGCTCGACTTCGGCATCTCGGATCGGACCGATCTGACGGAATCGGAATCGCAGTGCGGGAGAGTTGCTCATGGGGCCCGATCAGGGGTGTCCGATGATTCTTCCACGGCGACCCGCACCGCGCGGGAGACCGCCGCCTCCGTCAGGCCGAGCCGCTCTGCCACCTCCGCGCCGGGAGCCGAGGCGCCGAAGCGGTCCACCCCGACTACCCGGCCGTCCCCCACGTAGCGCTCCCAGCCGAGGGTGGCGCCGGCTTCCACCGCGACCCGGGGAACCCCGGCGGGCAGCACGCTCTCCCGATACGCCGGCTCCTGCGCCTCGAAGAGTTCCCAGCACGGGAGAGAAACCACCCGGACCCCGACGCCCTCGGCATCGAGTTGCTCGGCGGCGGCCACCGCCAGCGACACCTCCGAACCCGTGGCGATCACCACCGCCCGGAGTTCCGACTCCGGGTGCCGGAGCGGGTAGCCGCCGCGGTGGAGGCCGGCGGCCCGTTCCGGGGTGGTCAGGGTCGGCACCTTCTGGCGGGTCAGGACCAGCGCGGTCGGCCCGTCGGTGCGGCGGAGCGCGTGACGCCACGCCTCCACCGTCTCGTTCGCGTCGGCCGGCCGGACCACGTGGAGGTTCGGCATCGCCCGGAGCGACATGAGGTGCTCGACGGGCTGGTGGGTGGGCCCGTCCTCGCCCACCCCCACCGAGTCGTGGGTCCACACATAGACCACCGGCAGCCCCGAGAGCGCCGCCAGCCGCACCGAGGGCCGCATGTAGTCGGCGAAGCAGAAGAACGTGGACGCGAAGGTGCGGAACCCACCGTGGTAGGCGATTCCGTTCGCGGCGGCGCCCATCGCATGCTCGCGGACCCCGTAGTGGAGGTTGCGGCCGTGCGCGTCGGCCCCGGACTGGGAACCGAGGCCGACGAGTGCGGTCTTCGTGGAGCACGACAGATCCGCGTCGCCCCCGAAGAACTCGGGGATCCGCGCCGCGAGCGCGTTCATGGCCTTTCCTGACGCGTCCCGGGTGGCGAGCCGGTCCTCGGGACCGAAGGCAGGAAGTCCTTCGTCCCAGCCGTCCGGCAGCCCGCCCCCGAGGCGGCGCTCCAGTTCCGCGGCTCGTTCCGGCGCCTCGGCCCGGGTCTGGCCCAGCGCCCCGTACCACGCGTTCCGCGTGGCATCTCCCTGCCTCGCCCGCGCCGCACAGCGCTCGCGAACCGTCTCCGGAACGGCAAAGACCGCGTCCGGGTCGAGCCCCAGCGCCGCCTTGGCCGCCGCCGCTTCCCCGGCGCCCAGCGGAGCCCCGTGCGCCGCCGACTTGCCGGCCTTGTTCGGCGCGCCGTAGCCGATCGTGGTGTTCACCACGATGAGCGACGGCTGCTCCGTCTCGGCCAACGAGGCCGCGATCGCCGCGTCGATCCCCTCCAGATCGTGGTCGCCGTCGGCGACCGTCTGCACGTGCCAGCCGAGCGCGCGGTGGCGCGCCGCCACGTCCTCGACCGAGAAGGAGAGCGATGCCGGGCCGTCGAGGGTCACGTCGTTTTGGTCATAGAGCCAGACGAGCCGTCCGAGTCCGAGCTGGCCGGCGAGCGACGCCGCTTCGCACGCCACCCCCTCCATCAGGTCCCCGTCCGAGACCAGCGCGAAGACCCGGTGGTCCACGAGGTCCGGGAACTGCGCCCGGAGCACCCGTTCGGCGATCGCCATGCCCACCGAGTTCCCGGCCCCTTGCCCCAGCGGCCCGGTCGTCGCTTCGACGCCGGGGGTGGCGAAGGTCTCCGGATGGCCGGGGGTGCGGCTCTCCCACTGCCGGAAATTCCGGATGTCGTCGACGCTCACCGGATAGCCCGCGAGGTGCAGCAGGGCGTAGAGCAGCATCGAGCCGTGCCCCGCCGAGAGCACGAAGCGGTCCCGATCCGGCCAGCCGGGATCGCTCGGGCAGGCCTTCAGGTGCCGGCTCCAGAGCACCCAGGCCATCGGCGCCGCACCCATGGGAAGGCCGGGATGGCCTGAATTCGCCTTCTCGACGGCGTCGATGGCGAGTCCGCGGATCGCGGCGATTGCCTGGGAATCGACTTCGTCGAAGGGACGGCGGGAAGGAGCGGAGCCCGGCAAGAAGCGCCGGACGGTAGCACGTTCCGGACGCGTTTTGGCCCCCTGGACCGGGCGAGGGCCGGTCCCCGTTTTCCGGGTGGAGGCTGTTAAGCCGGAACCGCGCTCAGGACCTCGGCGAAGGCGCCGAGCGCCTCCTCCACGTCCTCGTCGGAGATTCCCAGGTGGGGGATGACGCGCATCGCGTCCGGCGTCGCCGGCAGCACCGCGACCCCGCGGTCGAGCAGCCCTTCGGCGAGCCGGAAGGCGTTCATTCCCGGAGTGCGGAACCGAACGATGTTCGTCTCGACCCCGTCCACTTCCACCGCGATCCCGGACAGCTCGTTCAGTCCTGCGGCCAGCCGGCGCGCCCGGCGGTGATCCTCGGGGAGTCGTTCCCGGTGGTTGTCGAGGGCATGGAGGGCGCCGGCCGCGACGATCCCGGCCTGGCGGAAGCCACCGCCGAAGAGTTGGCGGAAGCGGCGCGCCCGCCGCATCCGGGGCGCGGGGCCCGCCAGGCAGGAACCCCCCGGCGCGCCCGCCTGGGCGAACGCCGCGGCGGAGGGGGGGGGGGAGGGGGCCCCCCCGCCGCATCAGGGGCGCGGGGCCCGCCAGGCAGGAACCCATCGGTGCGCCGAGAGCCTTCGAAAAACAGACGCTCACCGTGTCGAAACCCTCGGCGTAGCGGCTCTCGGGGATTCCGGTAGCCGCCGTGGCATGCCAGAGGCGCGCGCCGTCGAGGTGCGTGCCGAGCCCGAGACCGCGCGCGGTGTCGGCGACATCCTGCAGGACTTCCAATGGCCAGACCGCGCCGCCCGCCCCGTTATGGGTGTTTTCGGCGGCGAGCAACCGGGCCACCGGATAGCAGGCCTCCGGCACCATGGGGTGCGGCGTCCGGACCGCGGCCCGGACCTGTTCGGCCGAAAAGACGCCCCGTTCCCCCTCGAGGCCCAAGATGGTGGCGCCCGAGAGCGCCGCGGGGCCGCCGCTCTCCACCAGATAGGCGTGGGCGCGCCGTTCGGCGAGGATCAGATCCCCGGGTTCCGTCTGGCACCGGATCGCGATCTGGTTGCTCATCGTTCCCGTGGGAGTAAAGACCGCGGCGTCCTTCCCGAGGACCTCGGCGGCGCGTTCTTCGAGACGGCGGACCGAGGGGTCGTCGCCGTACACGTCGTCTCCAACCTCGGCGGCGGCCATGGCGGCTCGCATCTCCGGGGTCGGGAGCGAGACGGTGTCGCTGCGAAGATCAATCCGGACCGGGCGTCCGGCGGCGGTCTGGGGCATCTGGCTTCCTCTTGGGGTTCCCCCGGCGGTTAGCGGGTAATGCGGCGGAGGGGAGCAAGGCGGCGGCGGACGGCGTCTCCCAGATCCCGGGACTCGACGAGTTCCCAGAGGCGGTCCACAAACTCCCCATCCGCGAACCCGGCGGGCGAACCGCCGCTCTCGGGGGTGGAGAGTCCGAACGCCTCCCGGCACGTGTCCACGGCGCCGGCGAGTTCCGCGTCGAAGATCCGGAGGGCGGGACTCCCGGAATCGCCGCCTTCCCCGAGCAGGTTCGCATCCGCAGCGCAGCCGCCCTCCGAGATCAGGATCCGGAGCTGCACGACGTCGCTGCCGGCGAACATGGTGAGCGTCCGGTAGCCGAGCTTCTGGCTCACCGCGTCGTGGATGCGGCGGAGTTCGGCCACCGGCGTCGCGTGCTCGCAGACATTGATGTGCGTGGAGATCCCGTCGTCGCGCCGCGATCCGCCTTCTCGCGGATCCGCCACCAGGACGCCGGCCGATTGCCGCCGGCCGCGCCGCGCGTCGCCGCCCGTCGCCTGACCGGCCTCGAGCGCGGAGATGAGGCGGTCGGCGAGGGACAGGCCGCTACCCCGCGTACGTTCGAAATCCTCGGCCACCGTGTCCACCACCTCGGGGCCGACGAGCAGGTTCCCCTGGGCCGCGTAGTCCGGGCCGGACCGGTGTCCCGCCCAGTAGCGGGCTTCGGAGCCGGTGTGCTGGGCTACCCCGCCGGTGAGACCGACCACGCCGACCTGGCGGTAGGGAGCGCCCTCGTCTTCGGCGAGGCGTTCGCGGAGGACCTCCTCGGCCGACATCCCCGCGGCCAGCCGGCTGAGCAGTTCCTCGCCGTACTGGGTGCGCGTCCGCGCCTGGGTGGCGACCGCGCCCACGCCGACCCGTACCCACGGCACCCCGTTGGCGACGCACGGGTTCCGCGTCGTCACCGCGACGCCGGACTCTCCCGTCTCGGGATCGACGGCGGCAATGGAGAACGTGTGGAAGACGGTTTCTCCGGGGGGAAGCTCTTCCTGGGCCGCGGCGGGGAAGACCGCCAGCGGAACCAAAACGATCAGCGTCGCAAACGAGATTCGGGGCACGGGGGCAATCGTACTCTTCCGGGGCGGACCCGAGCGCCGCGCGAGCGGCCGGGTGGGGTTTCGCGGCTTGCGGCCGCGGGTGCCGGTGTGAAGGTCGGCGTGCCAGGTCGGGATGCGGTGAAAGAGCGTGGGGGGTGCGATTCCGTTGGGCTCTCGCCCAGCGGGTGCCGACCGGAGGTCTATACCTTTCCGGGCATCACTTTTTCATGGGGCAGACACCTTGCGCACGACGGGCGCCGGCCGGGGTGCGTTGGGGCGCGGCAGGTAGCCTGGAGGCGGCGGCGTCCCGTACCGGAGGCGCTGTGCGGGTGAGGGGGGTTCCCTCAACGCAGAAGGCGGCGTTCGGCGGCGAGGGCGCCCTGTTCCCGGAGGAGTTCCTCCCGTTCGGCGCGGAGCCGCTCGGTGTCCAGCGGGCTCTGGCGCCGGTTTGGGTTGCGCTGCGCGTAGGGGAGTCCGCTGGCTCCAATGGCGGTCAGCGAGGCCTCGATGTCCAACAGGCGTTCCCGGATCTCCGCTTGCCGCTCGGTGATCTCGCTCAGCCGGGCCTCGATGTTGGCGTGGACGTCGCTGCCCGCATTGGCCGGATCCTCGCCCGGATCCTCCACCGGAATATCCTCGCTGGAGACGGGAGGATCGAGGAGCGCGCGGCTCTCGAGGGGAGCCGCCGGGTGGTCCGGCGCTTGCGCGCGCCCGCCGGTGAGATCGGCATCGCTAAACCGGGGCGCCGGCCCGTGTCGTTCCCGGCTGGCCGCGACGCGGGCGCGGTTCTCCCGGGCGGCTGCCGCGAGCGAAGGCTGAGCCCCCGAAGCCGGCTGGGCGCCGCTGGCAGCGCCTCCGGCGATCAACAGGACGAGGGCGAAGACCGCAGCGGGAACCACGGCGGGCCGCTCAGGCCTTGACGGGATTGCCGAAGCGATCCCGGAGGACGTAGGGCGGCAGGCGGTATTCCTCGCGGAACATCTGGGTACGGACGGAACCCGTGACATGGGACGCGATATCTCTCCCGGTGAGCAGATAGACGACGGTGGGGCAAAGGTCGCGCCGCATCACCTGCTCCGGGAACACTGCGCCCTTCCGAAAGTCGGGGCCGACCCCGAGCGTCCAGACGTTGTGCGCGTAGTAGTTCCCCTGCGAGTGATGGAGCTGTCCGTACACGTTGACCTCATCGTCGCGCCCGCATTCGGGTCGAAGCAGGATCGAGGTGGTGTCACGCAGGTACGGGTCGTTGTGGATGAAGTCGTAGAGGTTGCCGATGAGTTCGTCGGTGGCCGCGATGTGCCGCCGGTACTGCTCGTAGTCGGTGTCGTAGTCCCAGAAGCCGGCGTCGGCGTGGGCGTCGTCGAGCGCGAGCATCTGGATGGTGATCAGCCTGGGCCGGAAATCGCGGAGCAGGTGCTTGGCGATCTCGAAACACTGCCCGTCCCCGAGCGGCACTTCGCGGTCGACGAGCGAGGTCTTCGTTGACGCCGGAACATCGGTCCGCCGGGACACGGCGTCGGCGAGCCAGTCCTCGAGGTCCTTCCGGGTCTGCCGGGTGTGGCCGAGCCCCGGCTCGATGTTGGCCTTCACGAGCGCCGCCGCCGACTGGTCCTGATCGTCGTGGAACAGCTTGTTCATGGTCAGGGAGTTCGCGCCGAACTCGAGCCCCCCGTCCGGGTGGGCGCTCCAGTGCTTCCGGTCGAAGACCCATGACCGGTAGTAGCTGACTCCCTGCAGCATCCAGTAGTCGTTCACGGAGCCGCCGAGTTCCTTCCGCACGGTCTCCGTCCAGGTCGGATAGAGGGGGTGTTCCGAGACCGTCTCCCGGCCGGTCAGCATCTCGGTGTACATGTAGCCGTGGAGGTTGGCGGTCTCGCCGAAGTCCTCGGTGAAGACGCTCCCGGCGTCCATCATCCGGGCCATTTGCGGGGCGTGCGCCCGGTCCTCGACGGTGTCCTTCTTCCGGCAGCCGTTGCCGTAGAGGATGACGACGAGGTGCTTCGTCTTCAGGCTCACGTCGGGAACGATGGAGGCGCGCTCGGGCGCGGCGGCCAGCAGCCGGTTCGCGCTCCCGCCCAGGCCGAGGGCCGCGGCGCCGGCGGCGCCGAGAAAGTGACGGCGATTCATGGTCATGGCTGTCTCCTGGTCTCCGCCCGCGTGCGCTCCTTCTTCTCGGGCAGGAACTGCACCTCCAGGCCGCGGATCGCTTCGTCCCGCACCGGATTGAGGTTCAGGTAGTTCTGCGCTCGGTCGGAGATGTTGAGCCGGGACACGGTGTAAACGCCGCGCTCCTGCCACTTTTCGAGCTTCAGCGTGCCGCGGAACACGTTGGGCTGCGGCACCAGCGAGGGCCGGTTGAGCGGCGGATTCCGGCTCTCGAGTTCGACGCGGACCAGATCGGCGCCGCTCGGGCTCTGGAAAGAAACGTAGACCTTGTCCACCCCGCTGAGGTTGTCCTCCACGAGCGCCGCGACGGGAACGGACTCGCTGGCGAGCGCCTCCCGCTGCGGCAGTTCCACGGCGAGCAGCACCGGGGCCTCGTCGTCGCGCTTGTCCGGGTTTTCCGCGATGAGCACGGTCAGGTCCCGGAGCACCGGCGAGGTGGCGGCGAAGAGGAGTGCGCTGTTCCGGGCCGCGTCGTAAAGCTCGACTTTCTGCACCTTCCAGAGGCCGCCTTCGTACCACTCGGGGACCGCAAAAGCCCCGAGAAAGCGGCCGGGGCGCCGCGCGTCGCCGATCAGGTCCGCGCGTACCGCGCGCTTGCCGGTGGGGCTCACGAAGACGGCCCGCGCCTGCGTGGGGCCCGCCAGATTGTCCTCGGCGAACGCTTCGACCCGGATGGTCTCGCCTACCCCGGCCTCCGGGGTCAGGATCTCCAGGGAGCGGAGCGTCGGCGGGGTCACGTCCGCGGCGGGATTCTCGGACACCACGAAATAGGCGGGACTGCCGTCCGGCGCCCGCATCACCGGGTTGAACTCGGTGGAATACGCCTTCTTGTGGCCGTGCTCGTCGGTGATCATGGTCGAGCCGACGTTGTAGCGGCCGCCCGGGTGGTGGCGGTCCACCTTGCCGCGTCCGAGATAGAGCTTCTTGTCCTTCTCGTGCGGCTTGAAGTTCACGTAGATGACCGAGGCGCGGCCGTATTCCTGGCTCCAGAACTCGGCGACGAACCGCCGCCCCTTCTCGAACGCCGGCTCCACCCTGGCGATCGCCCGCACGGTGTCCCCCGGGTCCACGGCCCGATCGATGACCCGGAATTCGGTCAGCGCCGTGGAACGGTGGTCACCACTCAACTCGCGCTGGGCCGGCTGGGCGCCCCTCCGGCGGTACTGGAAGACCTCGGGGATGTAGTCCCCGTCGGTGACGCCGAGCTGGCCGGTCACGTCGGCGCTCGCCGGCTCGGTCCCCTGGGTTACGTCCTCGACGATCTCGAAGGGATAGGCGGCCGGGTCGGAGGGCTCGTCGGCTCCGCGGGTCTTCTGATCGCTCGCTTCGGCCTCTTGTTCCTGCTGCTCCGCAGGCTGCCCGAGGGCGTGTGCAGGTCCGGCCAGCAGGAGCGCCAGCGCCAACCGTGCGCCCTTCATCCCGTGCATTGGAGGGTGACGTCGAACCGCAACGCAGAAGGGCACGCTCCGGAACCGGAACGGGGACCATCCCGCAGACAGGCCATCCAGCACACCCAAAACCGCGACCGGCCAATATAACATCCGCCCCCCGGCGCTCGGCTCCCCGCGGTAGGAGCCCATTTCCCCGGTGCCGCAGACAGACAACATGCCTCTTTTTGCCCGGCGTTTCGGCCACCTGGGAACCGAGAACGCGTTCAAGATCGGGGAAGACATGGCCCGCGCCCGGGCGCGCGGCGTGGATGTCATCCCGTTCACCATCGGCGAGCCCGACTTCGACAGCGCCCCGCACATCAACGAGGCGGGAATCGCGGCCATCCGCGCCGGGGACACCCACTACACGGACCCCGCCGGCATCGCTCCGCTCCGCGAATCGCTCGCCGCCCATGTGACCCGGACCCGCGGGATCGACGTGACCGCCGACCGCATCATCATTCTTCCCGGGGCCAAACCGGCCATCGGCTACACGATGATGGCCTACGTGGATCCCGGCGACGAGGTGATCTACCCGAGTCCCGGATTCCCGATCTACGAGTCGTGGGTCACCTATCTCGGCGGCGTGCCGAAGCCGCTCGTCCTGCGCGAGGAGCGCGGGTTTTCCTTCACAGCGGAGGATCTGGACCGGCTGCTCACCACCAGGACCAAGGTCCTGATGCTCTGCTCGCCGTCAAACCCGACCGGCGGCGTGCTGCCGAAGAGCCTTCTGGAAGAGGTTGCTCAGCTCGTGAAGGAGCGGGGCCGTCCGGACATCCGTATCTATTCGGACGAGATCTACGAGCACATCACTTTCGACGGCTTCGAGCACACCTCGATGGCTTCCCTGCCGGGCATGGAACGGCACACCATCATCGCGAGCGGGCACTCGAAGGGGTACGCCATGACCGGCTGGCGGCTCGGCTGGTGCGTGCTTCCCACCGCCGAAGAGGCCCTCCGCTTCAAGCAGATCAACATCAACACGGTGAGTTGCGTTCCTCCCTTCATCCAGCGGGCGGCCCGCGAGGCGCTCGAGAATCCCAAGACCCTTGAAGTGGTCGGCTCGATGGTCGCGGAGTTCAAGCGGCGCCGCGACTACGTGGTGCCGGCGCTGAACGCCATCCCGGGGATCCGCTGCGCGAATCCGCTCGGGGCCTTCTACGTGTTTCCGAACATCACCGGTGTCTGCGAGTCTCTCGGCGCCACGGCGTATTTCGAGTCGTTGCCGGATTCCCGGAAGGCCGGCACCAGCCCCGCGACCCTGATTTCCAGGTTCCTTCTCTACTACCACGGCGTCGCCCTGGTGGACCGCCGCAGCTTCGGCGTGATCGGCAGTGAGGGGCAGAACTTCCTGCGTCTCTCCTACGCCGCGGACATGGACTCGATCCGCGAAGGAATTCGCCGGATCGCCGCCGGGGTCGCCGACCACGACGGATTCGCCCGCTTCCTCGACGATCGAACTGCCCTGGGAATTGCCGCATGAGTCGCATCTTCGTTACCCGCCCCATCCCGGAAGCCGGCCTCGCCATCCTGCGCGCCGCCGCCGAGGTGGAGGTGGCGCCCACCGCCGACGGCGATTCGACGCCCCGGGACCAGGTGCTCGCCGGCGCCCGGAGCGCGGACGTTCACGTCTCCCTCCTGACCGAGGCGGTGGACCGGGAACTCATGGAGTCCGCTCCGCAGTTGCTCGGCGTCGCCAACTACGCGGTCGGCTTCAACAACGTGGACGTGGCGGCGGCCACCGAACTCGGAGTGCCCGTCACGAACACCCCCGGCGTCCTCACCGATACGACGGCGGATCTGGCGTGGACCCTGCTCATGGCGGCGGCGCGCCGGGTGGTTCCGGCAGACGCCTACATGCGCGGCGGCCGGTACCGGATCTGGGGTCCTTCGCTGATGCTCGGCGCGGACGTGAGTCCCGG
Source organism: Acidobacteria bacterium bin61 (assembly GCA_002238705.1). GTDB lineage: Bacteria > Acidobacteriota > Vicinamibacteria > Marinacidobacterales > Marinacidobacteraceae > Marinacidobacterium. The sequence continues at coordinate 53,653 of MPMW01000001.1, read as the reverse complement.
CGGCGACGAACGCCGCAAGGTGCTGGGAGTCGTCGGCTTCGGGCGCATCGGGCGGGCGATGCATAGGCGCGCCCAGGGTTTCGACATGGACGTGCTGGCCTTCGATCCGCCCATGAAGGCGATCATCGAAGCCCGCCCGGACGTGGAATACGCCGGGTTCGACGAGCTGCTGGCCCGCAGCGACTTCGTCACGATCCACACCGATCTGAATCCTTCGACGCATCATCTGTTCGATGCGGCGGCGTTCGCCCGGATGAAGGAGACCGCGATCCTGATCAACACGGCGCGCGGCCCCGTGGTTCACGAGGCGGCGCTGGTGGATGCTCTCAAGTCGGGCCAGATCGGGGGGGCGGGACTCGACGTCTTCGAACGTGAGCCGGCCTTCCATCCGGGACTCGCCGAGTGCGACAACGTGGTGATGCTCCCCCACATCGCGAGCGGCAGCGTGGCCACCCGGGACCGTATGGCCACCATGTGCGCCGAAAACGCGGTGGCCCATTTGAACCGCGAGCACGCGCCCAACTGCGTGAACCCCGAGGTCTACGACACCGAGGCGTACCGGCAGCGCGTCGCGCGCTAGCAACACTTCGTGCAGCCGGCTGAGGCACCGCGCCCGGAATCCGGCAGCGGTGCTTCGGCTGTGAGGCGGCGATGAGCCAGACCTTCGTCATTGTCGCCGTCTGCGTCTACCTTGCGGGACTCCTGTTCCTGGGGGCGGTTGCCTCCACGCGGATCCGGAACGCGACGGACTTCGTGGTCGCCGGCCGCCGGCTCGGCCTGGGGCTTTGCACCTTCACTCTGTTTGCGACCTGGTTCGGGGGAGGCACGCTCATCGGGGCGGCAGGAGCCTCCTACGCCGGCGGCCTGAACGCCGTGGTGGCCGATCCCTTCGGCGCCGCGCTCTGCCTGCTGCTGGCCGGAGCGTTCTACGTGCGGATACTCCGGCGTCTTCGGCTCCTCACGGTCCCCGATTTTTTCCGCCGCCGGTTCGGCAAGTCGGCGGAGATCCTGTCGGCGCTCTCCATTCTTCCCGCCTACATCGGCTGGGTGGGTTCGCAGTTGCTGGCGGTCGGCACCGTGCTCTCGGCGATGGCGGGCCTCCCCTTCGTCGCCAGCATCCTCATCGCCGCCGCCATCGTGCTGGTGTACACGGTGCTCGGCGGGATGTGGGGCGTGACCCTCACCGATTTCTTCCAGGCGCTGGTGCTGATCGCCGCGATCTGCGTGCTGCTGCCGATCGTGCTCGGCGCGGCCGGCGGCGTCTCCGCCGTGCTCGAAGCGCTGCCGGAGGGCCGCACCCGCTTCCTGCCGACGGGAGGGCTTCTGGAGTGGCTGTTCTTCGTGCAGGCGTGGCTGCTGATCGGCCTCGGCAACCTGCCGGGCCAGGACCTCATGCAGCGGGCGCTGAGCTCGAAGAGCGAGCGGGTGGCGCAGTGGGCCGCCTACTTCGGGGGTTCGCTCTACCTGGTGGTGGGCCTCGTCCCGGTGGCGCTCGGGATGGTCGGCTCCGTGCTGATGCCGGGGCTCCAGAACCCCGAAGAGATCGTCCCGCGTCTCGCCATGGAGTACCTGCCGCCGGCTGGCCTCGCCCTCTTCCTGGGGGCGCTGTTCTCGGCGCTCATGAGTTCGGCCGACAGCGGCCTGCTCGCGCCGGCGAGCGTCTTCGGGCAGAACATCATGCGCAACCTCGCCCCCGACCTCAAGCCGAAGGAGGTGCTGGTCGCCGTCCGGGTCGGGGTGGTGATCTTCTGCGGACTGGCGCTGGCGGTGGCGCTCTGGTTCCAGAGCGTCTATTCGCTGATGGTCGAGTCGTGGACGGTGATGATGGTCGGCCTCTTCGGCCCGCTCACCCTGGGGATGTACTGGAAGCGGACGAACGGTCCGGGCTGCGTAAGCGGCATCGCTGCGGGACTGGTGGTCTGGCTGGGGCTCGTCGGGGCGGAACTGGTCTCGGGCGCGGTTTCCCCCGGCAGCGTGACGGAGCTGCCGAACGCCCTCATCGCCACCCCGGTTTCGCTGCTGGTGACGGTCGCCGTGTCCCTGCTGACCGCGAAGAGCCACCCGCCGCGAGTGCTCACCGACGCCTCCGGCGACCCCATCGAGACCAGGGGGCGTCTCGGGGTCCTGGGCCTCCGGCCTCCGGCCGGCTGAGCGTTGGCGCTTCCCACGGGTCGCGGCTGGAGAGTCGCGCCCACCGCGCCTGCCCATGCCGGAGCGCTGGCTGAACTCCAGCGCGTCGTGTTCCCGACGCTGGACCCGTCGGAACGTTTCGGAGCGGACCACTACCGGCGGCACGTCGAACTCTTTCCGGAGGGTCAGTTCGTCGCTCTGCCGGACGAGCCCCCGTATGTCCCCATCGCAGCGACCACAACCCTGCGGCTCAACCTGGATCTGTCGAATCCGCAGCATCGGTTCCCGGCGTTCGTGGGCGGGCTGTCCCTCACCGCCCACGATCCCGAAGGCGAGTGGCTTTACGGAGCCGATGTCGGCGTCCATCCGGACTGGCGGCGCCGCGGCATCGCCCGGGCGCTCTACGCGGCCCGGCAGTCCACCGCGGTGCGCCTCGGACTCCGCGGCCAGCTCACCGTGGGGATGCTGAACGGTTACGGGGCGGCCGCCGGCCGGATGAGCGCCGGGGACTACTACGAGCGGCTGGTGGCGGGGGAGATCCAGGATCCGACGGTGTCCGCCCAGATGCGGATCGGATTCCGTCCGGACGGCCTGATCCCCGACTACGTCCACGATCCCCGCTGCCGGGGCTACGGCGTCCTGCTGACCCTGCCGGCGGACCAGCAGGTCTCCCTCCGGTAGCGAGTCGTACCGCGCGTCCCGTGGCGCGCGCTCCTCCGCTTGACATCGAGATCAGAGTAATCTATAAAACAGACTACTCTGAACGGAGGCCACCCATGGACGAGACCACGGCCCGCCACGACCTGGCGCTGGTTGACCGGATCCTTCGGGACGTTGACCGCACGCTGAACATGCCGCCGCTCATCCTCCTCGCCTGGGGACTGTTCGCCGCGATCGTCAACGGAGTACAGCAGGCTCGGGCACTCGGCGTTCCGGCGCCGTCCGACGGGTCCTTCCAACTGCCGCTGATGCTGCTCGCCATCGTCATCAGCGTGTGGGCCGCGCGCCGTCATGACACCGGACGCGAAACGCGGACCGACACCCAGGCGGGCATCACGTTCGGCGCGGCGTTCGGAGTCCTGTTGCTGGTGAATCTCACTGCCCAGCACCGGGTGATTCCCGCGGATGCGATGTCGCTGTTCTGGGCCGGGGGAATGAGCATCGCGCTGCTGGCCGTCGGCCTGCAGGCGAGCCGGCCCCTGCTCCTCGGCGGCATCGCGCTGCTCGCCGCCGCGGCGCTCGCCAGTCTCGTACCGGCCTGGTTCCACGGAACGCTCGCCCTCGGCTGGGTCGCAGGGCTCGTGGTCCCGGCCGTCGTGCTCCGGACCCGCCGCACTCATGGATGAACTCCTGCTGTCCCGGGTCCGCCTGGCGGTCATCGCGGAGCTGGTCGCGGTGGAGTGGTCCACCTTCACCGATCTCCAGAAGTCGGTCAAGGCGACCAACGGCAACCTCAGCGCGCACCTCGGAAAACTGATCGCGGGCGGCTACGTCACGGAGCGCAAGCGCTTCGTGCGCCGCCGGCCGCAGACCCGTTACCGCCTCACGGACGCCGGCCGCGCCGCCCTGGTGCGGCACGTCGAACGGTTGCAGACGCTGGTTGCCTCGGAGCGGTGACCTGCCGCCGCGCCCCGCCGGGCCTTGTCGGTAACATTCGCGCGCCACGCACGTATTGAAAACGTAGCCTGCGGAAGTTCTTTGGAAATGAGGGCCGTCCGTCGCCGTCCGAGAGCCGGAACCTTCTCGAAAGACGCCACGTAGGTCCGTGGTGACTCAAGATGAACCCTCCGAAACCCGCTGACCGGCTCGCCGAACTCAAGATCGGCGAGGAGCAGCGGGGTTCGCGTCCCTTCGCGCTCATCACCGCGATCATCGGTGGGCTGCTCGTGATCGGCGGCGGCGTTGCGGCCGTCTTCCTGCTCGGGTCGGAGCCGGAGGCGCTCGCGGTGCGGACGGGGCGGGTTCGCTCGATCTCGGTGGACGCCGGCACCACGGTGCTGAACGCGAGCGGTTACGTCACGGCGCGCCGCCAGGCCACCGTTTCGTCGAAGACCGCGGGACAGATCACCGAAATCGCCATCGAAGAGGGCATGGAGGTGACCGCCGGCCAGGTGCTCGCGCGGCTCGACTCCTCCAACCTGGAGCGCACCCTCCGGCTCGCGGACGCCCAGACGGCGGCGGCCGGAAAGGCGGTTCTCGAAGTGGAGGCTCAACTCGCCGAAGCGAGCCTGCGCCAGGAGAGGACCCGGCGCCTCGTGGAACAGGAGGTCGCCGGACAGGCGGACCTCGACCAGGTGAACGGCGAGGTCGCGACCCTCGAAGCGCGCATCGAGCGGCAGCACGAGGACGTCCGCGTCTCGGAGCGGCAGGTAGAGGTGATCCGCCAGCAGATCGAGGACATGGTGATCCGGGCGCCCTTCGACGGCGTGATCACCGCGAAGAACGCGCAGCCCGGCGAGATGATGTCCCCGATCGCGGGCGGCGCCGGGTTTACCCGCACCGGAATCGGCACCATCGTGGACATGACCTCGCTGGAGATCGAGGTGGACGTCAACGAGGCCTATATCAACCGGGTATCGCCGGGGCAGCCGGTGGACGCCGTCCTCGACTCCTACGACGACTGGACGATCCCGGCCCGGGTGATCGCGATCATCCCGACGGCCGACCGCGACCGGGCCACGGTCCGGGTGCGGATCGGCTTCGAGGAACTGGACCCCCGGATCCTGCCGGACATGGGGGTCAAGGTGAGTTTCCGGTCCGCCGAAGCGAAACCGGAGGAGGCCCCGGAGGGCCTCCTGGTCGAGGCGGAAGCCGTGTTTCAGGACACTGGCCGGGACCTCGTCTACCTGCTGCGCGACGGACGCGTCCAGCGCCGGGCGGTGCGGCTCGGCGACCGGCGCGGGTCCGACGTTTTTGTGCTCTCCGGACTGGTCGAGGGCGACCGGGTCGTAGTGGAGGGCCTCGAGGGTCTCGAGGATGGCGCGGAGGTGGTGGAAGCATCCGCAGCTCCATGAGTAACGGGAGACAACCGCATGAGTGAGAAAGACATGGCCGAAACACAGAACACAAACGGAGCGACGGGCGAAGCCATGGTGGATGTGCGGAGCGTCAGCCGGGTCTTCCAGCGGGGCCGAACGCCCGTTCCGGTCCTGAAGGACCTCAGCCTCCGCATGGCGAATGGCGAGTTTCTGGCCCTCATGGGACCCTCGGGTTCCGGGAAGTCCACTCTCTTGAACCTGATCGCCGGGCTCGACCGGCCGACCGGCGGAGAGGTGATCGTCGGCGGATCGCCGATCCACAGCCTGTCCGAACGAAAACTCGCCGGTTGGCGGGCTCGCAACATCGGCTTCGTGTTCCAGTTCTCGAATCTGCTCGGCGCGCTGAACGCGGAGCGGAACGTGGCGGTGCCGCTGCTGCTGACCTCCTTCTCGGCTCGGGAGCGGCGGCGCCGGGTCGAGATTGCGCTCGAAATCGTGGGACTCTCCGACCGGAGCAAACATCGTCCCCGGGAGCTCTCGGGCGGCGAGCAGCAGCGGGTCGGCATCGCCCGTGCGTTGGTGAACGATCCGGCGCTCCTCGTCTGCGACGAGCCGACCGGGGATCTCGACCGGGCGACGAGCGGCGAGATTCTCGATCTGCTGGTGGCGCTGAACCGCGACCAGGGCAAGACCGTCCTGATGGTGACGCACGACCCGGAGGCGGCCGAGCGGGCGTCCCGCATTCTCCACCTGGTGGACGGCCAGCTCGCCGACTGCGGACACGACGGCACGATCGTGCTGCCCGCCCACGAACCGGCGGGGGCGGCCGTATGAGTTCCTTCACGCTGATCAGCGCGGCGCTCCGCCGCAAGAAGACGCGGACCTTCCTGACGTTTTCGTCGGTGGTGTTCGCGTTCCTGATCTTCGGGGTGCTCTCGATGCTCCAGACCGCCTTCTCCATGGGCGTCGACATCGCCAATGAAGACCGGCTGGTGGTGCGGCACCGGGTCTCCCTCTTCCAGCTTCTGCCGCAGTCCTACGAGGCCGACATGGAAGAGGTCCCCGGGGTCATCGACGCGGTGCACTTCACCTGGTTCGGCGGCGTCTACCAGGATCCGGCGAACTTCTTCATGCAGTCCCCCGTCGAGCCCGCCGAGTACCTCGACATGTATCCGGAAGTCTCGGTGCCGGAGGAGGCGAAGCTCCGCTGGATCGAGACCCGGAACGGGGCCATCGCCGGCCGCGCGCTCGTGGAGCGCTTCGGCTGGGAGGTCGGCGACCGGATCCCGCTCCAGCCGACGATCTGGCAACAGGAGGGTCGTGGCGACGAGGCCTGGGAGTTCGAGCTGGTCGGCGTCTACGAGAGCGACGTCGAAGGCTTCGACGAGACCCAGTTCCTGTTCCGCTACGACTTCTTCGACGAAGCCCGTTCCTTCGGGCGCGGGCAGATCGGCTGGTTTGCGGTCCGGATCGCGGATTCCGATCGCGCTGCGGAGGTTGCCGCCGCGATCGACGACACGTTCCGGAACTCCGCCGCCGAGACGAAGAGCGAGTCCGAGGGAGCGTTCGCCGCGGGGTTTGCCAACCAGGTCGGCAACCTGGGTCTGATCGTCACCTCCATCCTCGGCGCGGTCTTCTTCACCATCCTGCTGGTCGCCGGCAACACCATGGCCCAGTCGGTGCGGGAGCGGATCGGCGAGATCGGGCTGCTGAAGGCGCTGGGGTTCACTTCCAGCCGGGTGCAGCGCCTGGTTCTCATGGAGTCGGTGACCCTGGTCACCACCGCGGGATTCCTGGGGATGGTGTTGGCCGTCGGGCTCGAGCGTGTCCTGCGGCCGGCGTTGGCGGCGTATTTCCCGGGCCTCTTCCTGCGGCCCGAGGACCTGTTCCTCGGGCTCGGACTGGCAGTGGTCACCGGCCTCGTGGTCGGGATCTTTCCCGCGCGGCGGGCCATGCGTCTCGAGACGGCGCTGGCCCTGCGGCGTCTGTAGGGGGGCAGGGACCATGGGACTCGGATCGCTCGCACGCCAGTGCCAGGCGGTGACCCGCTACAACCTCGAAACCATCTGGGAGCGCCGCGCCGTTTCGGCCGTCGCCATCTTCGGCATCGCCGGGGTCGTCGGGGTCCTGGTGGCGGTGCTCTCGATGGCCGCCGGATTCCGGTCCGTGGTGACCGGCCAGGCCCGCGACGACGTGGCGGTGGTGCTCCGTTCGGGCTCCACCGGCGAGTCCGCAAGCATCCTGAACCATCAGGACATCCAGGTGCTGTGGGAGGCGCCGGGAGTGGCGCGCGGTCCGGACGGACCACTCGTCTCGCCGGAACTCTTCGTCATCATCGACCGCAAGAAGATCGGCGCGGGTACCGACGCCAACGTGCCGCTGCGCGGGGTCGAGGCGGCCGGCTTCGCGCTGCGCGAGCAGTTCGAGATCGTCGAAGGACGGAACTTCGAGCCGGGCCGGAACGAGGTCATCGTCGGTGACGGCGCCGCCGGCGCCTTCGAAGGCCTGCTCGTCGGCGACCGCATTGACGTGGGCCGCGCCTCCTGGGAGGTGGTCGGCCGGTTTACCGCGGGAGGCGGGATCGCCGAGTCCGAGATCTGGACCGACAACCGCATCCTCCAGCAGATGTACCAGCGCGGCAACTCCTGGAACGTGGCGCTGGTGCGCCTCCGGGATGCCGATGCGTTCGATGCGTTCGAGGCGGCGCTCACCGACGACCCGCGCGTGAGCCTCGGCGCCCAGCGGCAGACCACCTACCTGGCCGCGCAGTCGGAGCCGATCGAGGTGTTCATCTCCGTCGTCGGCTGGATCATCGTGGTCATGATGTCGGCGGGCGCGATCTTCGCGGCGCTCAACACCATGTACGCGGCGGTGTCGTCGCGCTCCCGGGAGATCGCGACCCTGCGCGCCCTCGGGTTTTCCCGCCTGCCGATCGTGATCTCGGTGATGATCGAATCGCTCGTCTTCGGGCTGATCGGCGCAGCGGCGGGCGGCGCGGCGTCCTGGTTCCTGTTCGACGGGTTCCGGGCGGCGACGATCAACTGGGCCTCCTTCAGCCAGGTGGCCTTCGCCTTCGAGGTAACCCCCGAACTCCTGACTCAGGGAATCGTGCTGGCCCTGGTCATCGGCGCCATCGGGGGCTTCCTGCCGGCGGTGGGCGCCGCCCGCCGCAGCGTGATCGGAGCGCTGAGGGAACAGTAGGAGGGTGCGGGCCCGGAAGGGCGCGCTCCGAAGACTCCGTGACCCGCAACGGGATTGTGGACGCGCTGTGACTACATCTCTAGAATAGGGCTGATCGAGGAGGACAACATCGTGGAGTTAGCCCTGCGAGACGCCAGAACGCGATTCTCCGAACTGGTCCATGCCGCCGAGGCAGGCGAGCGGGTCGTCATCACGCGATACGGCCAGCCGGTGGTGGAACTCGTACGGTGGCGGCGGTGCGGCGGTCTCGACTTTGGCCGACTCGAGCAGGTGTGTCGGGACCACGGTATTGAAGAGGCGCCGCCGGACGAGGCCGAGGCAATGATTGCCGCGCTTCACGACCCGGCGCTCAGCCGCAAGGTCCTGGGACTCGATCAGGACAGCGACTAGACGAGAGGTGCGGGGTGGGGATTCTCCTGGACACCTCCTACCTCTACACGCTGATGAGGGCCCGCGGGAGGCTGTCGGACCGCGAGCGGCGCCTGTTCGAGCGTCAGGACACCCCGCTTCATGTCAGCGCGGTGTCGGTGTGGGAGATGCGTCTCAAGTACGAATCCCGGAACCGAACGGGCGAGCGAAAAAGCCCTTTCGATCCGCGAACGGTGGTTGCCGCCTTGGGGAAGCTGAACCTGGTGTTGCTGCCGCTGACGATGCGCCATGCGGCCGAGCCACTCCGCACACCCATCACGCACAGCGACCCATTCGACGAGTTGCTCCTTGTCCAGGCGCAGGTCGAGGGTCTGCGGCTGCTCACGACGGATGAGCGCCTGGTCGGTCATCCGCTGGCGATCACCGCATAGGTGGAACGCGACCGCCGGAACGGAGTTACCGGCGGAACCGGAGAACAGGCCCCGGAAACTCAGTTCAGGCCGCGCCGCCGGAGTAGCGGCTCCACGTCCGCATCCCGCCCGCGGAAGGTGCGGAAGAGATCCATTGCCTCGATGCTGCCGCCCTTCGAGAGCAGGGTCTCGCGGAAGTGCTCGCCGTTTTCGCGCCGGAGGCCGTCGTTCTCCTTGAACCATTCGACCGAATCGGCATCCAGCACCTCGCTCCAGATGTAGGAGTAGTAGCCGGCGGAGTAGCCGCTGCTCCAGATGTGCGAGAAATAGGTGGTCCGGTAGCGCGGAGGCACCGGAGCGAAGGCCACGCCCGCCGCTTCGAGCGCGGCCTCCTCGAACGCGAGGACGCCATCGGCGTCGGGCGTCTCGCCCACGCCGAGTTGATGCCAGGCCAGGTCGAGCAACGTCGCGGCCAGGTACTCGGTGGTGGCGAAGCCCTGGTTGAAGGTGCGCGCCGAGAGCACCCGGTCGAGGAGGTCTGCCGGGATCGGCTCGCCGGTCTCGTAGTGAACGGCGTAGTTCCGCAGCACTTCCTCCCAGGTGGCCCACATTTCGTTCACCTGGGACGGGTATTCCACGAAGTCGCGCGGGACGGAAGTCCCGGAGAAGTAGGGATACCGCACGTTCGAGAAGAGGCCGTGGAGTGCGTGCCCGAACTCGTGGAACATGGTGATGACCTCATCGAAGGTCAATAGCGTGGGCTCCCCCTCCGGCGGTTTGGGGACGTTCAGGTGGTTCGCGACCACCGGCAGCGTTCCCAGCAGGCCGGACTGTGAGACGTAGGCGTTCATCCAGGCGCCGCCCCGCTTCGAGGGCCGGGCATAGAAGTCGCCGATGAAGAGCCCGAGCGGAGAGCCGTCCTCCTCGAACACTTCCCAGATGCGCACGTCCGGGTGATAGACCGGCAGTTCGGGCCGCTCTTCGAATGTCAGCCCGAAGAGCTGGCTCGCTGCGAAGAAGACCCCGTTCTCCAGGACGCCGTTCATCTCGAAGTACGGCTTGAGCTGGGAGGCGTCGAACGAAAAACGCTGGGCCCGGAGCTTCTCGGTGTAGTAGGACCAGTCCCACGCCGCAACTTCGATGTCGTTGCCCTCGGAGCGGGCGAGCTCCGCCAGGTCCTCCGCCTCCCGGCGCGCGTTCGCCACCGCGGCGGGAGTGAGGCTCGAGAGGCGTTCATTCACCGCCTCGATGGTCTGCGCGGTCTGTTCCTCGAGGATGAAGGCCGCGTGGTGTGGGTAGCCGAGGAGCGCGGCGCGCTCGGCGCGAAGGGCGGCGATTTGCACGACCGCCTCGCGGTTGTCGTGCTCCCCGCCGCGGCTGCCCCGCGCGAGCGAGGTCTTCATGATCCGCTCGCGCAGCGCGCGGTCCTCGAGCGATGACAGCGCCGGTTGGCCGCTCGTGTTCAGCAGCGCGATCACGTACTTGCCGTCCAGGTCGCGGGCCTTCGCCGCTTCGGCCGCCGCCGCGATCTCACCTTCGGAGAGTCCGGCGAGTTCCTCCGCGGAGTCCACCACCACCGCGGACGCGTTCACCTCGTCCAGGGTGTTCTCGCTGAAGGCCGCCGAGAGCGACGCGAGTTCGGCGTTGATTTCCCGCATCCGGTCCTTCTCGGTCTCGGAGAGCAGGGCGCCGGCGCGGGTGAAGTCACGCCGGTACTGCTCCACGAGGCGCACCTCCTCGGGGGAGAGGTCCCCGTCGTTCCGGGTTTCGTAGAGCGTCGCGACCCGGGCGAAGAGGTCGGCGTTCAGGAGGATCCGGTCGGAGTGCGCCGCCAGCTTCGGCGCCATCTCGGCGCGGATGGCATTGATCTCGTCGTTCGTATCGGCGGACGAAAGACTGAAGAAGACCCGCGCCACCCGGTCGAGGAGCCGGCCCGAGCGCTCCATGGCGACCAGGGTGTTCTCGAGCGTCGGCTCCTCCGCGGATCCCGCGATGGCTTCGATTTCTTCGAGCTGCTCGGTCATTCCGCGCTCGAACGCCGCGCGGTAGTGGCTGTCCTCGATGAGGTCGAAACGGGGCAACCCGTAGGGAAGGGTGCTTTCGCTGAAGAAGGGGTTATCGCCCATCTCGGTCTCGGGCGCCCCGCCGCAACTGGCGGAAAGAACCAGTGCCGCTCCGGCGGCGACGGTCTTGTTTCTCATCGTTCTTGCTCCTGAGGTCTTGCTCCCGGCCGCCGCGCGGCGGCGAGAGTCTTCCCGTATGTCCCGTCGTCCTGCCGGCGGCAGGGTTCCTCACGCGGTTTCCCACGGGTTGATGATGTGGATTCCACACTCGCGAAAGTGACGGGTGTTCCGAGTGGCGAGCGTTGCGCCGTGGGATGCGGCGACGGCTGCGATCTGGGCGTCGTTGATGGACATCGGATGTCCGGCGCGGCGCCGGTCGGCGGCGAGCACCGCGAATCGCTGCGCCGCTTCACTGTCGAAGGGGAGGATCCGGCCGCGCAGGAAACCACGGAAAACCCGGTCGGCCGAGCGGCGCAAGCCCTCACGCCGTCCGCCTGCCGGCAGCGTGGCGATGCCGAAACGGATTTCGGCCTCGCAGTTCGCCGCCGTGAAGAGTTCCGTCACCGGTTGCCGATCCATCCAGTCGAGTACGGCGGGCTCCGGATGTGCGCGCATCACTTCAGAAAGCACGTTGGAATCGAGGACGAACACGGTGCGCGGTCCCAGCTAGTCAAATTCGGGAGGATCCGGAATCGGTTCCCTGGGCAGGGGCTCCAGATCGGTGCCGCCGAGAGGCGCGAACAGGGCGTGGATCGCGGACCCGAGCCCTCGATCCGTGGCGGCGGGATCCTCCAATCGGGAACTCAGGATGGCGCGCGCTTCCGCCTCCATGGATCGCCCGTTCTCGGCGGCGCGGACTCGAAGACGTTTCTTCGTGCTTTCGTCGAGGTTGCGGATGGAAAGGCTGGCCACGGGGATCCCTCCTCGGAACCTCGGAATGCTAACGCAGGCATTGCTGGCATTGCATGGAACGAGAGCATTGGTGGCGCCGCTACGGATCCGCGAGCGTCAGTAGCCGGGATTCTCCACATCCACCTCGATCGTCCGGTTGCGCCTCGCGTTGTGTCGCTCGTGGCGGTAGCCGCGCGGGTTGGCGGCGAACCAGACATCGGCACCGGATGTCCGGTCGCGGAAGAACGCCGGGTGGTGCGTGTGCCCATAACACCAGACGCGGGTCTTGCCGAGGAGTCCGCCGCCAGCTTTCTTCGCCTCCTCGAACAGCCCGTTGTAGTACGAGCCGTTCGACGCCGGCACATAGCCATCCCGGAGACCGCCCGAGTGGGGAACAGAGTGGGTCACGACCACGACGTGTTCGACGGCCGGGTCGTCGCGGGCGCATTCGAGTTGGCCGAACAGGGTGCGCTTCGATTCTTCCCACCGTTCCAGCGCCTGCCGTGGGTCGCCGCCGGGGAAAACGAGCCGCGCGTCGTTGGAGCGCCAGCTCCACCACTCCGACTGCGCTCGAAACGAACCGGAAGACGGCTCCCGGAACTGGTACCAGCCGTTTGCGCCGGCGAAAGCGGTGTTGCCCAGACGAAACGGCCCCTTCCGGTCCAGGTAGTGGACGTTCGCGGGGAACGCTTCCTGGAGCCGATCCCGCGTGCGGTCGATCTCGCCTCCTGCCGAATAGAACTCGTGGTTGCCGTCAACGAACACGACTTCCCGATAGATCCGGGCCAGAGCGGTCACCGCGGCGACTGTCACCTCGACCCGGTTGCCCACATCGCCCGCGATCACCAGCGTCTCGGAATCGCCAGTGCGGACGGACAGGTCGCGCCAACCCATGTCCTGGTGGACATCCGAAACCAGGTCGAACCGCACCTTGATTTCCTCGGCTGGAACTGTTGGCCGGCGTTATCGGCGGTAGGACTGGGCGCGGCGGACCTCGCGTTCCGCCTCCGCGGTGCGGCCCTGCCGGTTGTAGACGTCGGCCAGCACGAAATGCCCGAGTGGGGCCATCTCCGGGTCGGGCTCGAGCGCGAGGCCGCGAAGCGCCGTCTCTTCCGCCGCGGCGAGTTCTCCCTTGTCGAGCAGCACCTTGGACAGATAGAGGTATCCGATCGCGAAATCCTCGTTGTGCTCGATGGCGGCGCGGAACGACGCCTCCATTCGCGCCGGATCTCCCATCGCGCCGTAGAGCTTCGCCACGTTGAAGTGGGACCGGAAATCCCTCGGGGCCATTTCGAGCCGGGTCTCGTAGGCCTCGAGGGCGCGCGAGCCGTCGCCGCGTTCCTCGAACAGCAGGGCCAGGTTGTACCAGGCGTCCGAGAGCTGGTCGTCCATCGAAAGGGCGAGGCGCAGCTCGGCTTCGGCCTCGTCGAGCCGCCCCAGGCTGAGGAGGCACTCCCCCTTCAGATTGCGGGCCGGCGCCCGCTCCTCCCCCGTCTCTTCGAGTCCCGCGAGCACCTCGAGGGCTTCCTCGTACTCTCCTTCCGCCGCGTGGATTTCGGCCAGGTGGTAGTGGGCCTTGTTGTCGTTCGGGTCCAGCTCCAGCAAGCGCCGGTAGCCGGCGGCGGCCTCGTCGTAGCGCTCGGCCAGGCGGTAGGCGTCCGCGAGGCCCAGGATCGCGGACTTGTATTCGGGATCGAGCGCCAGCGCTTCCCGGTAGGCCCCGATGGCGCCGTCCCAGTCTTCGCGCTTGACGAAGAGGTTGCCGAGAATCAGGTGCGCCTCCAGGATGCCGGCGTCGTCGGCGAGCACCTGCCGCACCTTGGCCAGCGCTTCGTCGATCCGGTCTTCGGTGGAATCGGTGCCTGCCGCCTTGAGGAGGTTGTAGAGAACGATCTTGTCCTTGGGGTCGGCGAGCGGCTCCCCCTCCGCCACCCGAACCCTGGACGAACCTCCCAGGTAGCCGAGCGCGGCGAGTTGGGCCCGGGTCTCCTCGTCGAGCGTTTCGGGAGCCTGTTCGTCAGCGTCTTCTCTCCCGAGTTCGCCCATCAACTGGTCGAGCCGCGCCTGGAGTTGCCGGACCTGGCCGGGACGCTCGGGGGCGAAATTCCGCGTTTCGCGCGGATCGTCGAACACCTCGAAGAGTTCCGGGCGGGGCGCCGAGATGAAGTGGAGGAGGCCGTTTCGCAGCGAGTGGAGCGGGGACCACCCGTAGTGGTTTCGGGGATAGAGGCTTTCCGAGTAGGCCCAGAGCCCGAGGTCGGTCTCCGTGCCGTCGGCCAGCGACACGAGGCTCGCTCCCTGCACGTCGCCGGGGATCGGCACGCCCACCAGCTCGAGGACGGTCGGCATCAGGTCGATCCCGCGCACCTGGGCGGGCACCCTCAGCCCGCGGCCGATCTGGCGATAGGGAGCCCGGAGGAGGAAGGGAACCTGCATCGCGGCGTCGTAGATGAAGAACCCGTGAGCCCCCTCGCGGTGCCGGCCGAGGCTTTCGCCGTGGTCCCCCATCAGGACGAGCAGCGTGTCCTCCGCGAGTTCGTTTTCGTCCAGCCAGTCCAGCAACTGCCCGACGAGGGAATCGGTGAACAGGACTTCCGCGTCGTAGGGCGCTTCGGAGTAGCCGCTGACCCGGGACGCCCAGGGCTCCGGGGCCTCGTAGGGCCAGTGCGGGTCGTAGAGGTGGATCCAGGAGAAGAACCGCTCCTCCTTTACTCCGTCCATCCAGTCGAGGGCCGCCTCGAGGACCTCGTCCCCGGGGCGCTGCACGCTGTCGAGGCTGATGCGCTCGAACTCGCGGAAATTGAAGTCGTCGTGGTAGCGCTCGAAGCCCTGATCGAGACCCCAGCGGGAATCGACGACGAAGGCGGCGACGAACGCCCCGGTCCGGTATCCGGCCGCGCCCAGCACCTCGGCGAGAGTCTCGGAGTCGTCCCGGACGTAGTAGCCGCCATTGTCCCGCACTCCGTTGAACATCGGGTAGGTCCCGGTGAACATGGAGGTGTGGGAGGGCAGGGTGAGCGGCACGGTGGCGGTCGCCTGCTCGAAGAGGATCCCCTCGGCCGCGACCCGCCCGAAAGCGGGCGTCTCGATCCGCTGGTTGCCGTACTGGCTGAGGTGCCGCGCCGACAGCGTGTCGAGGGTGACGACCACTACGTTCAGGGGCCGGACGGGATCGGCTCCGCCGGGAAGCCCGGCACAGCCAGCCGCGAGGAGCGCGACGGCGGCCGCTCCAGCCCCGGAAAACCACCGGTGGGGGCGGGACTCGGTCACGCGGCGATTATCGCCCGAGCCTCGCGGCGCCGGTGATTGGAGCGGGCGGTGATGTTGGATGTCACCCATATGTTTCTATGGTAAATTGTCCACATGAAGGCTGTACAGATCAATTTCTCCGAGGATCTGCTTGCGCGCTTCGACGCGGACGAGCTCGTGCGCGAGCTGGGCCGCTCCGAGGTCGTTCGGCGGATCGCGGAGGGTTACCTTCGCCGCCGCGAGGAAAAAACGATCGCCGAGGAGTACGCCCACGGCTATGGACCCAATTTCCCACCCATTGAGGAGGAACTCGAAGGCTGGACGGAGGCGGCCGCGGCGTGGCGCGAACCCTGAGGCGTGGTGACCTCTGGTTCTATCGGTTCGCTCCACCGGATCGGCGGCGTCCGGTGCTGGTGCTGACCCGGAACGATGTCGTGAACCGGATGCACACCGTGGTGGTGGCGCCCGTCACGACCACGATTCGGGGTATCCGAAGCGAGGTGGGCGTGGGAAGGTTCGAGGGTCTGAATCAGGACTCCGTAGTGAATCTGGACCATGTCCAGACCGTCCCGCGAGCCGATCTGCACCAATGGATCGGCCGCCTCGGGTCCAGCCGGATGTTCGAGGTCTGCCGGGCGCTGAACACCGCGCTCGGCTGCGAGGCCACGATGATGCGCGAGGAGCCCTGGGTATTCTGAAGGGATGCGCCGGCGCTGCGGTAGCTGTCTTGTGGTCGCGCGTCGAGAAAGATCGTGATTCCTGCATCAGATGCTGATGCTGGGCTCAATTCCACCATGAAACGCCGCACCACCCTTACTGCCGAAGCGGACGATCTGGAGACCCTGCGCGCCGAGGCGGGGCGGCGCGGCGTTTCCCTGAACGCCGTCCTGAGCGAAATCGTGTCGCGCCAAGCCTCGGAAATCCGGTCCCGGGAGCGGCCCCGGCTGGGGATTGGGCGGAGCGGGGGCGCAAACCTGTCCCACCGAAGCGTCGAGGACGAGGATTCTCCGGCGAGCACTTCCTGGCTCAGTTGATGGCCCTGGTGCTCGACACCGGCCCGGTCCTGGCGGCCCTCGATCGGGATGACGCCCGGCACGAGGTCTGCTCGCGCCTCTTCAGTGAAGCTCGGGAGCCGCTCGTCATCGTGGCGCCGACCCTGGTCGAAATCGACTCCTGGATTCGCAAGCGCCTCGAGCCGGACGTCTGGCGGATCTTCATCGAGGATGTCAACGCAGGGGCTTACCTCGTGGCCGAGCTCGGCGCATCGGAACGACAGCGCGCCGCTGAACTTGAGCGGCAGTACCAGTACCTGGATCCGGGATTCGTCGATGCGGCGGTGATTGCCGTCTGCGAGTCGCTCGGAGAGACGAAGGTGGCGACCCTGGATCGCCGGCACTTCGGGGTGGTCCGTCCCGCGCATTGCGAACGGCTATCGATGCTGCCGGCAAGCGACGCCTGACCGGGCGCCAGCCAGGCCGGCAGCGCGCCACTCCCGCACTACCGGGGCGCCCGGAAGGGGACGGGATACCGGCGCGTTGACATCCGCTGCTGGATGCACGGCCCGGACCTCACATGTTCGAGGTCCGGCGGGCCCTGAACACCGCGCTCGGCTGCGAGGCGACCATGGTGCGCGAGGAGCCCTGGGTGTTCTGAACGGCGTGGCGCCGATTCCCGACAAGAGGTTCGCCGCAGGTCTGAACGAGCAATTCAGCCACCGGCAATAGCCGATTGACACGCGGGGCTAAAGCCGCGTAACGTCGGGAGTTGCAATGAAGCCGGCTCCAGCCGGTCTCCAATGTTCCGTAACTCTTATCGAGGGGATTTGATGGCCATGACTCGAAGAATGGTTGGAAGCCTGCTGGCGCTCGGGCTCGTCCTTGCCGCCGGCCCGGCGTTCGGCCAAATCACCGGCACGATTCTGGGGAGCGTCTCCGACGATCAGGGACTCGTGCTTCCGGGGGCGACGGTGAGCGTCGCCTCGGAGCAGCTTCCCGGCGGTCCGCGGATGGCGGTCACGAACGCCTCCGGGCAATACCGCTTCCCCAACCTGCCTCCCGGCGACTACACCCTGACGATCGAACTCCCGGGCTTCGGGACGTACATCGAGGAGGGGATGCAGGTGCTGGTTGGTGGCACGGTCGAGCGGAACGCCTCCCTCACCCTCGCCACCGTCGCCGAGACCGTGACGGTCACCGGAGAGACCCCGGTGGTGGACACCCGGAAGTCCGGGGTGTCCACGAACTATTCGAGCGAATACATGGAGAACACTCCGCTCCGCCGGTTCAGCTTCTTCGACTTCACGAAGTCGGCGCCCGGAATGTCGGCCACGAACCCGACGAGCGGGACCAGCAGCCGCGTCTCCGCGTTCGGCTCCGGAGTGGACGAGAACAAGTACCTGATGGACGGGGTGGACTTCACCGCCCCGGTGTCCGGCGCCGCCTGGCCGTGGCCCGCCACCGACCTGATCGAGGAAATGGAGATCGTTTCCCTCGGGGCGTCTGCGGAGCACGGAAGCGCGGCGGGGGCCGTCTTCAACGTGGTGACCAAGCAGGGCACGAACGACATCACCATCACGGCTTCCGGCTACAAGCAGCACAGCTCGCTGACCACGCAGCCCATCAAGCTGAACGCCGACGGCGAGGAGGACCCGAGCGGCTGGGGGTACAACCGGGACCGCTACGACGACTACACGATCCATGGCGGGGGGCCGATCATCCGGGACCGGGCGTGGCTGTACGCCAACTACCAGTACCTGCAGGACTGGGACACCCAGCCGGGGGCGGATCCGCAGTTCCCCCGCAAGTTCGGCGCTCACCGCATGTTCTGGAAACTGACGGCGGATCTCACCCCGAACGTCAAGTTCATGCACACCTACCACGACGACATCTGGGTCATTCCAGCCACGCCGTCGGTGACCCGCCCCTTCTCCACGATCGCGACCTTCAGCGGCAAGAACCCCTCGGTGACCTTCGGGCGCATCACCCACGTCCTGAGCTCCGAAACCTTCTATGAGGTCGGAGTATCGGGCTTCTACTCTCCGCGTGACCTGAGCGAGTCGAACAACCCCGGAGTCCCCAACACCGTCGACATCGACAACGGATTTCACTACGGTGGCTACACGTGGTACGACATCTTCAAGCAGGCCCGCACCGACGTGAAGGCCAAGGTCAGCCACTTCGCCAGCGACTGGATGGGCGCGGACCATGACTTCAAGTTCGGCGTCGTGTACACGGACGGCTCCCACAGCATCCACGGCGGCTACGTTCCTGGCCCCAACTACCCGGGCGGGGTCCGCTACTACATCAACGGCGACGGCAGTCCCTACGGGATCCTCACCGGTACGACCTACAACATCGGGGGCCAGTTCAAGGAGACGTCCGCGTACGTTGAGGACCTCATCAACGTCGGGAACCGCGTCACCGTGTCCGCGGGGGTGCGGATTGAGTCGGTGCGCGGTCTCAGCCAGGACGTGGACGACCTGCTGGTAAACGACCTCGTGGCGCTCACCTTCGACGAGCAGGGAACCGTGTCCGGTGCGGGAGAGCAGTTCAGTTGGACCAACATCGGGCCGCGGCTCGGCTTCAACATCCGGCTAGACGACGACGCCAGGACCGTCCTCCGCGGCAACTGGGGGCGCTTCTACCGGACCGCGATCACTGGCGAGTTGCACGCTCTCCATCCCGGACAGGGCAGCCAGCAGGAGTTCTACTGGAACGAGGACACCGGGAGGTACGACATCGAGGGTCCGAAATACGAGGCGAGCACCGACAGCCGATATGACCCCAATTCCCGGTCGCCGGTCACCGACCAGATGTCGATCGGCTTCGATCGGGAGCTCGGCACCAGCCTGGCGTTCAACTTCACCTACGTCCGCAAGGATCAGAACGACCTGCTGGGCTGGAACGTGGACAACGCGACCTACACGACCGTTCCGCACACTTTCAGCAACGGTCAGACGTTAGACGTTTATCCCATCACCTCGGATCCCAACCAGCGGCTCTACCGTCTGAGCAACGTGGACTGCGAGGGTGTTTCCTACCGCTGCGATCCGATGTACATGGACTACAACGCTTTCGTATTCGGCCTCGACAAGCGGATGTCCGACAACTGGCAGGCGCAGGTCTCCTATGTCTGGTCGAAGGCCTACGGGCTTCTTCCCTCCAGCGGGTTCGGGGCGGCGTCGAGCCAGACCACCCGCGTGTACGGAAGTTCGCTGGCCAAGGACCCGAACCAGTTCATCAACGCAGCCGGGAACCTGCTGAACGACCGGACCCACACCTTCCGGATCACCGGGACGCTGCTCCTGCCTTACGACATCCTCTTCGGCTGGAACTACGCCTACTTCAACGGCAAGCCGTGGGGGGCGAGCGAACGGGTGGAGCGAGACGTCCTGCCCCAGGGCGGCCGAAGCGTCTATCTGGAGAGCCCCGGGTCGCAGCGGCTCGACGACCAGAACCTGTTGGATTTCCGGGTTTCGAGGACGACGTTCCTCGCCGACACGACCCGGTTCGAGGTGTTCGTGGATGCGCTCAACCTGATGAACGCGACATCTCCTGAAGACGTCGCGTCCCAGACCTTTGGTTCGAGTGTGTTCGGGGTCGGCGAGCGGTTCGTGGATCCGCGCCGGCTCATGATCGGCGTCAAGATCACCTACTGACGGCGCGCATCGCGCGTCTTGGGGCGGGGGTCTTCGGGCCCCCGCCCCTTTCTCGTATCGTCACCGGCGTGAAACGCTCGTTCCCGCCGACGCTGGCGCTTGCACTGGCGTTTGCGGTGCTGCCACTGATTCAGGCCGCGGCGCAGGACGGCGTCCCCGACATCCGCCAACAGGAAGCCGAAGAGCACTTCCAGCACGGCCTGCGGATGGTGGGCCTCCGGAACAACGACCGCGCCATCGAACTCTTCCGCTACGCGATCGCCCTGGACCCGGACCACCACCAAGCGCACTTCTACGTGGGGCTCGCCTACATCCAGCGCGGCTACACGAGCTTGCGGTTGGCCGACTACCACCTGTCCCGCGCCATCGCGCTCGACGGCCAGAACCCGCGCCAGTACCACTGGCGGGGGATCGCGCAGTTGCGGCTCGGCAACTTCGCGGCGGCCACCGCCGACTTCGAGGTGGTGCTTCGCGAAACCCCCGACAGTCCCACCACCCTCCGGGCGCTGGGAGCGGCCCTGATGCGGCTGGGCGCCCCCGGTCCCGCCTCCGCGGCGCTGCGGCAAGCGGTGGATCTCGAGCCCGGGATGCTCGAACCACGCTGGAACCTGATGGTCGCCGCGGAGCAGGCGGGGGACGACCCGGGCGCGCTGCCGGAGCGCTACCGGCTGGCGATCCCGGATCGCGGCGCGAGCTCGCCGTTTCGGTTCGAGGAAGTCTCGGCCGAGGTCGGGATCGAGCGGTGGTCGCGCGCCCGGGGCAGCGGTTGGGCCGATTTCGACGGGGACGGGGACCTCGATCTCGTCGCCCTCGGGATCCGGGATCCGCACGCGCTCTACCGGAACCGCCTGCGCGAGGAGGGCGCCGCGAGCTTCACGTCCGCGGCCCTCGACGCGGCGCTCTTCGATCCGCGCGGCGGTTGGTCGGCGCTCTTTTTCGACTACGACCGGGACGGCGATCCCGACCTCTACGTGACCCGCGACGGCTGGGACGGCGACGACCAGAACAGTCTCTACCGCAACGACGGCGGCCGCTACGTGGACGTGGCCGCGGCTGCCGGGGTGGCGAGCCCGGCGGACGGGTTCACCGCGGCCGTCGCCGACGTGAACCGCGACGGCCTGCTCGATCTGTATGTCGCGAACGGGGTGGCTACCCGGGGCGGCGCGCCCAACGAGCTCTTCCTGGGGGCGCCGGAGGGCCGATTCGTCGAGCGCGGGGCGGCGATGGGGGTGGCGGACCACGGACGCTCCGTCGGATCTGCGTTCGGGGACTACGATGGCGACGGCTGGCCCGACCTGCTGGTCGTCAACTTCTTCGACCGCCCCCTGCTCTATCGCAATCTCGAGGGCGCAGGATTCGAGAACGTCACCGCGACGGCCGGTCTCGGCGCACCGCACGAGGGTTTCGTCGGGTTCTTCTTCGACTACGACAACGACGGCTGGCTCGACATCTTCATCGTCGGATTCGCGTCCGATATGGAAGTGGCCCTCCAGAGCCGCATCGAAGGGAAGGCGGTCGCCGAGGGGAGCCGGCTGGCGCTCTACCGGAATGACCGCGACGGTTCTTTCACCGACGTGAGCCAAGACGCCGGACTCTCTTGGAATCTGGGTGCGATGGCCGCCACCTTCGGCGACTACGACAACGACGGCTGGCTCGACATCTTCATCGGCGTCGGCGCTCCTCCCATGGAACGGTTCGAGGCCAACCGCCTGTTCCGCAACCTGGGTGACGGGACCTTCGCCGACGTGAGCGCCTCAGCGGGCGTGGACGACCTGGGGAAGGGGCACGGCGCGACCTTCGCCGACTGGGACCACGACGGGGACCTGGACCTCTTCGTGCCCATCGGCGGCGCGTTCCCGGGAGACCGCCAGAAGAGCCGGTTCTACCGAAACCCCGCCTCCCAACTGCGCCACCCGAACGGGTGGCTGCACATCCAGCTCCAGGCGTCGAGCCTCCATCCCGACGCCGTAGGGGCCCAGGTGGAACTCCGGGTCACCGATGCTCCCGATGCACCGGTCCAGTTTCAGGAGGTTGCGGTCGGCGGCGGCTTCGGAGTGACGCCGAGCCCCATCCTGGAGTTCGGGCTCGGCCAGCACCCGACGGTGGCCGAGGTCACCATCCGCTGGCCCGGCGGCGGCCACCGGGTGCTGCGCAACGTTCCCGCCAACCAGCGAATCCTCGTAATCGAGGACGAGCCCGGATACCAGGTCCTCAACTAAGGCGCGGTCGGTTCTCACCTTTACGATACGGGCGACATGCACACCGTTCTGGATCGTTTGGGGCTCGGCGACGGCGTCCCCGGCGCCTGTACCGGCCCGGAGGGCTGGATCCTCACCGGCGAACGGCCGCTCGTCTCGCTGAACCCCTCGACGGGCGAGCCCATCGCGAGCGTCGTTCCCGCCGACGCCCGGGCGGCCGGGCAGGTCGTGACCGAGGCGACCGAGGCTTTCCGTTCGTTCCGCGAACTGCCCGCCCCGAAACGCGGTGACCTCGTCCGGGACCTGGGAAGCGCGCTGCGCGACGACAAGGAGCCGCTCGGGGATCTGATCGCGCTCGAAGCCGGAAAGATCCGGGCCGAGGGACACGGCGAAGTTCAGGAGATGATCGATATCTGCGACTTCGCCGTGGGACTTTCGCGCCAGCTCTACGGGCTCACCATGGCTTCGGAGCGGCCCGGCCACCGGATGTTCGAGCAGTGGCATCCGCTCGGGCCGATCGGGGTGATCACCGCCTTCAACTTCCCGATGGCGGTCTGGTCCTGGAACGCCGCTATCGCCGCGGTGTGCGGCGACCCGGTGATCTGGAAGCCGTCGGAGCACACCCCGCTCTGTTCCGTCGCGGTCCAGAACATCGCCAACCGGGTGATGGACGACCACGGCGTCTCCGGGGTCTTCAACCTGCTGGTGGGCGGCGGGGAACTCGGGGCCGCACTCGCCTCCGACCGGCGGCTGCCGCTGATTTCCTTCACCGGTTCGACCCGGGTGGGCCGGAAGGTCGCCACCGAGGTCGCGGGACGGCTGGGACGCTGCCTCCTCGAGCTCGGAGGCAACAACGCCGTCGTGGTGAGCCGCAACGCCGATCTGGATCTCGCGGTGCGCGCCATCGTCTTCGGATCGGTCGGCACCACCGGGCAGCGCTGCACCACCACCCGCCGGGTGCTCGCGGACAGGGAGATCGCCGGGCCGCTGGTGGAGCGGCTCGCGGACGCCTACCGGCAGGTCCCCATCGGAGATCCGCTCGATTCCTCCACGCTGATGGGACCGCTCATTTCGGCGGCCGCGGTCGACTCGATGCAGGAAGCGCTGGAACGCGCGGCGGCCGAGGGTGGCGCCGTTGTCTGCGGCGGTGCGCGCCGGCCCGACATCGGCCCGAACCACGTGGAGCCGGCGATCGTGAGGATGTCGGCGCAGTCGCCGCTCGTGAGCGAAGAGACCTTCGCCCCTATCCTCTACGTCCTCGAAACCGAGTCGCTGGAAGAGGCGATCGGCCTCCACAACGACGTACCCCAGGGCCTTTCCTCGGCGATCTTCACCGACAGCCTGCGGGAAGCCGAGACCTTCCTCTCCGCGCGGGGCTCGGACTGCGGCATCGCGAACGTGAACATCGGGACCTCGGGGGCCGAGATCGGCGGCGCCTTCGGCGGCGAGAAGGACACCGGCGGCGGCCGCGAATCCGGCTCCGACGCCTGGAAGGCTTACATGCGCCGGCAGACGAACACCATCAACTGGTCGAACGATCTGCCGCTCGCCCAGGGAATCGAGTTCGGTGGGCCGCCTGCCGAACCGGAAGGAACGTGACGGGCGTAGGTCTCCCCGGGCTCCCGGTATGCTGGCCATAGATTCGATGGCGCCCTTCACCAAACCCGAGACAAGCCCATTCACACCGGGTCAGCCGGTGCCGTCGGACCTGTTCGTCGGGCGCGAGGAGCAGGTCCGAGCGCTCTTCGAGCGAGCGCGTGGGGCGCGTGGCGGCCGGCTGCACGTGGGGTTTCTTGTCGGTGAACGAGGAATCGGCAAGTCATCCCTCGCCCGCCTGGCCACCCGGCTGGGTGAACAGGAGCTTGGACTTCTGGCGCTCTACGTGGGGCTCGGCGGGGCGGGCAGCCCCGAGGACGTGGTGCAGCGCACGTTCGCGCGACTCGCCAACGTGGCACGGACCGAACCGTGGTGGGACCGGATCAAGGCGCTGTTCGGCGAACGAATCCGCAAGGTCGGCCTGTTCGGCGCCTCGGTGGAGTTCGCGCCGCGGCCCGAGGAGCTGGTTTCCCTTACGAACCGCTTCGATGCTGCGATTCGGGAAGTGATCAAGGCGCTTCCCGAGCATCGGCGGGGCCTTTTCGTGGTTCTGGATGACATCAACGGCCTTGCGGATTCGCCGGCCTTCGCAACTTGGCTCAAGAATCTCGTGGATACGGTTGCCTTTGATGGTGGGGACTTTCCTGTCTTCTTGTTGTTCGCCGGGAGCGACCGAATTCGCCGCCGTGTCGTGCGCCAGCACGAGTCCGTCGCCCGCATTTTCGACCTTGTGGATCTTCCACCGTGGTCCGCGGACGATGCCGGGGATTTCTTCCGGCGCGCCTTCGCGAGCGTCGGGATCGAAGCGGAACCGGACGCACTCCAGTCACTGGTGACCTTCGCCGGTGGTCTGCCGGTCCTCGCGCACGAGATCGGTGATGCGGCGTTTCGCGGTGCGACGCGCTCATCGATCTCCGAAGCCGACGCGCGCCGGGCAATCGTGGCCGCGGCGGACATCGTGGGCCGGAAGTACGTCGAGGTTCAGGTGCTCGACCGGATCAGGAGTGGACGATATCGAGCCCTTCTCCGAACCATCCCCGAGATTGCTCCGCTTGGGGGATTCAAACGGAGTGACCTTGCCCCGCATCTGACACGAGAAGAGAGGAGCGTCCTCGACAATTCCCTCCGCGAAATGGTGAAGCTCGGGATGTTGGAGCGGCTTCCAGACGAGGGACCGGGGAACTACGGGTTCGTTCAGGGGCTCCACTTTCCGTATTTCTTGACTCAGGCATTCCAGCCGGGGAAATAACCGGTCGGTTTCGCAGAATCGGACCAAAGTCTGACGGAGGGGTTTCCCGATGCGATGTAGTGATTTCGTGCTCTCGGCCGCGCTGAGCGCAGGTGCCGTCGGATGCGGCACGGAGCCGGCAGCTCCGGAGCCGGAACCATCAGGTCCCGCGGTTCCCGCTTCCGAGGCGCTCATCGCGAAGTCCATCGCCTACCACGATCCGGGAGGACTCTGGGACAGCGGTGAGATCGCGCTCCGGATCATGGAGTCGCGGCCGAACGGGGTTACCCGAGCCGTCGAAGTGGGTATGGCGCCGGGACGCGGCGCGATGGAGGTGAGTCGCGAAACCGACGCCGCGGTGGTGTCCTTCGCGGTGCGCGGTGAGGAAATCCTGCGGCGAGCCGTGGACGGCGACGAAGAGCTCGACGAGGCGGCGCTGGGCGAGCACAACCTCGGCGCCGAAGGCGTGATGCGGCTCCGGAACTACTACCTCTTCCTCTGGGGCCTCCCGATGAAGCTCCGCGACCCGGGAACCATCGTGGACCCGGAGCCGGTGATGGATTCCTATAACGGCCAGGACGCCCTCAAGGTCCGGGTCACCTACGACCCCGAGGTCGGCGGGGACACCTGGTACTTCTACTTCCACCCCGACACCGCGCGGATGGTCGGCTACCGCTTCTACCACGACGAATCCGCGAACGACGGCGAGTACATCCATCTTGACGGGGAAATCGAGAACAACGGGCTGCGGCTGCCGGCGAAGCGGAGCTGGTTCTTCCACTCGAACGACGAGTTCCTCGGCGAGGACGAAGCTGTTTCCCTGACCGTGACGCCCTGACCGGAGGTCCGGGACCGGCGGCCATGACGGCGCTCGCCCTGACCCTGCTGCTTTGGGGAGCGCCCGGGGCAGGCCAACCCGACGCGCAGTTGCTGGCAGAGGCGCGGGAGCGGCTCCGGGAGCAGGATTTCCTCGCGGCACTCGAAACAATCGACGCGGCCGGGCCGCGGGGTGAGTACCCGGCGCTGGAGCGCCTGCGTGCCGAGGCGCACGTCGGGCTGCTCGACTACCCGGCCGCGGTCGCGGCGCTGGAGGCCGGTCCCCGGGACGCTGAATCGCTGGCCCTGCGCATCCGGTTGCTCGCCATGCTGAGCCGCGACGGCGAGGCGCGCGCCGTCCTGAGCGAACTGCTGGCGCTTGACGCCCCGCTCCCCGAGCCGCTCCGGGTGGAACTCGCGGCCGAACTCCGGGAGTCCGGTCTTACGGACGAAGCCGGGCAGGTGCTGGGCTCCGCCGCTCCGGGCGATTCCGCGGCCCTGGCCCTCGAACGCGGGAGGTTGTATCTCGCCGGAGACGATTACCGGGGAGCGTTGCCCCTCCTCGAATCAGCGGCCTCCGCGCCGAGGGCTCCGGCCGGTGCGGCCTATGAGTTCGGCCGCGGCCTCGCCCTCCTGGGACGGCGCGCGGAAGCGATCACCTGGCTCCGGAGGGCCGTCACCGAATCACCCGCCGATGCGGCCGTTCGCTTCCGGCTCGGGCAGTTGCTGGCCCAGGATCCGGATCCCGATCTGGCCGCCGAAGGGCGGCGGCTGCTCGCGGGCTACGAGCAGAGCCGGCTCCGGGCCCGCCGCCGCGACCTGTTGCTCGCCGCGGTCGGCGACGGGGGCCGGGACGATTGGGTGGAGTTGCTGGGACTGCTGCTCGACGGCGGTGAGGTGGCGGAGGCGGCGCGCGTGTCACAAGCCGCCGCGGCCCGGTATCCGGGGGAACCGGCGTTCGAGATTGGCTGGGCGCGGGTACAACTGCTTTCCGGGGACCCCGGCGCTGCCGCCGAGGTTCTCGCTCCCCTCGTGCCCGGGCCCGGCGAAGCCCTGGAGGGGGCGTCGCTCAGCGCGGCCCGCTGGCTGGCCGACGCGCGCCTGCGGGGAGGCGACCCGGGGACCGCCGCGGCACTCTTCGAACGCGTGCTGGAGGCGGGCGGTGAGGGAGTCTCGCCCCGGATTCGGGCCGCCGCCGCGACCGCATTCGCGGTGAGCGGCGATCCGGCGCGGGCGCTCACGCTCTTCGATGAGGTGTTGGACCGCACCTTGGGTCCGGCGCGCGCCGGGCCGCTGGCCGACAGCGCCCTCGTGCTCGAACTCCTGGGGCGCACCGCGGACGCCGAAGCCCGCTACCGGGAATCCCTGGCAACCGATCCGGCAACGACCTCCGCTTCGCTGGGCCTCGCCGAACTGCTGCTCCGCGCCGGACGGAGTGCGGAGGCCGTGGAGGTGCTCCGTTCCGCCCTGCAATACGCTCCTGACGATCCCGCCCTCAGCGATCTGCTCTCCCGCGTGACGCCGCCCGCCGGCGCTCAGGGTTCTGCTGCGGGTTCCCGCGCCTCCGCGAGCAGATCGATCACCTCTCCCCACGCCTCCTCCGAGATCACGAGCGTCCGCTCGTCGCCGGCGCGGAGCGCGCGCACTTCCCCGCTGCCGGAGACGCTCAGGTGGACCGTCTCGGGGCCGGTTTCGTCGATTTCCTCGCCCTCTTCGATTTCTTCCGTGACCGCGATGGTCCAGGCGGCCCCGCCTTCCGGAAGGCTTGGCTCTCCCACGTCCTCGGCCTCGGTGGAATTGAGCCGGTAGAGCAGATCCTCGACGGCAACCGTGTCCACCACGGTGGCGGGCCCGCCGCTGGCCGCGAGCGTCCACTCGCGGCCTTCCTCACCCTCCCGGCGCTCGAAGATCAACTCGCCGTCGGGGCTCCGAACCAGGAGCGCGACGGCCCGAAAAGCCGCGAACCGGAAGAGATCCAGTGACCGCAGGTCCTCCATTCCGGTCTCGGCCGCTTCGTGGAGCGCGTCGAAGAGTGGCGTCCCGACCACGAGGACCAGCGAATCCGCTCCCGAACGGGCGAAAACGCCGGGCGGGGAGAGACTCTCGCCACCGAAACGGACTGTCCGGGACACCGCGTCTTCCTCTGGGCCGACGACCAGGTCAAGCTCCGCCGTGAGGCGGGGCGAACCCAACCCGAAGGCGTCCTCCTCCGCTTCGGCACCGTCCGGCGCTACGCCGGCCATTGCGGCGTCCAGGAGCCGCGACGCGAGTTGCGAGGCCTCATACGGGTCGGCGGCGAAGCGGTAGGGACGGAGGATGCTCCAGACACCCCGTTCCCGGGAGATCTCCGCCGTGGTCCCGTCGCCCGCCGTGAGGAGGAGGCGCCGGGCGGCCGGCGCTTCCAGCCGGAACACCCGCTTGTCCCGGAGGTCCCAGGCGCCGAGGTCGAAGTTGTCGCGCGCGAAGGCCGAGGCGACGAGCACGCGGCTGCCGAGGCTGAGGTAGCGGTTCCCGGCGGCCGGGGTCTCGTCCCCGAAGCCCGCGACGAGCGGTTCGGCATCCGGCCCGCCGTCCCGCGGAAACACCCGGACGGCGAGTCCGGGCGGGGCGAGACCGAACTGACCGAGGTCCGCCGCGCCCACTCCTTCGATCTCCCGCTCGAAACCGAGCGCAGCGACGTTTTGCAGCAGGACGTCCACCTCGCTCGGGGCCGCGGCCGACTCCGGGCCATCGCCCTCGGCGACGACGAATCCGGCGCCGTCCCGGGCCAGGCGGACGACCGGTTCGCCGGGGCGCTCGATCTCGACGGCGAGGATCTCGGTTTCGTTCAGGTCGAAAACCGGCCGCCCGTCGTTTGCAGCGGTTTCTTCGCGCTCGAACAGGGCGATCCAGCCGGCGACCGCAACAGCCGCCAGCAACGCGAGGAGCGTCGTCCTCCGCATGTCACCGGCGCGACCACCAGACGGTCACGCCCCAGATGAGGAAGAACCCGGGCAGGAACACCAGGCTCAGCAACACGACGTTCCGCACCTGCGCCGAAGTCATGGTGATCCGCCGGTCCTCGGCGGCGCGGGGACGGATCGCGATCAGATCCTCGTCCTCCGCGAGCCAGTTCACCATGTTGAGGAACAGGTCCGCGTTTCCGAGCGGCGCGAGCGCCAGGTTGTTCCCGATGAAGTCGGAGTCCCCGACGATCACGAAGCGGCCCTCCGGGTCTTCGGCGGTTTCGTCGCCGGGCGACTCTGCCTCGGGATCAGCCTCCGGGTCCGGCCCGGCTTCCGGAGGATCCTGTTCCTCCCCACCCGCTACTTCCGCCGGATCTGGCGGTTCGCCGGTCGGAACATGGACCGCGTAGGCGAGCCGCAGCGGTCCGGGGCGCTCGTCCTCGCCGGCGTTCACTTCGCCGGTCTCGAGTTCCTCGGCATCGACCTCCCCCCAACTGACATCGGAACTGAGGACGAGTTCCGAAAGACGCATCCCCCGGGGAAGCTCGGCGGGCGGGGTGGCGACGAGGCTCTGCGCCAGCGGGAAGACGGTGGCGGCGTTCACGAAGCCGCGGGTGATCGGATGGAGCCCGTAGGAGGCGGCGAGGGGAACCTCCACCCCGAAGCCGAAGAGCTGCCCCACGCCGCTGGCGTCGATCACCACGTCCCCGGCGGGGGTGGCGCCGAACTCCCCGGCCAGTCCCGTGAGTTCGTTCCGTCCGTCCGGCGTTCCCGGCGGATCCGGCGGATCGAGCAGCAGCAGGGCTTTCCCGCCGCCGCGAACGTGGGCCGCCAGCGCCGCCGCCTCGGCCTCGAGGAGATCGAGGCGGGGGCCGGCCATGATCACCACGGCCGCATCCTCGGGGATCCGGACTTCACCGTCCTCGACGCGCTCCAGCCGCGCCAGCTCGGTGCCCTCGTAGTTCGCCTCCTCGAGCCGGGACGCAATGGCGGAGAGTCCGCCGGCGCCGGTCTCTTCCAGCGACCGCTCCTGGTGCCCGGTCGTGAAGTAGACCTTCTTCGTCTCGCCCTTCAGGATCTTCACGACGGCGTTGGTGATGTCCTGCTCCTGGGGCGCGGTGACGCGTTCTTGCCGTTCGCCGCTTTCCACGACGACCGTGCCGAAGGGGATCCCGGCTTCCGCGGTCGCCTGGTAGGCCCGCGCGCGGGCGGGTTCCGCCTCCTGGTCGATGACCTCCCAGGTGACCCGGCCGCTCACGTCGGCGTAGCGCTCGAACAGCTCGACAGTCCGCCCGGCGGCGCGCGGCTGGTCGAGCACGACGAGACGGAGGTCGCGGTCGAGTTCCTCGAGGATCCGGATCGTTTGCGGCGAGAGGCTGAACTGGCCGCCGGCGGTGGTGTCCCAGGAGACGTTGCGCCGGTTCGCGACGTAGTTGACGCCCACCAGAACGGCGAGGAGAAGCAGCGCCGTGACCCCGAGGTTGGCTCCTTCGCGGGCGCCCCGGCGGCCCAGCGCCGCGCGTACCCGCGCGAGTCGGGCGCTCATCCCCGCCACCTGCGGGAGCGCACGGATTCCCGGGCGAGGAAGAGCCAGAAGGCGGCGAACGAGAGATAGAACACCAGATCGCGGGTCGTGATCACGCCGCTCGCGAATCCCTCCATGTGCCCGGTCACCGACAGATAGGCCAGGATGCGCCCCAGCTCACCGCCGCGAGCCCCGGCGAACTCCACCAGCCAGAGGACGAGCAGCGCCCCGAAGGTCAGGAGTCCCGCGACGATCTGGTTCCGGGTGAGGCTCGAGAAGAAGAGTCCGAGCGCCAGGAGTCCGGCTCCGAGCAGCAGCAGGCCCAGGTAGGCGGCGAGGACGGGCGCGACCTCGGGCTGGGAGAACCAGAAGAGCACCCCCAGGTGGAGTCCGGTCAGGGCCAGCATGCCGCCGTAGAGAGCGAACGCGGCGAGGAACTTGCCGAACACGATCTGCCCGTCGGTGATCGGCGCGGTGAGCAGCAACTCCATGGTGCCGGAGCGGATCTCCTCGGACACCGTGCGCATGGAGAGCAGCGGCAGCAGGAAGAGCACCAGGATGGCGGTGCTCGCCATCAGCCAGCGGATCAGGTCGGTGTTCACGTTCAGCGTCCCGCCGCTGAACCCGCCCATCTGGCTCATGCGCATGCCGGCTTCCACGAAGCTCTGGAGGTAGTCGGCGAAGAAGTACCCGTAGAGGAAGGCGAACGCCCCGAAGAGCACGTAGGCCACCGGCGAAGCCAGGGCGGCGCCGATCTCGCGCCGGGCGATGGTCAGCGCGTTCCTCATGAGTCGTCTTCGGGGGCTCCGGGCGGGCCCGCGCCGTTCCCGGAGTCGGCGTCGCCGACCTCGTCCGCCTCCGTCTCTTCGGTGGTGAGCGCCAGGAAGACGTCCTCGAGGCTCGCGCCGCTCCGGCGCAGGGCGTAGAGGGGAGCGCCCGCCCCGAGAACCGCGCGCGCCAGATCGGTTGCGACTTCCCGGTCGCCGGTGGCCTCGACCTGCAGGACGAGCGTCCGCTCGGTGGTCTCGGCGCCGGCTTCCACGGCGGCGACGCCGGGAACGGCGCGGAGCGCGGCGGCCGCGGTGTCCGCCGGCGCCGTGGTTTCGATCTCCCAGGTTCCGCGGCCCCGCCGCGCGGCGCCCAGCCGCGCCACCAGGCGCTCGGGGGTGTCTTCGGCGCGTAGCCGGCCGCCGGCGATGATGACCACCCGGTCGCAGGTGACCGCCACCTCGGGGAGGATGTGCGTCGAGAGCACGACGGTGCGTTCTCCCGCCAGCGCGCGGATGAGCTCGCGGGTCTCGTGGATCTGCTTGGGATCGAGTCCCGCGGTCGGCTCGTCGAGAACGAGCAGGTCGGGTTCGTGCACGAGCGCCTGCGCGAGCCCCACCCGCTGGCGGTAGCCGCGGCTCAGCTTCCCGATGATGCGGTCCCGCGCCTCACCGAGGGCCGAGCGCTCGATCGCGCCCGCTACCGCCTCCCGGACCCGGCTTCGCGGGACGCCTCGCAGCCGCGCCGCGAACTCGAGGAAGGCGCTGACCTCCATCTCCGGGTACAGCGGCGGGTTTTCCGGCAGATACCCGATCCGCCGCCGGACTTCGAGCGGAGCCTCCGCGATGTCCAGCCCCCCCACCAGCACCCGTCCCTCGGTGGGCGGCATGAAGCCGGTGATGACCCGCATGGTGGTCGTCTTCCCGGCGCCGTTCGGCCCCAGAAAACCGAGGACCTCTCCCCGGGCGACGCCGAAGCTGAGTTCGGCCACCGCCAGCGTTCTCCCGTAGCGCTTGGAGACGCGGTCCACCAGGACCAGCGGCCGGTGGCCAGGTTCCACGGCTGTTTGAAGGGAGGGGATCTCGATGGCGCTCAGTACTCGTGAACTCGGGTCGCGGGCTCGTACCGGGCCCGGCAGCCCGGCAGTCTATACTCGCGGCAGGACTGTTCCCGTCCGAGACTGCCATGCGTTTTCGCCGCCTGCTTCTCCCCTCCGCTGTCGGCTTTGCCGCGCTCCTGTCCGCCTTGCTCGTGGCTTCGCTCGGGGGGGCCGGCTGCGTCAACCAGGAGGACAACGCGGCCGCCGCGCGGATGAAACTGGACGAGCTCGTCGGCTATTGGGCCGTCCGTGGCCGGGACTCCGAGGGCAACAACTACATCCGGCCGGCCGTGCGCTTCCGGGTGCAAAACACGAATCCGGAGCCGATCGAGTACGTCCAGGTGATGTCGGTGTTCCGCCGGGAGTCGTCGCCGGAGGAGGCTTGGGGCACGGGTTACGTCCACTCCGTCGCCGAAGAGGTGCTCGCCCCGGGCGAGGTCAGCGAGGAACACACCCTGCGGGCTGACTCGAACTACATCTCGCAGGGATCGCCCGAGAGCATGTTCGAGAACGAACTCTGGGAGGACGTGGAGATCGAGATGTTCGTCCGGGTGGGCGCTTCCTCCTGGGTGTCGCAGGGAAAGACGGTTGCGCTGCGGCGGCTCGGCCCGCCCGGCGTCGAGAAGTACCTCGAACCGATCGACGACGAGCCGATCTACGGGATCGCGCCCGGGCCGGATGACGTGCCGGAAACGGAATCGGAGGCGGAACCGGAGGCTCCTCCCGAGCGACGTTAGCGCTGACGCGGCGCGGGTGCCGACACCTGGAGGTCGGCGTTCCCGTACCGGGTGGGCTGTCCAGGAGGGTGGGGTTGCCCTCCGGCTTCTACCGTGGGGTGGGCGGACGGTGCGGTTTCGACCGCCTCTCGGCGGTCGATGCCGGCCGGAGGCCGGCGCTCCGAGCTGACGTGGCGCGGGTGCCGACCCGGAGGTCGGCGGATCAGCCGTAGCGCCGCTGGTAGTCCCAGGTGGCGAAGCGGTCGGTCATGCCGGCGATGTAGTCGCAGACCACCCGTTCCCGGGACGATGTCCCGATCCGCTGCTCGAAGTGGGCCGGCAGGTCCTCCGGCGTTTCCAGGTAGTGGCGGAAGAGATCGGGTAGGCGCCGCGTTTCGGCCTCGGTCGTTTCCGCGACCCGCGGATGGCGGTAGAGACGTTCGTGGAGGACCGTCTTGAGTTCCCGCAGTTCGGTGTCCTGGCGTGCGGGGAGTTCGATCAGGGGTAACCGGCGCTCGTGCGCTTCCGCCGGGCTTCGGGTGGTTTCCTCGATTCCGGACTCCTGAATCCGACGTTCGGTTTCCTCGACGAGCGCGACCACGAGGTCCCCGATGACTCGGCGAAGCAGGGTCCGGACCTTGACGCGCCCGTAGTGCTGTCCTTTTTCGAAGGACCCCGGCCAGTGCCGGCGGAAGAGGGCCGCCTCTTCGAGGTCGGACACGCCGATCAGGCCCGAGGAGAGGCCGTCTTCCATGTCGTGCGCGCTGTAGGCGATCTCGTCGGCGATGTCCGCGACCTGCGCTTCGAGAGATGGTGGCCCGAGACCCTGGAGGTCCTCCGGAACGAACCCCGCCCGGCTCGAGTGGGCGATGATCCCGTAGCGCGATTCGCGGGTCAGGTTGAGGCCCGGAAAGTCGGGATAGGCGCGTTCGAGTTCGTCCACGATGCGGAAGGACTGGATGTTGTGCTCGAACCCGCCGTGATTCCGCATCAGGCGGTCGAGAACCTCCTCCCCCGCGTGGCCGAAGGGTGTGTGTCCGAGGTCGTGAGCGAGCGCCACCGCCTCGGTCAGATCTTCGTTGAGTCGGAGTATCCGGGCGATCGTGCGCGCGATCTGCGCGACCTCGAGGGTATGCGTGAGCCGGGTTCGGTAGTGGTCGCCTTCATGGTTGATGAAGACCTGGGTCTTGTACTGAAGCCGGCGGAAGGCGCTCGAATGGATAACGCGGTCCCGGTCCCGCTGATACGCCGTCCGGAACGGGTCGGACGCTTCCGGGAAGCGGCGTCCCGCGCTGCGCGAACTGTGACAGGCGGCTCGCCGCAGGCCCCGCTCCACCTCCACTTAGCCCGGCGCGTAGTAGCCGAGTTTGGTCCGCACCCGGAGATCCGGCCGGTTGGTCTGCACCACGATGCGCCGCCAGGCGCCGTCCTGCCGGGGATTGTTGGAGATGTATCCGACGTTGTACTGGCTTTTGAGTTCTTCGGCGATCCGGTCGTAAACCGATTCCAGTTCGGCCAGCTCGGCCGGGAAGAACCATTGGCCACCGGTTTCCTCCGCCAGGTTCTTGAGGACGTGTTCGGCCTCCGAAAAACGCCGCCCCCGCCGGCGTGCGGTGTTCTGGAGCGAGATGGAGTAGATGACGACGTCGGTGTCCTTGGTCAGGTCGAGCACCTGTTCGAAGGTGACGAGCGAGCTGGTGTCCCGTCCGTCGGAGAGCAGGATGATGGCCTGCCGGCGGGCTTCCATCCGCTGGCGTTCGAGCGAGCGGAGCGAGATGTACATGGCGTTATGGAGCTTCGTCGTCCCGCCCGCCTGGGTCATCCGGATGGCCTGCTCGAGTTCGCCGTGGTCGTTCGTGAACTTCCGGAGGATGTGGGCGTTGCTCCCGAACTCGACCACCTGCGCCACGTCCTCGATCCGCAGGGTCCGGGTGAACCGGACCGCCGCTTCCTGGGCGAAATTCATCTTGTCCACCATGCTCGCCGAGGTGTCGAGCAACAGCACCATGCGGATGGGCAGGTCCTCCCGCGAGAAGGCCTCGATTTCCTGGAGGATGCCGTCCTCGTAGACCGAGAAGTCCTC
The DNA here is from genome assembly GCA_002238705.1 of Acidobacteria bacterium bin61. GTDB lineage: Bacteria > Acidobacteriota > Vicinamibacteria > Marinacidobacterales > Marinacidobacteraceae > Marinacidobacterium. Next base: position 18,731 of record MPMW01000001.1, on the reverse strand, counting down.
CTCGATCAGGTCCGTGATGAATCGCTCGCGCGCGTCGGTGACGGTGACGTTGAGCGAGATGAGGTCCACCGTCACCCGGAACTGGTAGGCCTGCTGGACGAGTGGGCCCGCCGCCGCGGCCAGCCCGCAGAGAGCGAGCGCGAGGCTTCCGGCGGCCACAACTCCCGGCCAGCCCCCGAGGAGCTTTCGGCGAGGGGGGCGCTTCATGGGGAATCGCTATTCTGACGCAATTCCCGCGCCCGCTCCCGTGCCCTGCTTCGCTTCGCCGCCCGTGGCGGCAATCCGCCGCTGATGGCCGGGTCCTCCCCGTCGGGGCCGCGCGCCGCCGCGGGTTCGTCGCCCCTGTCCGCCGCGGTTCTCACGGCGAGCGACGGTTGCGCCGCGGGCGTCGTCCCCGACCGTTCCGGGGTCATTGCCCGGGAGACGCTCCAGGAACTCGGGTTCCGGATTGCCGACTCGGCGATCGTGCCCGACGAGGTGGAGGCGATCCGGGAACGGGTGGCCGCCTGGGCCGCATCGGGGATTCGCCTGGTGTTGACGACCGGAGGAACCGGGCTCGGACCCCGGGACCGCACGCCGGAAGCGATCATGCCTCTGCTGGATCGGGTACTGCCGGGTTATGGCGAACTGCTGCGATCCGACGGGCTTCGGGATACGCCCATGGCCGTGCTCTCGCGGAGCCTTGCCGGGAGCATCGGCGCCACCCTCGTGATCGTCCTCCCGGGAAGCCCGCGGGCCGTCGAAAGCGGGCTGTCGACGCTCGCTCCGACGATCCCCCACGCCCTGCAACTCCTGGCCGGAGACACCAGGCATTCCCGTTCCGTAAAGGCGCGTAACGATTGATATACTTGGCCAATTCTCCCGTGCCGCCCGCGGCATCCAACCCGTAGGCAGACTCCGAAAATGACACCCGAAGAACTGCAACTGCACGAAGCGAATCTCCTGGCCAAGAAGGCCGCCATCGAAAAACTCGTCCACACGCGCGCCTTCTCGCGGAGCCCGCCGCACGGAGATGACGGGGACCGCTCCATGGTCGCCAACGACGACGAGATCGTGATTCAGCTTCAGCAGAACGACGCGAAGCTGCTCCGCGCGATCGAGAAGGCGCTTGCCCGGATCAAGGCGGGCGACTTCGGCATCTGTTCCGACTGCGAAGAGGAGATCCCGCGCCTCCGGCTGGAGGCGGTTCCCTGGACGCGCGTCTGCGTCCCCTGCAAGGAACGGCAGTACTCCTGAAGTTCGTCCCCACGGGCGGTTAGCGGCCCCGGATGGATCTCGGTATCGCCGGGCGGGCCGCGGTCGTCGCCGCCGGAAGCCAGGGACTCGGCCGCGCCGTTGCCGAGGCGCTGGCCGCGGAGGGCGTCCGGGTCGCCATCGGAGCGCGGGGACGGGATGCGCTTGAAAGCACCGCCGCCGAGATTCGCGAGCGCCACGCCGTGGACGTCCTCTCGCACCAGGTCGATGTCGGCGATCCGGACGCGGCGTTCGGATTCGTGCGGGCCGCCGAGGAGCGCTTCGGCCAGGTGGACATCCTGGTGACGAACGCGGGCGGACCTCCCCCCACCCGCCTCCGCGACACCACCCCGGAGCAGTGGCGGGACGCGCTCGAGCAGAACCTGCTCTCCTGCGTGAACCTGGTGCGCGCGGCCCTTCCCGGGATGACCTCGCGCCGCTGGGGCCGAATCATCGCCATCGCCTCCGTCTCGGTGAAGCAGCCGGTGCCGGACATCATCCTGTCCAACACGGCGCGCTCCGGGATCGCCGGGTTCATGAAATCGCTCGCCAACGAGGCGGCGCCCCACGGAGTGCTCGCCAACGTTCTCTGTCCGGGGTACACGCGCACCGCCCGGCTTGTCGAGCTGGCGGACCACATCGCGGCGACGCGCGGCTGTTCGGTGGACGACGTGTATGCCGAGTGGTCAGCGGACATTCCGCAGGGCCGCGTCGGAGAACCCGAAGAGTTCGGCGCCGCCGCGGCGTTCCTCGCCTCCGAGCGAGCCAGCTACATCACCGGAACCGTGCTGGCCGTGGACGGCGGCCACATCAAGAGCGTCACCTGAGCTCCCCGGTCCGGAAACCCGGACGCGGCGGTCCAGTCACGCGGCCACGGTCGTGCGTGACTTCGGCGTCCTGCGTGAGCGGAAGATGCCCTCGCGATCATTGACTTCGAGGAGATGCCCGATCCAATCGATGTTGCAGCGCACCCGAGCGGACCAAGGGCGGTCTGACGTGGCCTACTCGCCGTCAACGAGCCGGTGACTGGCTTCCGCATTGAGGTCCAGGCCGTAGATCCGCTTCAGGTCCGCGATGACATTCAAGGAAGCCTCATCACGGAACGCTGATTTCCCTTCAAAAGCGTGGAGCACAATGCCTTCGAGGAGATCGCCGATTGACAGATCGTGGTACTCGGCTAACCCCTTGAGGACCTTGAGAATCCGCTTCTCGACGCGTATGCCGGTCTGCACGCGATCCACGGCCAGCTTGCCCTTGCCCCTCCTTGACACGGATCAGCGCCCCTTGAGATAGCCGTTGATCGCTTGCTCCCAATCTGTCAGGTCATTGGCGAACATGGCGTTGAGCGAGGCCTCGCTCAGCGCCACCCCCGCCTGCTCCAACGCGAGGAACTCGTAGGTGACGCGGGCTGATGTTTTCCCGGGATCAGCCTCGCGACAATCAATGGTGATCGTCCAGTAGCGCTTCGCGCCGAAGACGAGATATTGGATGTGGTGGGCCGCCGGATCGTATTCGTTGATCCTCCACACGAGGTCCGCCTCATCACCATGGCCAGCCGTTTTGAAGGTCATCCCTTGCTGGACAGTCCGGTCAACGGGATAGATGAATCTCGGCTGGAAATGGGGTGCCCACTTGGGCTCCTCGACGGGATTGAAGAGCGGGAAAACCTCGGCAATCGGCCCGTTGAGGTCGATCTCCGCGGTTCTGGACAATCTCTCGGCGCTGAATCCAGGGCCTTGCTCAACGGGTGCGTGCGCGCCGCGGTGCAGGTCATGCGCGTGCGTAACGCCATCGTTGCCGCACGCAGCCAGGATGGCCATTGCAGTCGCGGAGACGGTCGGTTGCATTGCTTTTTTCATCGTTGACTCCTTGGACGAGCTGGGATGTACCTTAACACCGAAGTACATTAGTACCATCCGTGAATCAAACGCGGTGTCCGTGATCGGGCCGGTTCCGCTCGCGCCGCCGGAGGCTGGGCCGGACGTCGATGTTCCAAGCCGTCCCCGCGCCTCTTGCCAATCCGCGGTCCAGACCGTGGAGTCAGCCGGGAACCATCTCGAAGGGGTTCACCACCCGAGCGCCGAGCGGCGCGAAATGGCGCACGTTGCGAGTGAGAATCGTGAGGTCGCGGCTTGCTGCCGTGGCGGCGATGGCGAGGTCAGCGAAACCGGGGGAACCGCCCGTTCCACGTACCCGGTCCATGATCATTCCCGCGAGGCGCGCCTCGCGAAGGCCAAACGGAAGGATCCGGTCTCCGTACAGGTGGACGACGGCCTCAAGCCAATCGGCCAGGCGCCTGGCCCGGAGGTCCGCCCCGGTGCGCTTCAGCTTGGCGATCCCCTCGCACACTTCGGCCACGGTAACTGCCGAAAGGAACAGCTCATCGGAGTGTGCATCCATCCACCGCTCCCAAGCCACGGGCCGCTCCCGGGGTCCGGGTGCGCCGGTCGAAAGGATGTTCGTATCGACCAGATACACCGGCTACAGAACGATAGGTCGCGGTGGCCTCGCGTCCCTGGGCGGCAGGTCGCCATCTGCCAGGCCGGACGCGACCAACAGACGGCCGAAGGAGGGGACGCTCCGGAGCCGTTCCCACTCTGCAACTCCGAGGAGGACGGCGCGCGGTTGCCCGCGGCGGGTGATGACCGCGCCCTCTCCGTGCGCCGCTCCTTCAACGAGAGCGGACAACGTGGCCTTGGCTTCGCGCAACTGAACCGTTCGCATGTGATCTCCCAAAGGAACCAATGTAGTCATCTTAGCAGCCTGCGGACACCGGCCTCAGTGGCGAGACAACGATGCGCGGGTCCTGCCGCGCATCTCGCGAGGCAGGAAAAAGCGGGGAGGCCGTCCCCGTGCTTCCCGACCCTACATCCGCGCCCTACGAGGGAGCAGGGATGGGCTCCTGCGTCTGCGCGCGGCGGACTTCGGGCGCCGCGGCAGCGGCCGCGACCCCCTGGAGACGCCGCTCGAGACCCTCTCCCACGTTGACCTAAAGGCCCCGATCCGGTACCTTCCGCGCGCCGTCCGTTCCCGTACCTCAGGAGTGCTTAGTACGCTGCCTTGAACTCCCTGCTCTGGCTCATCCCGGTCATCCCCGGGTTGGGTGCGGCCATCAACGGGCTCTTCGGGAAACGCCTCGGAAAGCGGCTCAGTGGCCTGCTCGCCTGCGGGTCCGTGGCCGCGTCCTTCCTGATCGCGCTGGGCTTCTTCTTCACGGTCTTCCTCGCCGAGGGCGGGGCGTCCGCAAGGGTCGAGCAGTCCCTCTTCTCCTGGATCCCCAGCATGGGAGTGGACTGGGCCTACCGCCTCGATTCGCTCTCGATGCTGATGACCCTGGTGGTCACCGGGATCGGCCTGCTGATCCACATCTACTCGCTCGGCTACATGAGCCACGACGCGGGTTTCAGCCGGTTCTTCAGCTATCTGAACCTGTTCACCTTCTTCATGCTGAACCTGGTTCTGGGCGCGAACATGCTGCTCCTGTTCATCGGCTGGGAGGGCGTGGGGCTCTGCTCGTACCTGCTCATCGGTTTCTGGTTCGAGCGGCCGGCGGCGGCGGCGGCGGGGAAGAAGGCGTTCATCGTGAACCGGATCGGGGACGCCGGCTTCATCATGGCCGTGTTCTTGACCTTCGTCACCTTCGGGACGCTCGACTTCTACGGGGTGATGGGTCAGATCTCCGCCTCGGAGATGCATGGCGGAGTGCTGACGGCCATCGGGGTGCTGCTCTTCGTCGGCGCGGCCGGCAAGTCGGCGCAGATTCCCCTCTACGTCTGGCTGCCGGACGCGATGGAAGGACCCACTCCGGTCTCCGCCCTGATCCACGCGGCGACCATGGTGACCGCGGGCGTCTACATGGTGGCCCGCAGCGGCGTTCTCTTCTCGCACGCTCCGGCGGCAATGGCGCTCGTGGCCACGATCGGCGCGCTGACGGCCATCTTCGCGGCGTCCATCGCGCTCTTCCAGACGGACATCAAGAAGGTCCTCGCCTACTCGACCGTCTCGCAACTCGGTTACATGTTCCTGGGCGCGGGCGTCGGGGCCTTCGCGGCGGCGATCTTCCACCTGATGACCCACGCCTTCTTCAAGGCGTGCCTCTTCCTCGGTTCCGGCAGCGTGATCCACACCATGGAGCACGCCGAGCACGCCTCCGGCGGGCGCCGCCACTACACCGAGATGCAGGACATGCGGAACATGGGCGGCCTCGCCCGCTACATGCCCAGAACCGCGTACACGTTCATGATCGCCACCGTGGCGATCGCGGGCATTCCGCCGCTCGCCGGGTTCTTCAGCAAGGACGAGATCCTCTGGAAGACTTTTGAGGGTGGCCACCTCGCTCTCTGGGGGCTCGCCGCGGCGGCGGCGGCGATGACCGCCTTCTACATGAGCCGGCAGGTCATCATGACGTTCTGGGGCGAGTTCCGGGGCGGCGCGGCGATGGAGAAGCATCTCCATGAATCCGTGCCCTCGATGACCATCCCGTTGATCATCCTCGCGGCCGGCTCGGTGGTCGCGGGCTTCGTCGGTGTCCCGGCGGCGCTCGGCGGCGCCAACCGCATCGAGCATTTCCTCGAGCCCGCCATCTACGCCGGCGGCCACGGCCCGGCCCCGATCCCCCACGCGTCCTACGCGGTGGAATATGCCCTCATGGCACTTTCCGTAGCGCTGGCGGCGGCCGGGATCTTCTACGCCTACCGCCGCTACTGGGCGGGCCCCACGCGGGACTCGGCGCTCGCCGGCAGCCGCACCTACCGGACGCTGCTCAACAAGTACTACGTGGACGAGATTTACGACGCGACCGCCGTCCAGGGCACGGTGCGCGGCGGCGAGGGTCTCTACCGCTTCGATCAGAAGGTCGTGGACGGCACCGTGAACGGCTCGGCGTCGCTCACCCGGCTCTTCGGCGACCTTTCCGATCTGAGCGACCAGAACCTCGTGGACCGGGCCGTCAACCTGGTCGGCGAAATCCTGGCCGCCGCCTCCACGCGGTTCCGGCGGCTCCAGACCGGGCTGTTCCAGAACTACGCCCTCCTCATGCTGTTCGCCGTGGTCCTGCTCGCCGGGGCCCTCACCCTTTGGAACTGACAGCCCGTGGCGAAAGCGCCCCGCCCGAGCCGGGTAATGTCCCGCGCCACGAAGGTGGCGGAGCGGATACGGGCGGGGCACTTTCGCCACGGGCTGGTGGAGGGATTCGCCGCGCGAATTCCTCCACCATCTTTCGCGGGGAAGGGGAAACGCCCTCCCCGCACCCCTCCCCCCGCGGCGCTGTGCGCCGCGAATGGGCGTCATCAGAGTTTCACCACCGGCGGTTGCGTACCCGCCTGCGCCACTAGCTCCGGATAAAACGAATGTTCGAGAACAACCCCTTCAACTTCCCGATCCTCTCGCTGGTGGTCTTCTTCCCGGCGATTGCGGCGCTCTTCATCCTGTTTTTCGTCAAGAAGACCGACGAAAACCGGGTCCGGTGGCTCGCGAACGGCGCGGCGCTCATCGGATTCCTGATCTCGCTGCCGCTGTGGTTCGCGTTCGACGCGGCAGGACCGCAGTTCCAGTTCGGGGAGCGCTACGAGTGGATTCCGAGCATCGGCGTCGAATACAACCTCGGACTCGACGGAATCAGCCTGCTGCTGGTCCTGATGACCACCCTGCTCGGCTTCATTGCCATCCTGTCCTCCTGGAAAGGCGTCACCGAGCGGGTCAAGCAGTACTACATCTTCCTCCTGTTCCTCCAGACGGGAATGCTCGGGGTCTTCGTTTCCCTCGACTTCTTCCTGTTCTATGTGTTCTGGGAAGTGATGCTGGTCCCGATGTACTTCCTGATCGGGGTCTGGGGCGGGCCAAGGAAGCTCTACGCGGCAATCAAGTTCTTCCTCTACACCCTGGTGGGCAGCGTGCTGATGCTGCTCGGCATCCTGGCCCTCTACTTCGCCCACCACGGGGCGACCGGCGAATACACCTTCGACCTGCTCCGGCTGATGGAGACGTCCTACGCCTCCGGCCTCCAGTTCTGGGTGTTCCTGGCCTTCTTCATCGGATTCGCGATCAAGGTCCCGATGTTCCCCTTCCACACCTGGCTGCCGGACGCTCACGTCGAGGCGCCCACCGCCGGCTCGGTCATCCTGGCCGGGGTGCTGCTGAAGATGGGGACCTACGGGTTCGTGCGGTTCTCGATTCCGCTGCTGCCGGAAGCCAGCCGGGAGGCGGTGTGGTGGGTGGCCACCCTCGCGATCATCGGGATCATCTACGGCGCGCTGGTGGCGCTGGTCCAGAAGGACTGGAAGAGCCTTGTCGCCTATAGCTCGGTGAGCCACCTCGGCTTCGTGATGCTCGGCGTCTTCGCGCTGAACACGCTGGGCCTCGAGGGCGGCATCCTCCAGATGATCAACCACGGGCTCTCCACCGGGGGACTCTTCCTGCTCGTCGGCATCATGTACGAGCAGCGCCACACCCGCGAAATCGCCGCCTACGGCGGGATCGCCAAGGTGGTGCCCAAGTACGCCGCGCTCTTCCTGATCATCGCGCTCGCCTCCATGGGGCTTCCCATGCTGAACGGCTTCATCGGCGAGTTCCTGATCCTCCAGGGCATCTTCCAGGTGGACTGGGTGTACGCCGCGTTCGCCGTCTCCGGAATCGTGCTCGGCGCCGCCTACCTGCTCTGGCTCTACCAGCGGGTCATGTTCGGCAAGCTGGACAAGGAAGAGAACCGGGGGCTCGCCGACTTGACCAGCCGCGAAAACGCCACCCTGGTCCCGATCGTCGCGCTCTGCATCTTCATCGGCGTCTATCCCAAGCCGTTCCTCGAGAAGCTCGCGGTCCCGGTGGCCGCCATCGTCGAGCGGGTCTCGCCCGAGAGCGCCCAGACGGCCGAAGCGCCGCCGCTGCCGGCCGAGATCGAGGAACAGCTCCGGGACAGCGCCGTCCCGAGCGATAACTGACATCGCTGCCCGACCGCCGCGGGCGGGGGATTACCGCCGGTGACCCCGGAGCCTCCGGTCGCGCCGCGCGCCCGGATGCTGACCCTGCTCAGCCTCGGGTTTTCGGTGCCGATGGCGATCGTGCTCGGCGGCGGCGCCGGCTGGCTGCTCGACCGCTGGCTCGGGACCGCGCCCTGGCTTTTCCTGGTTTTCCTGGGCCTCGGCATCGTTGCCGGCCTCCGCAACGTGGTTCGCGCCGCGTCGGCGGTGGCGGAGAACGATCCCCCGCCTGAGGATTCGGGGGGAGAACGCTGATGGCCAACCCGGATGGACGGGTGGAAGCCGGCCGAGAGGTCCGTCTGACCCGGCGGGCGCTCACCCTCGCCGCCGCCGCCGCCCTCGTCGGCCTCACGTTCGGCCCCCGGATCGGGCTCTCGGTGCTGGGCGGGGCGACCGTCTCCATGCTCAACATCCTCGTCCTCCGCCGCGTGGTCGGGGGTCTGAGCGGAATCCAGTCCGCCCGCTCGGCGATCGCGCTGGCTGCGCTTACCGGAGTTCGTTATCTCTTGCTCGGCGGCGTCCTGGTTGCGATAATTGCCGTCTGGAACGCCGACGTGATCGGCGTCGTGTGCGGGTTGGGCGCGCCGAACCTGGCCGTCCTGCTGGAACTGCGGAACGGGGGCTTCACGGCCCTTCGTACACCGCCAGCCTCTCCTCCCCCGGATGACCCGGAGGACAGGGAGAACCTCAGCCAAGGCGCCTGACCGCTCGTTCGCCCTGCCAGACCATGGAAATCCACCACTACTCAGCCTTCACGCACCTGATCGAGGAGTGGTTCCACGTTCATCCGCCGGATCACATCGTGATGGCGGTCTTCGTGGCGATTGTGCTCTCCGGCTTCGCGATCTTCTTCCGCCGCCGCATCTCGGTGGAGAACCCGGGCCGGCTCCAATTGATCCTCGAGGCGCTGGTCGGGGGCCTGCTGTCGCTGCTGCGCGAAAACGTCGGGGCGAAGGGGCGCCGGTTCCTGGGGCTGGTAGGCACGCTGGCGCTGTTCATCTGGTTCAGCAACCTGTTCGGGCTGGTGCCCTACTTCTCATCCCCCACCGTGAGCATCAACATGCCGGTGGGATGCGCCATCGTCGCGTTCCTCTACTACAACTACCAGGGGATCCGGGCCCACGGAGCGAAGAAGTACTTCGCCCACTTCCTCGGGCCGAGTCCCTGGCTCGCGGTCGTGATGCTGCCGATCGAAATCATCAGCCATCTCAGCCGCATCCTTTCGCTTTCGGTCCGGCTCTTCGGGAACATCTTCGGTGAAGAGCTGGTCGTCGTGGTGTTCGCGTTCCTGATCCCCTTCGTGGTGCCCGTCCCGATGATGGCGTTCGGCGTCTTCGGCAGCACCCTCCAGGCCTTCGTCTTCACCATGCTCACCGTCATCTATCTCGGCGGCGCGGTCGCCGCCGAGGAGCACTGATCCAAGGAGAAACCATCGTGTCCAACAAGTTTCGGACGACCCTGCTGGCCGTCTTCGGCGTTCTCGCCGCTTCCCCGGTCTTCGCCCAGGGAGGCTGGGATCCGGTAGTCAGCCAGTGGGCGCTGATTGCAGCGGGTGGCGCGATCGCCATCGCCGCCGCCTTTGGCGCTACCGCGCAGGGACGCGCGGTGGTCGGAGCCTGCGAAAGCCTCGCCCGGAACCCCGGCGCCGCTCCGCAGATCCGCTTCTCGCTGCTCCTTGGTCTGGTGCTGATCGAGTCGCTCGTCATCTACGCATTCGTCACCGCGCTGATCATCTTCTTCGTTCTCTGGAACGGCTGAGCCCGATCTGGAGCGGAACGGGGAACCCCGTTCCGCACCAGTCGGACTTAGCTCGGAGCGCCGGCCTCCGGCCGGCATCGACCGCCGGGAGGCGGTCGAAACCGCCCGCGCCACCCTTCGGTACCGCCCACACGGCTCGGAGCGCCGGCCTCCGGCCGGCATCGACCGCCGAGAGGCGGTCGAAACCGCCCGCGCCACCCTTTGGTACCGCCCTCACAGCGGATGCGGTTGGCCTCCAGGCTGGCACGCGGCCTGTAAGGCTGCCGGGACGGAGACCCTGTTCATCATGGCGATCCCCCTCCGCGAGCAACACCAGTCCCCCCGGTCGTGTACGGTGAACCCATGGTCCGCCCGTTCCGGTGGGACTCCGAGCGCCGGGTCCTCCAACTCCTGGACCAGCGCCGGCTCCCGTTCGAAAAAGTGTGGATCGAGTGCGCCAGGGCGGATGAGGTGGCCAACGCCATCCGCGACATGGCGATCCGGGGAGCGCCCGCCATCGGAATCGCGGCCGCCTATGCGGTGGTGCTCGGGTTCGCTCGCGGCGCTGATTCCGGTACCGAGGCCGGACGGTTCGATCGCCTGGCCGCCGCGCTCCTGAACACCCGGCCAACCGCCGTCAACCTGCGCGCCGCTCTCACCCGCATGCGGTCCCGGCTCGAGTCGGTGCTCTCCGCGCCGGCCGCCGATCTGCTTGGTGAACTCGAAGTCGAGGCCGACCGAATCGCTGCCGAAGACCTGGCAGCGAACCGCCGCCTGGGCGCGCTCGGCGCCGGCCTGCTGTCACCGGCGGACAGAGCGGCCCGCATCCTGACCCACTGCAACGCGGGGAGCCTCGCCACCTCGGGGTACGGGACCGCGCTCGGGATCGTGCGGGCGATTGCCGAGTCCGGCCGCCCGGTGGAGGTGTTCGCTCCCGAGACCCGGCCCTATCTTCAGGGCGCAAGGCTCACGGCGTGGGAACTCAAGGAAGACGGCATTCCGGTCACCCTCGTCACCGACGGGATGGTCGGCTCCCTCCTCGCCGGCGCGAGAATGGACGCGGTCGTTGTGGGAGCCGACCGGATCGCGGCCAACGGAGACTCCGCCAACAAGATCGGCACCTACCAGGCGGCGGTTCTGGCGAAGGAACACGGCGTCCCTTTCGTGGTCGCGGCGCCCTTTTCGAGTGTGGATCTGGAAACGCCAACCGGTGCGGAGATTCCCATCGAGCAACGCGATCCCGAGGAAATCGTCAAGATCGCCGGAACCCGAATCGCGCCGGAAGGCGTTCGGGTCTGGAACCCGGCCTTTGACGTGACTCCCGCCCGCTACATCACCGCCATCGTCACGGAACGCGGCGTCGCCCGTCCACCGTTCCCTGCTTCACTGGGAGACCTCGCCACTCTGCATGCTTGATGAGTGCATTCTGCTAACATAGAGGAATCAGAACGCTGTGGAGGTGTTGTCATGGGCAGCCTTACGATCCGAAATCTCGATGACGAGGTGATCCGGGCGCTGAAGGCGGAGGCCAAGGCGAACGACCGTTCGATGGAGGCCGAGGCCCGGCGCGCGTTGACGGAGCGGTTCGACCGGATCCAGCGCATGGTGGAGCTTCGGAAGCGCACCGATGCGCTTTCCCGGCTCACCGAGGGCACTCCGCAGACGGATAGCGTCGTACTGCTGCGCGAAGACCGAACGACCCCGAAGGAGAAGTCGATTGCTGAACTCCTCGCTTGCCACGTTGGGGCCTTGAAAGAACTGCGCGCGCGCAGAGTGCTGAGAACGGAGAACAATCCGACCGGCGATCTCGCGGAGTACCTGTTCTGCGCCGCCTACGGGTGGGAATTGGACTCCGTAAAGGCGCTTGATGCGAGAGACACGGACGGCAAGCGCTACCAGATCAAGGGACGCCGTCTCACTGGTCACAATCGTTCTCGGCTACTGTCGCCAATCCGCGATCCCAACGGGTTCGACATCCTTGCCGCGGTGCTGTTCCACGAGAATTACCGTGTGATGCGGGCGGCGCTGATCCCGGTCGGTGTCGTTCGCGACCGTGCCAAATTCGACCGCCACACCAACAGCCACACGTTCCGCCTGCTGGACGAGGTGTGGGACCAGCCCGATGTCATCGACGCCACGCATCAACTCCAGCTACAGGAAGCCCACTACTGTTGATGCGGGATCTACGATGCCAGCGGAGTGTGGTTGCACATTGACGCAGCACGCTTACGACCGCCTGTTCGGCGCCGCTCCCTGAAAACCATGCTGATCCTCGGGATCGAGACCTCCTGCGACGAAACCTCGGCGGCAGTCGTCGAGGACGGCCGGCGCATCCTCTCGAACGTCGTGTCTTCACAGGTCGCCCACCACGCGGCCTTCGGCGGCGTGGTGCCCGAGATCGCTTCCCGGCAGCACCTCCTGAACCTGTCGCCGGTGGTGCGGCAAGCGCTCCGTGACGCCGATGCCGGCCTCGATGACATCGGGGCGGTCGCGGTCACGAACGGTCCGGGGCTCATCGGGGCCCTGCTGGCCGGCGTTTCCTTTGCGAAGGCGTTCGCGTTCGCCCGCGGCATTCCACTCGTCGGGGTGGACCACATCGAGGGACACATTCGCGCCTGCTACCTGGAAGGCGGCGAGGTTCCCCATCCGGCGCTCGCCCTCGTGGTCTCCGGGGGGCACACGAACCTCTTCCTGCTCGAAGCCGAGAGCTCCTATCGGCTGCTCGGCAAGACGCGCGACGACGCGGCCGGCGAGGCCTACGACAAGCTCGCCAAGCGGCTCGGACTCGGCTATCCGGGCGGGCCGATCCTCGACCGGCTCGCACAGCGGGGCCAGGCGAGCCGCCATCTGCTGTCGCTGCCGCACTTCTCCGACGGCGCGAAGCTCGATTTCAGCTTCTCGGGCCTGAAGACCCAGGTCCTCCGGCTCATCGAGCAGGAGGGCATCGAGCCGCTGGCCGACGGCGAAGATCCGTTCGACCGGGAAGACCTCCGTGACCTGGCCGCCAGCTTTCAGTCGGCGGTCGTCCGCGCCCTGCGCCGTTCGGTGGATCGGGCGCTCGGCCTGTTCGAGGCGAAGGCGGTGCTGCTGACGGGCGGGGTCGCCGCCAACTCGGCCCTGCGCGCCGACTTCAAGGCGCTCGGCCAGGAGCGCGGCCTGCCCGTCTTCTATCCGAGCATCGCCCTCTCCACCGACAACGCCGCCATGATCGCGGCCGCCGGCCACCTGGCGCTCCTCCGGGGAGAGACCGCGGGTCCGGACCTCACCGCCGACACCGAACTGCGGCTCGGCGAGACCGGGCCGCGCCGCTCCCGCCGCCACCGGTGATCGTGGAATCCCGCGACGGCCGGCCCCATCCCAACCGGGTCACGGCCGTCTACCGGGTCGAGCCGGGCGCGGTCCCGCCCGAGGAACTGGCCCGTCTCATCGCGATCGAGCAGACCGTCGAGATTCCCGAGGCGCTCATTCCGCCGGGGCGGATCCGTGACGAAATCGTCGGGAGGGTCGAGTCGATCACTCCGGATCCCGGCGCTCCGGACGCGAACCGCATCACGATCAGCTACGGAGCCGAGCTGGCGTCCGACCTCTTCGGGCTCCTCGCGGTAGCGATCGGCAACGCGCCGATGTACGGCGGGGTGCGGCTCGTTGATCTGCGGCCCCCACAGGCGTTGCTCGAGGCCCTCCCCGGTCCCAACCACGGCGTGGAGGGAGTGCGGCGGGCGTGCGGAGTGCTGGGACGGCCGCTGCTCGCCACCGCGCTCAAACCGCAGGGCTCGACGGTCCCCGAACTCGCGGCGATCGGGGAAGCATTCGCCCGCGGCGGCGGCGACCTGGTGAAGGACGACCAGAACCTCACCGATCCCTTCGAGGCCTTCCGCTCCCGGGTGCTCGCGTGCGCCGAGGCCGTGGACCGCGGCAACCAGGCGACCGGCCGGAAGTGCCTCTACCTCCCGCACGCGGGCGCCCCCGCCGAGGAACTCGAACGTTACGTCGAGTTCGTCGCCGAGGCCGGGCTTCCCGGGGTCCTCGTCTGCCCGATGATCACCGGCCTCGACGCCGTGCGCGCGGTGGCGGAGCGGTATCCGCTGATCTTCATGGGGCATCCCTCCCTGACGGGGGTCTATACCCACGCCCCCGGGCACGGGGTCGCCCACGGTGTTCTGCTGGGGACCCTGTTCCGGCTGGCCGGCGCCGACATCTCGGTGTTCCCGGACGCGGGCGGGCGCTTTCAGTACACCGAAGCCGCCTGCGTGGAGATCACGAGCCGCCTTCGCGAGCCGCTCGGCGGGCTCCGTCCCGCGTGGGCGGCCCCCGCCGGCGGGATGGGCCCCGGCGATGTCGGCCGCATCTGCGAGACCTACGGCCCGGACACGGTGCTGCTGATCGGAGGGGCCCTCCTTGGCCATCCGGAGGGAATCGAAGCGGGAACCCGCGAGATTCTCGAGGGGATTCGCGAGGTCCACCCCGAGGTATCAATGCAGCCCGCGGAGACGCCCCGGTCTTCGCTGCCGGAGCCAAGACGGCTCGCCTTCCGGAAGGACTGGAACTGGGAGGGCCGGGACAGTTCGCCCTACAAGGACGCCCGCGACCTGGCCTTCCGGGGGGTTCGCCGCGTGGAACTCGTGGGCAGGTTCGGGGAGCGTACGCGCTCCGACCTCCGCTACTTCGAGGTCGAACCGGGTGGCCACACGAGCCTGGAGAAGCATGTGCACACGCACGTCGTCATCGGGGCCAGAGGAGAGGGAGTACTTCTGCTCGGGGGTCGCCGACTGCCGCTCCGCCCACTCGATGTCGCCTGCGTCGGCCCCCTCGAGGCCCACCAGTTGCGGAACGAGACGGCCGAGCCCTTCGGGTTCTTCTGCGTGGTGGACCACGACCGCGACCGCCCCATGCGGGCGCAGTAGGCGGAAGGGGGCGCCGCCGGCGTCAACCGGCGAGCGCCACCGCGGCGGCGAGTTCCGCCGCCCGGGCTCCTGAATCGGTGGCGGTATCCGCGGTCGCCAGAAGCTGGCGCATCGCCGCGATGTCCCCCTCGTACTCCCGGAGGCGACGCTCGTGGCTCGCCCTCGTCTTGATGACCACGAGGGTGTAGGGACGACCGCGCTTTTCCGTCCGGTGGCGGAGATCGAGACCACTCCGGTCAATGTGATCCGTCACATGATTCCGGTCCCACTGCGCCGCGCGGATGCGGTGCTCGGTGGCCTCGGGGTCCTCGCCGAACCGCCGCAACGCTTCGCAGCGGTTGCAGTCGCAGCGCAGGGCGCCGACCGGCAGCGTCCAGTCCGAGGGCGTCCTGGGCGGGGAAGGGCTCCGGGACAGCAGGAAATCGGTGCTCCGCCGCCACAGCGCCGTGAACGCCGGGCTGCCGGCGGCGTCCGCGGGCCACCGAGCGTGCAGTTCCCGAAGAAGCTGCGGAAGCGTCCGGTCCGGCGCCACCCGCCCGGGCTCGGCGAGGAAGAAGTTGGTGGCGGTTTCCGCGTCTTTCTCCAGCCCGAATTGCCACACCAGCCCATAGAGGTTTCGCAGCAGGCCGGGGGCCAGGGGAGCCGGTTTCCGGGCCAGCCGGAAGCCTCTCCCGTCTTCCCCGGCCGTCGCCGTGGCGATGGTCGGCACTGCGGCACAGGCCTCCCTCACGGCCGTTCGTAGCGTCTCTCTCCAACCCGGGTCTGTCGATTCGTCCAGCAGGCCGCGCAGTTCCCACAGCAATTCGAGCGTCGCCGCCGGCTGATCCGCAAGGCGGCTTCGGATCAACTGCACCACGACACCGCGCATTCGTTCGCCGCCAAGTTCAGCCGCCGCGGCCGTCACCGCCCCTTCGAGGGCGCTCCAGTAGCGGGGCGCGATGACCTCCGTCAAGAACTTGACGGTCGCTTCGGAGCTGCCGATGGAACGCAGCAGGTCCAGGACTGCGCTCGTCTGGCGCGCCCAGCCTTCGTCGGCGGGAGACACCCACACCGGATCGGGCCATACCGCCGCGAGTTGCCCCGCCAGTTCGCGCGTCCCCACGGGGACGGGGTGGCCCGCCGACTCGCGCTCCCGCTCCGCCGCCAGGAAGGCGAGGATCGTGTCGGCGCCCGCGGGTGCGAGGACCTCGAGAGTCGCCTCGCGGGGCCACATGACGAGCGCGGCGCTGCGGTAGAGGCGATCCACCGTTGCGCCGCCGTTCCCGGTCGCCTCGAACAGGCGCTGCGAGTCCGGCCGGTCCAGATCGAGCCGGCCGGCGGGCATCAACTCACCCGGACGGATTCGCAGTTTCCCGTAGTCGGGCGCCGCGCCGTCCGGAGCTGTCAAGCCGTCCAGCCAGCAGCCGAACGTATCCGTCTCGATGACCTCGAAATCGTCCTCGTCCGGGTCGTCATCGTCGTAGACATGCCCGTACGCCATGACGGAGTCCGTCTGCTCGGCGTGCAGGATTGCGGTGAACATCGCACAGCCCGTCCGCTCGGCGGCAGCGGCCAGCACTTCCCCGACCGCGGCGTCCACGTTCTTCAGGCTGTCGAAGGCGAGGCCGGCTTCGCTGTAGTCGTGTTCCAGGACCCAGACCAGCTTGCGGCCGGCGTCGCCCTCGCGGCAGCGCTTCCCGAGTTCCTCGGCCACCGCGGCAACCCGGTCGCGGTGATCCGGGGCGTTGGCCGGGACCTGCACCTTCTCCTTGCGGATCAGGTTGTACACCAGGGCGATCCGGTATCCGTCCGTCACCGGCCGGATCTCGTGCTCGCAGTCCGCGTAGAAGGCCGCGTGGATGAGTTGGGAGGGTTCGTCCGTCTGCATGGCCACGACCTGTTCCCGCCCGTGGTGACGCACCACGAGATCGCCGCCGCTTCCGCCGGCGGGAAGCGCGACGACCAGGGTGGCGACCATGCGGTCCGTCTTCTCGGTGTCCCGGTGGGGGGCGAAGAAGCCGCCCCGCTCATAGATCAGCAGCTTGTAGAGCTCGGCCGTGATCGCCGCCGGGGGGAATCCGAGGCCTGCGGCTGTTTCCGCCTCGATCTGCTCGAGGGTCTGCCGCCAGGTCCTCCCTTCGATCCGGATGGAACGCGGGTCCACCTGCCAGCAGTTGCGGACGGAGGCGTCGTAGAGGGTTTCCTGGCCGCGGCCGTAGGGCGCCCGCTCCGCGGTGGCGATCAGCGCCCTTGCCTGGGCGTCCGGGACGGGAAACGAGAGCATCGGCGTCTCGCCGACGACGATGCGCGGCATGGGGACGAGCAACCGTCCCTCGGTGCAGAACCCGCCCGGCCGGTTCACCGCTTCGAGGAGCGCCACCAACCGGCTCAGGTGCTCGTCAAACCGCAGATCCTCGTAGATATCCATGGCAGGTGGTTCCTCGTTCCGTGTTTGCGGTGTCCGGGGGCCGAAGAGTATGCCGAGCCGAGCCGGTCCGTGGCGCCTTGAACCCGGGGTGGAGGGTTCCGGCGCCCCCGTCCTTCAGTCTCCGGGGCGCGGGTCCGCGCCGTTCATGACGGATTCAGCGCGTCCATGAACCCTCGAAACCGCGCAAGGTCGCGCGTCACCAGCGGATGGGCCTGGCGCAGCTTGACCACGAGAAAGTCCAGGCGATCCCAGTCGTATTCCAATTCGAAGTAGTAGCGCTTGAAGTGGCGAAACCGGAGTAGTTCCAGGAGTGGGGCAAAGGCAGCCTCGGATATCGCCGCCGCCCGCACGCCCTCGACGTCCAGCGTCATCTTCTGCAACAGATCCTGATGCCAGCGTTCGGGGCCGAGGCGGTTCTCGAAGTGCTGCGAGATCCGCAGGAAGATCGTCTCGACGCAGGTGTAGTAGTTCTCCAACAGGCCGGCGATGATCAGCGCGGACACCGGCGTCCTGCCGAGCCGGTTGATCTCGTCGGCGAGCGCCTTCTCCAGCGTGTCGTGAACCGCACCAAGTCGCTGCTGGTGCAACCTGACGGCGGCCGTGAGTTCAGCGATCGCGGCGTTCATGGACCACCGCGCCCCGCGAGCGGATGCGCTCGGCGATGTCCTCCGGCACCTTCTCCAACTCGATCACGTCAACCGGAAGGTTCGTTCCGTCCATCGCGATGCCGAGGGTCCGGAAGAACTCGGCGGGCCCGGACAGCCCCTCGACCGCGAGGTCAATGTCCGAGATCTCGCTGAAGCGCGGCCGGTCGAGCAGCGATCCCCACTGGTAGATGCGGCGCGGGTTCACCTGTTCCGCGATCGCCGCGACGATCGCGTCCGCGTCCCGGGTGGCCTGCTCGAAGCGCGCGTCAATCCGCGCCTCCCGCCTTCGTTCCTTCTCGGCCTGGAACGCCCGCGCCCGCTCCAAATCCACACCGAACCCGCTGTCCATCGGGGCCGAGTATAGAGCGGGCTCAGTCCCCGACTTCCTCCGCCAGCTCCCGAAACCGGCAGAACGCGTTGGCGAGCCGCATCTGGTGCGGGGTCCTGCATTCGGGGAAAAAGAGTTCCGGGCTCGCGACCACGACCGCGAGGCAGCGGGCGCGCGAACTCGCCACGTTCAACCGGTTCAGCGAATACAGGAAATCCATGCCGCGCGGGGCGGCGTCCGGCGTCGAGGTCGCCATCGAGTAGAAGACCACCGGGGCCTCCCGGCCCTGGAACCTGTCCACGGTTCCCACCCGGGCCCGTCCGTCGAGGCGCTCGGCGAGGAGGTCCACCTGGGCGTTGTAGGGAGCCACGACGAGGATGTCGTCGGGGCTGATCCGCCGGGTCACCCCGTCGGCATCGGTCCAGGAGGCCGAAGCGAGCAGACCGGCGACGAGCGACGCGATGCGGTCGGCCTCTTCCGGCGATTCGCGCTGGTTGCCGT
>MPMW01000088.1 GCA_002238705.1 Acidobacteria bacterium bin61 | reverse complement strand
GAAGAGCTGCCGTTTCCGCGGGTGGTGGTGCGCGAGTTCCGGGTGGAGGTCGGCGGCTGCACGGGGTGTGGTCGCCGGGTGCAGGGCCGGCATCGGCTCCAGACCTCGGATGCGTTGGGCGCGGCGGGGGTGCAACTCGGGCCGCAGGCGGTGGCGTGGGCGGTCGTATTGAACAAGCAGATGGGGCTGTCGTTCGGCAAGATCGCGACGCTGCTCCGCCAGCAGTACGGCCTGACGGTGAGCCGGAGCGGGTTGGTTCATGCCGTCCAGCGGGCGGCCCGGCGGGCGCAACCGACTTACGCGGCGCTCCAGCAACAGATCCGCGGCAGCCCGGTGGTGACGCCCGACGAAACCGGCTGGCGGGTCGCGGGCCGGCTGCACTGGCTCTGGGTGGTAGCCACCCCCGAGACGACGGTCTATGCCATCCAGCCGGGGCGGGGGTACCCGGAAGCCGCCGCCCTGCTCGGCGCCGACTACGCGGGCGTGATCGTCCGAGACGGCTGGGCCCCCTATCGCCGCTTCACCCGAGCGACTCATCAGACCTGCCTGGCTCACCTGTTGCGCCGCGGGCGCTTGCTGCAGGACGACCACCCTCACAGCCACGTCGTCGCCGAGATCCGCGCCATCCTCCACCAGGCGCTCCACCTGCGCGACCGCGCCCGCGATGGCACCGTCTCCCCTCACGGTCTCGCCGTGGCCCGAGGGCACCTCGCCGCGCGCCTTGACCGCCGCCTCGCCATCCCCGGACCACTCGCCGATGTCCGCCGCTTCGCCGCCCATCTCACCAGGGAACGATCCGCCCTGTTCACCTTCCTCGACCTATCCCGCTCCATCGACGCCACCAACTGGCGCGCCGAACAGGCCGTCCGCCCGGCCGTCGTCACCCGCAAAGTCTGCGGCGGCAATCGCTCCCCGCGCGGCGCCGCCGCTCAGCAAATCCTCGCCTCCGTCATACGAACCGCTCAGCAGCGCCAACTCGCGCCACATCACGTCCTCGTTCAACTACTCCGCGCCTCTGCCGCCACACCCGTGCCCGAACTCGCCCAACTCCCAACGAATCACACCCGCTAATCAGATACATCCGGAGTTCCCGGACCATCTTCGAGATCGCCACCTCGGACAGCGGACGGCCCCGCGCCGAAGGGAACACCAGTTCGGAGCCGTCCGCCAGTCTCTGGGCCTCCCGGAGCACCGCCAGCGACAGCCCGGACAGCGGTACCCGGTGCTCCCGGTGTGTCTTCATCCGCTCCGCCGGAATACGCCACTCCCGCCGCTCAAGGTCCATCTCCTTCCACAGCGCGCCGCGCACCTCGCCACCCGGCTGGCCGAAGACCTTCGACGCGCTGCGCGACGCCTTCAACCACCAGCACGGCTGGAGCCGCCCCGACGACCCGGCGCGCGCCCGGGCGCACCAGCCCGGCCATCGCGCCTACATCGAGGCGGCGAAGCTGCGGGCCGGCCTCGAACACGAAGCCGGCCCGCGCGAACTGATCCGCGACTACCTGCTGCAGCGCGTCGAGCACGGCGTGGTGCGGAGCGCGCCGACATGGTCGCGGCCCTGGAGGAGGCCGGCTTCGAGGTGCCCCGCCAAGGCAAGGACTACGTGACCGCCCGTGATCCGGACAGCGGCGCGCGGTGGCGGCTGAAAGGAGCGCTCTATGAGCAGGACTTCGAACCGAAACGACTTGAGCGCCCGGCTGCGGAGCCGGATGGAGACCGAGCGTCGGCAGATCGAGGCGGCGACGACGAGCGAGGTACGGCAGCTTGGCGCGAACTTGCGCGCCGTCGTGAGCGACGAGCTGCGTACCATCGAGGCCGATACAGGGGCGACGGTCGCACGGGTGCGGTGGATGCTGCTGAACGCGTGGCTGCGGCCCCTGGTGGCCGGCCTGATCCTATTCGTCGGGATCAGTGGCGGGAGCTGGGGGCTGATGCACTGGCTGTCGGTGAGCATCCAGAGCCAGATCGAAACCCTGGCGGTGCTGGAAGTGCGGATCGACCAGGCGCGCGAGACGCTGGCCGAGATCGAGGACACGACGTGGGGGGTGACGCTGCGGGAGCTCGACGGGGAGCGCTTCGTAGTGCTGCCGGACGGGACGCTGGCCAATCCGCCCTGGACCGTGGGCGGGCGGCCTGCCTTGAAGCTCTTGAGCGAGTGAGGGAGTTGTATGAGCGAGCTAAAGGGACAGTCGACAGTCGCCTTCGAGAGGCTGTGCGCGCATTTCGAGCTGGGGCAGCGGCGGCAAGCCGAGCAGATCGAAGCCTTGCGGCAGCAAGTCGAGCGGCTGAGCGCGGAGAACGAAGCCTTGCGGCAGCAGTTCGAGCGGCAGGCCGCGGAGAACGAAGTCTTGCGGCAGCAGTTCGAGCGGCTCGACGCGCAAGTGACCGGCTTGGCCCACGACTACAGGACGCTCGCCGCGACGTTACGCGGGCGCTGGACGTGATGCGCCGGCGCGGCCCGGAGCGGGATCAGGGGCCGAGCCGCTGATGCTTCCTTGATTGTCAATCTCCCGAAAGGGAGAACCAACAGCCGCACCAGCAGCCAAACTGCTGGTGTCCGCCGATAGACTCGTAACCTCCGTTGGCGTGCCGGAGGGACACATCGTGATGACGAACCGTACCGGATCCTTGCTACTCGCGTGTGTCCTCTGCTTCTCTGCAGGAACGCCAGCAGACGGAGTCCAGCTCCCGCCTCCGGTCCTGCTCGACCAGCTTCTGTTGCGGACTGGACGGCTGGTCGAAGCCGACGAGCTCGACACCGCGGTAAAGGTGATGGACGAGGTGTTTGCTCTCGGGGCGGAGCACGAGTTGGAGTTGCCACCCGACTTCCGCTTTCGGCACGCCCGGGTGACGCTCGCCGTGGGGCTGCTCGAGAAAGCGAAGGAATCCATCACCGAGTACCTGGCGGTTGTGAGCCGGGAAGCGGAGTCGTACGTCGAGGCGGTGCCGCTGCTGGAGAACGTGGACCGGATTCTGGAGCGGCGCGATGCGCCGGAGTGCTCACCGCTGCCGGAGGGTTCGGCGTGCTGGATGGAACTCACCAGTCATCCCGGGTGCTATGTGTGGAATCCGAACCCGCGGGCTACGGAGACCGCAACATGGACGGGCGAGTGTTCGGCCGGTTTCGCCACGGGTCCCGGAACCCTGACCTGGACGTACTCGGAGGGCACACAAGAAGGCGAGGGAGATCTGCGGTACGGGCGGATGCACGGCGAGTCCGTGTTCCGGAATAGTGACGGTACGGTCTCCGAGGGGCCGTTCCGGTTCGGGGAGCTCCACGGGCACTGGGTTCTGAGGTTCACGGACGCACTCGGTACGCAGGAAGGACCGTACGTGGACGGCAAGAAGAACGGCCACTGGGTTCTGAGGTTCACGGACGCACTCGGTACGCAGGAAGGACCGTACGTGGACGGCAAGAAGAACGGCCACTGGGTTCTGAGGTTCACGGACGCACGCGGTACGCAGGAAGGACCGTACGTGGACGGCAAGAAGAACGGGCACTGGATCCTGCGGTTTGCGGACGGCCAGGTCGAGAGCGGTCCGTACGTGGACGACGAGCAGCACGGCCGTTGGGTGGTACATCCTCCAGACGGCGACACGTTCTACGTCACGTTCGTGAGGGGCGTCCGGCAGGAGCGATAGCTGTCTGGAAGTGGGCTGTTCTCCGCAAGCCTCTCTGTCCGGCCCCCTCCGGCGCTAGTGGTACACAGGGCTTCCCGCGCGGCGCTCAAGCACTCGCCGAGCCGCCGTAGCTCGCTCGCCGCTGCCTTCTGCTCCGCAGCATAACCCCCGAGCGCGCAAGCACTACCGTCACATGTTCCAAGAACGGCTAGGGAGTAACCGAGACTATCAGCATCCAAGAGCCGGACACTTCGTTGTTGAGCGTAAGAGCCGCTGGTTTCATGGTTTCGGGGTCTTTCGGCCATGTTTCTCCGGGAACGAAATCAGTCGGCAGTCGATTAACAAACCAATCCCAACCGTAAGCCACCCCGACATTCACGGTTCGGGCTTCGTCGTCCGGAGAATGCCAGCCCGCGGCAACACCGATCCCGAAGCTCCTTAGCCGAACATCTTCAACAATGTCAGGATTGACCACTAGGATTGGTCCGAAACGGGCTCGGCCCCGGTTGAACACGTACCAGTGCGAACGGTTACCACCGTTCCTGCAAGAGCCGACGTAATCCGGTCATCGGCGTGCGTGATAGCCGCAGTGATATCTAGATTCCAAGATTGCATGCAACTCATTGATAAATCAGTCAGTTAAATCCGAGCCAGCGGTGCCATCCGATGAGCGCGCGGAACATGCGCCTCACCCCCACCGCTCCCGCGCCGAGTTGCTCGCCGGTGTAGGGGGCCACCTCGACGGACTGCCGCCCGAAGGAGATCCGGGCGGGTTTCGCGGGATCGTTCCGAAGCAACAGGGCGGTCGGATCCATCTCCATCTCTTCCCGCGTTTGGCGGCAGCAGCACCTGGCCCCAACAACTCCCGCATGCGCTCGACGCGGAGGCCGGCTTGGCCGTGCGCCCAGCCGGGCAAAATGAGTAAGCGGGGGCAGGCGGCAGTAGCTGCCTGATCAACCGCGCGCCTACCGAAAACCGGCCTGCGCTGGTGGATTCGCTCAGCGCCGGTAGCCGGCCCGCGCCCGGACCTGATACCCGTCGCTGTTCCGGATCCGGACCCTGATCTGCCGAAACCTCTCAACCGGCTCGGCCTCTTGCGATGCGGCATCCACCGGGGAGTAGCCGAGAAAGTAGGCGTTGCTGACGTTGTCCCGGAAGACGGCGAGCGCCCGGTCCAACTCGTCCGGTTCGTCCGCGCGGAAGACCTGGCCCCCGCTTACCGTAGCCAGGTGCCCTACGGTCTCCACGATCGCGTCCGTTTCCGAATTGGGGCCCAGCGTCACCACGTAGAGAGGCGCCCCCGTGTCCAGGACCCGCTGCTCCACCGACTCTGGGCTCCGGAAACTGGACCGGTCTTCGCCGTCCGTGAAGGCGAGGACCGCTTTCCTCGGGTTGCTCTCATCCAGGGCATCCAGCGCCCTGACAATGGCGTCATACAGCGAGGTCAGGCCGGACGGCTGGAGGTCGTCGATCAGCGAAGCCAAATGCGCGCGATCCGGCTCCTGGCGCGAGAGTAGGAACGTCCGCTGGTTGAACGCCAGCAGCGTGACCACATCGTCAGGACGAAGGCTCGCGAGGAGCGCCTTCACGCTCGTCTTCAACCCGGGCATCACCGGCGCCATGCTTCCGCTGATGTCGATCGCGATCGCCAGGTCGAGCTGGCTCCGGTCGGCCGGCGCCTCGAAATAAGAGATCTCCTGCGGAGCGCCGTCCTCGAACACGACGAAACGCTCCACCGGAAGCCCGGCGAGGTAACGCCCCTCACGGTCGGTCACCACCGCGGGCACCATCACGCGTTCGACGGACGTGCGAAAACGGATGGACATCCGCATGGGCGTGTGCACCCGTGCGACCAGGCGGGTTTCGTCATCCAGTTCCGCAACGGCCCGGATGACGCGCGCCCGGCCGTCTCCGCCGAAATCCCACGAACACTCGAAAGGGGCGGCTTCGGCCACGCAGACGCGGCGTCCATCCACTGAAAACAACACGCGGACCGTGCGGTCCTCGGTTCCGGGAGGCAACACGACGGACAGCCGTTCGGTGCTTTCCATGGCCCGGCTGCCGTCCGGAGAAGCGAAGGTGACGGCCGGAGAGCCCTCCTGGCCCGGGACGGGGGACGCCGGTCCCCCGAGGATGGCGAGTGCGAACAGGACCGTCACCAGCCCCGAAGCGCTTCCCGAAGCCGCGACGGAACGCACTACCGGATTCGCTGTACCCGTCCGCCCGCGCCCTGAGCGGAGGGGGTAGGATCGCCGCCGGGACGCAGGAAGTCCGTCCCCGTCAGCGACGACACGTAGTCCTCGAAGTCGGCCTCCCCGAGCGTGGAGGGATAGCGCAGGACCGTGCTCCAGTCCTGCACGTGCGTCGGCCGGACCCGGTCGAGCATGTGGCGCATGGCGACCTCGAGGATCGGCCCGGAAAGCGACACCGGCAATCCGCGGACAGCCAGACCTTCCCCCACCCAGAGCGTCAAATCCGCGGCCAGGGCCGCCACCAGGCCGCTGCCGGCGCGGCCGCGCCAGTTCTCCCACCGCATTTGCGGCGGGGCCAGGCGGAGACAAAGACACCCGTCGATCCTTCCGGCATAGGCGCCCCATCCAGCCAGGCGCTCGGCCGCCCGGCCGCTGTCGCCGTTGTCCGCGCCGGCCTCTTGCAAGCCCAGCCAGAGGAGTTCCCTCACGGAGAGCCAGTCGCCGAGCCGGTCGGGGTCGCGGCTCGCAATCCAGGCAAAGAGCGAGCGGCGGAATCCGCCGAGGCCTGCCGCCGCCGCGACCGCCAGCGCGTCACCGGGGGACTCGGCGAGCTCATCCAGCCGGCGGCGGCCCGCCCCCACCGCTTCCGCGATCTCGTCGATCTCTGCCTGGGTGCGTTCGAAGGGGTTGAAGAGCGCGACCGAGGCGGCCAGGCCGTCCCGCTCGTAGCTCGCGAGCGGCGCTGCTTCGGGAGGCCGGTCGGTCATGATCTGCTGCAGGCGGAGGTCGGCGGTGGCGAAGTCGAGGCCAAGCAGGGCCCCTTCGGCGTACCACGGCCGATCCGGGAGGGTGCGCGCCTCCGGATACCGCCACGCCGTCGCCCGGAGCGGATCGGCGTCTGCCACTTCGAGGCCGAAGTCGTGCCGCACGGAAAGATCACCACTTCCGAGGACCCCGCTTCGGGGGTCGCCGATGTAAGCGGCATACACCAGGGCGCGGAGCACGTCGCCCAGCACGGCGTCGGAAAGACGCAGCAGCCGCCCGGCGGCCTCGGGGGCGCGCCGCGAAATGTCGTCCGGCCCGCGGATACGTTCCAGGTCCGAGTACACCCGCCCAAGGTAGTGGGAGACGATTACCGGCCCGACCGGCCCCTCACGAGCGGGCAGCGCTGTGGCGACGGAGCGGAGGCGTTCGACCAGGCCCTGGACCGCCGCGACGGTCTCCGGTCCGGCGGCGAGCGCGTCCGCGACGGCCCAGAGGTCGAGCGCGGTGTCCAGCGACGCCCCGGCCTGCGCCTCCCGCGCCTCGAGGAGGCGCGTCAGCGTGGCCCCGCGGAGATCGGCGACATACGAAAACCCTTCCCAGGTGGTGGTCACCCGCTGGCCCCACCCCTCGTCTTCGAGGGCGCCCGCGAGCGCCCTGAGGACGATCCGCTCCCAGGGTGCGGGCGCATCGCCGACGCCGGGCGTCACGGCCGGATCCGTGAAGTTCCCGCCTTCCGGGTCCCCGTCCGGCGGGTCGGCGCCGAGGGCGGGAAGCAGCTCGCGGGCCACCCAGCCGGCCATCCTCCCCTCGTAGCCCCGGGTCTCGTGCAGGCGCACCGCAGCGGCGGATGCGGCCAGGTCGGCGGCAGCCGCCTCCGGCAACGATCGCACGTGCCGCACGCGGTCCAGTAGGGCAACGGCGCCCTGGAACTGCGACAGGGCGTCCCGCGCGTCCTCCGGCTCGCCCATTCGGTTCAGACTGGCCGCATGGAGCACGGCGGTCGCGTAGGTTCTCGGCGACTGGACGCCCATCCGGTCGAGGGTGGACACGAGGCTCTGGAAGAGCGGGAAGCCGCGGAGGGTGTTCAGCACGTGGCGAAGATCGCGGGTCTCCACGTCGGTGAAACGTCGCTGGGCCAAGAGGAAGGCCGCCATGCGAGCAGCAGCCCACGGGGGCTCCTGAAACACGCGCTCGGCGAGCCGGGAAGCCTCGATGGGATCGCTCCGGTCGGCGCGCTGGACATCCCGGCTGGCATTTTGCGGCAGCTCGATGCCGTCGAGCGCCGCTTCCCAGAGGTCCTCCCAAGCGGGTCCGGAGGGCTGCCCGGAATCATCGGCCCGAACCTGCGAGAGCAGGACCGATGGGTCGGGGAACCCTCGGGGCCACGGCGTGCCCGGAGAAAACACCAGGTTCGCCGCAATGACGTCGTAGAGCCGCGAGAAGGCCCGACGCTGGCGCCGGTCTTCCAAACCGACGCCGAGCGCGAAGCGCTGCTGCGGCGCGTCGAGGGAAGCGATGGCGTCGTACAGGAACGGGAACGGGCCGTTGTCATGGCGGAGGACCGCCTTGAAGAACTCGCCCGGCCTGTCGATGGGTTCTCCGACCTCCCGTTGCCAGAGGATGGACGCCGCCCCGCCGCCGGGCGTCCGGACCCGGCCGTTCACCACGACGAGACTGCGCCCGTAGGCCGCGATGCCCGCGGCATCGCGTTCGTAGAGCTCCCGGAGCAGTCTGGGATTCCCGGCGAGGAACTGCACCGTCTCCGGCGTCATGGAGAGCAGGCCGTAGTAGAGGAACGCGGCCTGCCGGTCGGTCAGCAGACGAAAGGCAAGGCGTTCTCCCGGTTCCGGGTCAGCTAAGACCGCGTCCCGCCAGACGTCGGCTGGGAGCGGCGACGGGATTCCGAAGGACCGCGGTTCGATCGCGATCGCTTCCCCCTCGTTCATACGAGTATCCAGATCAGCGGTCGGGAAACCCGCGGCGCTGAGCGCCTCGCGCCGGGCCTTTGCGTCGCTGTCCGGATCGGGGCGCACAAAGAGTCGTCCGGAGTTGCCCAGCAGCAGGTATCCGGCCGCTTCGAGGAACTCCTCCAATCGGTCGTGCGCTCGGGAATCATCCTGCGCAGCTTCGAGGCTCACGGTGCCGTCCCGGCGGCGCGCGCGGCGCCACTCGTTCAGGAAGGCCGCGACCGTGTCCGCGTAGAACTCCACCCCCGCGGGCGAGCGCGAGAGGAAGTGGACGTGCTCGATAACGTCGAGGACGAGTTCCGCGTTCGTGGCGTCACGCGTCCGGACCCCGGCCGCTCCCAGCAGGCCTTCCGGCGTTCCGACGACCTCGATGGCGAAGAGATGCGTCCCTTCGACCGGCTCCGAAAAAGCGGAAGGAGCCGCCGCGAACGTCGCCAGGGCGGCGGCCGCAAGAGTGCTCCGGCGGGGCAGCACCATTCGAACAAGCAAGCGGCGGGTGCGGCTCGAAACAGCCCGGTGCTGCTCTGGTGACATGTGCAGTGCTCTTCCGATGGCTAAATGGAGCCACCCGCACCCTCCCGCTGATCGGTGTCCTTACGGCGAAGAGCCTCTCAGCCCGGGTCCCCCGTGTCAAGCAGCCGGCAGGTTCCGGTCAGCGCATCCCCAAGCGTTCGTTCCCGGTGCTAGGCTCGCGGAATTCGTCGGAGGTAGATGGAGTGCTCGCTTGGGAAGCCATCCGTGACGTGGGGCGAGCCCTGCCCTGGCTCGCGTCCGAACCCCAACCTGACCCTGTCCCGGCCGACCTTCCGGCCGAGAAGCGTGCGGAGCTGTTCAGGATTCACGCCGAGGCGCTCCGTTACCGCCACGCCGTTCTGTACGCCGTGATTGACCGGGCGGGCAAGAAACTGGCGGCCACGCTTGGGGCAGCCGAACCGGGCGAGATTCTCGATCCTGAAGGCGAGGGCTGCGAGGCGTTGGAAAAAGCCGACGCCTATTTCAAGACCCAACGGGATGAGTTGGGGCAGCTGCGCGAGGGTCTCATCGGCGCGGGCGCTCCGTCCGGCCACGATGTGTTCGAGGCCCTTGACCGCCTGGATGGACTGTACTCGTCGATCATCGCAACCATGCAGGAAGTCCGCTGGGGTTTGCTCATCGCCGATGGGTTGAAAGAGCCAGGAAGCGCACGCACGTACACGTCCGGAGCCGCGCTGGTGGCGGCGCTTGACGACTAGGCAACCCGCGCCGATTCACGAGTTCCGCGAACCGGGCGGGTCTTTCCGCAGAAGCGTCCGGCGGCTTCCGAAGGCGATGAAGAACGAACTCGGCGTTGTGATCGACGAACTCTGTACGGGAAACCTCTCAAGCGGCGAAGCGTACGCCCGCGCACTGGGCCGACGCCGCTCGTAGCGGAACGACGAGCGGCCCAACGCCAAGTCCCGACTCAACGACCGCGCGGGCCCCGGATCAACGGTGATCCGTTGGACGACCCGCGCGTCGGGGATGCCCGACGCTACGGTGTGGAACTGGGATTCGGCACCACCAGCATGCGGCCGCCGGTGGCGCGGAAGAAGTACTCGGCGACCGCCGCCGAGATGCCCCGCGCGCGCCGGAGCAGATCCGGCCGGGGTGTCAGGCCGTCATGGAGCAGATAGACCCCAAGCCGGAACTCCTTACGGGACTCATCCGCCGCGGGCGCGCGCGGCCCCATCGCCGCGATCACGTCCTCGATACGGACGGGCGCCTTCGTCACCCGGACCGTTCCCCTCGCCTCCGTTCCCTCGGCGACGCGCAGGATTTGCGCAAGATCGCCCAACCAGGTCGGCAGGGCACCGGTCAGCTTGTTCCCGTTGAGGTTCAGGAGTTCCAGCCGGTCCAGGTTCCGCAGCGCGGCCGGGACCGTGCCGGTCACCTCGTTCCCCCAGAGCGAAAGCCATCGGAATTGGGAGAGATTGCCCAACCGGGCCGGGATGGAGCCGGTCAATTCGTTCCCTCCCAGGTTCAGCACCGCAAGTCTGTCCAGATCCCGCAGCGGGTCCGGGATCGTCCCGGTCAGGTCGTTGTCGGCAAGGGCGAGAAACCAGAGGTTCGACCGGTCGCCCAGCCAGGTGGGGACGCCTCCAGACACGCCGTTCCCGCCGAGATTCAGCATTGCGAGTCGGCGCAGGTTCCGCAGGGACGCCGGAATCGGGCCGGTGAACCCGTTTCGGGCAAGCAGGAGATCCTGGAGGTTCGGCAGGTCGCCCAACCACCCACCGAGGCTACCCGTCAGCGCGTTGTCGTCGAGATTCAGGCGCTCCAACCGGCCGAGGTTCCGCATTGAGGACGGAAGCGCGCCGGTCAGTTCGTTCCCCCAGAGCGAAAGCCGCGAAAACCTGCGTCAGGTCGCCAAGCGCCGCCGGAAGTGGGCCGCGCAGGTGGTTCTCGCCCAGGTTGACCACGGTCACACGCCCGGCGGTGTCCGTCTGCACGCCGTACCACTGGTTGAGCGGCGCGCTCGTCTTCCAGTTGGTGTTGTTCTCCCAGTCCGCACCGCCGGTCGCGTCGTACAGGGCCGCGAGCGCCGCCCGGTCCGCGGTGACGCTGCCCTGGGCAGCCGCTTCGGTCACCAAACCGCTCCACCCGACGGCGGCCGCGAACGCGAACAACGCCGGAGTGCGCCCGAAAACCATGGGCGAAGCCCTGTATCAATGTAATTGACAATCGTTACGCGATCCCCGGCCCAGAACTTGGGGTGCGCAAAAGTTGGTGTCTCCCAACTGCGTAAGAGTTCGTGTCTCTTGACACGCGTTATCGACAAGACCTCCGGCCGATATCGACCGGAGCTTGGGCCGCCGACCGGAGATATCGACCGGACCTCCTGCGTTATCGACCGGAGCTCGGGTCGCCGACCGGCGATATCGACCGGACCCTCAACGTTATCGACCGGAGCTCGGGTCGCCGACCGGCGATATCGACCGGACCCCCTGCGTTATCGACCGGAGCTTGGGCCGCCGACTGGAGATATCGACCGGAGCTCCCGCGTTATCGACCGGAGCTTGAGTCGCCGACCGGAGATATCGACCGGACCTCCTGCGTTATCGACCGGAGCTCGGGTCGCCGACCGGCGATATCGACCGGACCCCCTGCGTTATCGACCGGAGCTTGAGTCGCCGACCTGGGATATCGACCGGACCCTCCGCGTTATCGACCGGAGCTCGTGCCGCCGACCGGAGATATCGACCGGACCTCCCGCGTTATCGACCGGAGCTCGTGCCGCCGACCGGCGATATCGACCGGACCTCCTGCGTTATCGACCGGAGCTTGGGCTGCCGGCCGGAGATATCGACCGGACCCCCCGCGTTATCGACCGGAGCTCGTGCTGCCGACCGGCGATATCGACCGGACCCTCCGGAGTTATCGACCGGAGCTCGGGTCGCCGACCGGCGATATCGACCGGACCTCCCGCGTTATCGACCGGAGCTCGGGTCGCCGACCTGGGATATCGACCGGACCCTCCGGCGATATCGACCGGAGCTCGTGCTGCCGACCGGCGATATCGACCGGACCCCCTGCGTTATCGACCGGAGCTCGGGTCGCCGGCCGGCGATATCGACCGGACCCTCCGGCGTTATCGACCGGAGCTCGTGCTGCCGACCGGCGATATCGACCGGACCCCCTGCGTTATCGACCGGAGCTCGTGCTGCCGACCGGCGATATCGACCGGACCCTCCGCGTTATCGACCGGACCTCCTGCGTTATCGACCGGAGCTTGGGCTGCCGGCCGGCGATATCGACCGGACCCTCCGCGTTATCGACCGGACCTCCTGCGTTATCGACCGGAGCTCGTGCTGCCGACCGGCGATATCGACCGGACCCTCCGGTGTTATCGACCGGAGCTCGGGTGGCCGACCGGCGATATCGACCGGACCTCCTGCGTTATCGACCGGACCCTCGGGTCGCCGACCGGCGATATCGACCGGACCCTCCGCGTTGTCGACCGGAGCTTGGGCTGCCGACCGGCGATATCGACCGGACCCCCCGGCGTTATCGACCGGAGCTTGGGCTGCCGACCTGGGATATCGACCGGACCTCCCGCGTTATCGACCGGAGCTCGTGCCGCCGACCTGGGATATCGACCGGACCTCCTGCGTTATCGACCGGAGCTCGGGTCGCCGACCTGGGATATCGACCGGACCTCCGGCGATATCGACCGGAGCTCGTGCCGCCGACCGGCGATATCGACCGGACCCTCCGCGTTATCGACCGGAGCTTGGGCTGCCGACCTGGGATATCGACCGGACCTCCCGCGTTATCGACCGGAGCTTGGGCTGCCGACCCGGGATATCGACCGGACCTCCCGCGTTATCGACCGGAGCTTGGGCCGCCGACCGGCGATATCGACCGGACCCTCCGGCGCTATCGACCGGAGCTCGTGCCGCCGACCGGCGATATCGACCGGACCTCCGGCGTTATCGACCGGAGCTCGGGTCGCCGACCGGCGATATCGACCGGACCTCCGGCGTTATCGACCGGAGCTTGGGCTGCCGACCTGGGATATCGACCGGACCTCCGGCGATATCGACCGGA
>MPMW01000087.1 GCA_002238705.1 Acidobacteria bacterium bin61 | reverse complement strand
CGGCTGTCACACACGCTGTAACGCAATGTAACGATAAGGACATTTATATCCTTTGGTTTACAGGATTCCTTGGCGTGCCCGCGTCCCGCAGCATCTTCGACCCACCGGAGGAAACACCGCCCGGACTCGACGCCATCCGAGCCTGGTTGCGGAAGCCGCGGCCGCGGTTGCGCGGTCTGTGGATCTGGATCCGCTTGATCCTCTCGGGGATCGCGGGTGGATTCCGGTTCCTCAAGAAGCACTGGCCGGCCGCGCGCGACGGGATCCACAAGTTCGCGGCCGAGAGCGAGAAGTTGGCGCGCGGAGCGGTCAAGATCGGGCACGCCGCGCAAGACGTCGGCGGGGGGATCGTCGGCGGCACCCGCGCCTTTCGGGGGCCCGACGGGAAGGTCCGCGGAGCGATCGCCAAGGTCCGCAAACTGGGCCGCGGGGTACGGGAATTCGGCGGCCGGATGATCGAGGGCGGGACTGGCTTCGGCACTGCCTTCTCGGGCATTGGGCGGCTCACCGGATTTCGACGGGAGGAACGCACGGTTGGCTTGGGGCTCCTCGACCCACCGGCGGAAGCGGACGCTGATGAACCGGAATCGGAAGTGCCGGAGACGCCGGGACGTCTGCTTCCGCGGCCACCGCGCCGGAACCGGCCAGCCGGAGGGTCCAACAACCAGGGACGGCGGGCGGCGCCAAGACCGAAGCTCGTCGCGGACACGCCGACACCCCCGAAAGACCTCCCCACGCCGGACACGCCGGACCGGAAACCAACGCCTACAGGTGGCGCCAAAAAACAGGCCGAGCCTTTCGAGGGTCTCCCCCGGGAGTTCATTCCTCAAGCGAAGGCGGTCAGGATCCGGCCCCCCGATGCGGAGGGCCTCCGCATCCTCATCCTGGAGATCTGCCGGCGCCGCGACTGGACCACGCCGAAGCAACTCGCGGGCTGGTTCGAGATGCACCGGCGGAGCCTCTCGAGCCGCCACATCCGCCCGCTCGTAAAGGCCGGCCTGCTCGAGCGCAAGTTCCCGAACAGCCCGAACACCCCGAAACAGGCCTACCGAACGCGACGGCCGGGATCGCCGGAGTCACAGGCGTAGCTCGACCCTCGGTGCCGGCCGGGCGACAGCACCGCTCGCGGAGTCCCAGGGCTGGGGGAAAGCGATGCGGTGAATGAAATTCATTCACGACGTGGCGTTTCCAACGCACAACGAGATTTGCCCGACGGACAAGGGCGATGTCGTTGGGCATCGGAAAGGGCCGTGCCGTCCTGGACTTTGTTTTAGACTATGCTTATATAAGTTCGTTCTTGAATCTTGGGGGAGAACACCATGGTTTTCGATGTCGAAGAACACCTCGGCGCGGTCGAGCGCTCGGTGGTAGCGCTGGAGCGCGACGGGCGATCCGCTCGTGCGATCACTCTTTCCCGCGGCTTCCCGACGACTGTCGAGGACCTGTGGGACGCAGTGACGAGTGGCGAGCGCATTCCGCGCTGGTTCCTGCCGATCCGCGGGGAACTCGAACCGGGGGGCCGCTTCCAGTTCGAAGGGAATGCCGGGGGCGAGATCACCGCGTGTGAACCGCCCGCCCGTGTCGCGCTCACCTGGGAGTGGGGCGGAGACGTCAGTTGGGTCGAGCTGCGTATCTCGGACGACGGCGCCGGCGGCGCGCGGCTGGTCCTCACCCACACCGCGCTCCTTTCGGACCATTGGCATGAGTTCGGGCCCGGGGCGACCGGCACCGGCTGGGAGGGCGGGCTCGTGGGGCTCGCGATGCATATCGCCCAGCCGGCCGCGCCGAAGCCCGACGAAGCCGCGTTCGCCGCTTCCCGCGATGGCAAGGCCTTCTACACCGGCAGCAGCGCGGCGTGGGGGGAAGCGGCCGTCGCGGCGGGAACGGACCCCGACGCGGCGCGCGCGGCGGCGCGTCGCACCGCTGCGTTCTACACCGGGGAACCAGCCGAGCCCGCCTGATGCACGCGTTCGAGGTGCTCCGCGACCCGGTCCGGCGGCGCATCCTCGAGCTCCTCGCCGACGGAGACCACGCCGCCGGCGCCATCGCGGAGGTCATCCGGCGCGAGTTCGGCATCACGCAGGCGGCGGTGTCGCAGCACCTCAAGGTAATGCGTGACAGCGGCTTCGCGACGGTGCGCAACGACGGCGCCCGGCGCCTCTATGCCGTGGACGCGGATCCGCTGAAGGACGTCGCCGCGTGGCTGGAGCGGTTCCGCCGGCTGTGGGAGCCGGCGCTCGATGCGCTCGCGACCGAGGTCGCGAGAGGCAAGCGAAGGCGGACGTAACTGCGACCGCTGGGCGGCGCGTCCGTCTTCGCGGGGCGCGGCTATGCGAAGCGCGCGCCCATCCACTCCTTCCAGGCGCCCTCGCCACCAGCGACCGCAGTTGGCCCGTCGTCGCGGTACAGGTAGCTGCTGATCGCGACGGTGGCCGGCTCCGCGATCTACTCGGGAAAACCCCGCCGCGGATACGCGCGGCCGAACGGGGAGTCGCCGGACGGCTGGAGACGCGCCCCCGCCATCAGGGGCGGCTCGGGGCGCCCTGCCCGGCCGCGTCCGAATCGAGCGCTGGATCGACGCGCAACTCCAGTCCCAAGGCGTCGACAACCCTGAGAACGGTGTCCAGCGTGAGATTGCGCTCCCCCGAAAGCGCCTTGTAGAGGCTCTCCCGGGACAGGCCGGCATCGGAGGCGACCTGCGACATCCCCCTGGCGCGGGCGATGTCGCCCAGCGCCTTGGCGACGGACGCGGCATCGCCGGGCGCCTCCTCCATACAGGCGTCCAGATAGGCGGCCATTTCCTCCGGCGTGCGGAGGTGCTCGGCCACGTCGTAGGGTGAAGTAGCGGTCTTGGTCATGGTCTCTATCTACGGGTTTCATGCGAGGTGACCGGCAGCCCCGCTCATTCTGCGCTTCCTCCGTCAGTCGCTCTCCGTGTTCCGCCATCGGTCGAGAAACGCGGCGGGACTGAGAATCGGTATCCCGCGAAACCGGGACATGTCCAGCAAGTCTTGATCGCCCGTAACCAGACAGTTCGCGTCCCCCATCAGCGCCGTTTCGAGCATCTTGTCGTCATCAGGGTCGCGACACCCCAACTTGGCCCCGGCTATCGAGACGAATTCCGAGACTGCCCGCAGTTGGGCCAGGTAGACCAACCTGTGTTCCCGAGTTGCGTACCGGTCGAACTTCGACCGAAGAAGGCGAGTCTGAAGCTCCTCAAAGGTCTCCTCGGAGAACAACACCACGCCGTTTTCCGCCCGCATTGCGTCCACTACCGCCCGCGGCGCGCTTCCGCGTCGAAGCGCGGCGCTGATCAGTACATTCGTGTCCAGAACAAGGCGCTCAGCTCTCATCGGCCAACAGCGCGTTCAGCTCGGACTCGGTCAATCCGTTGGCGGTTGCTTCCCTGCCCAGAGCGTCCATCGTCTGCGTCAGCCGCTCCCAGGCGGCGCCGCGAAGACGCTCATATTGTTGGACCGACATCAAGACGCTGACGGGCCGGTCCTTCTTGGTGACGAGCACGGGAGCGGTCTGGGAAGCGTCCAGCAGACGTCCGAAGCCGTTCTTGGCCTCTCGAGCGGCGATTCTTCTCATAAAGCCATTATAGCCATTAGAGCCATTCCTTATCGAGCCGCTGTCCGCCAGGACCGTGTTTCCAGCAATGCGTCGCCTGCAGGCTCTCCCGACCGCACCAGGCTCCCCCGTTGCCGACAAGGGCATCGCTTGTTATTGTTGAATATCCATCGTTCGACAATGAATATTCAACAACAACTGGATCGCCCCGAACTTCGGCGGGTCATCCAGCAGGGTCTAACCGAAGCTCCGGTCGTCGCTCTGCTCGGCGCCCGTCAGGTCGGCAAGACGACCATGGCCCGGCAGGTCGCGGCCGGGTGCGCCGAACCGACCGTCCTCTTCGATCTGGAACGGACGGAAGTCCGGGAAGCCCTTTCCCGGGCTCCCGAACGCACGCTGCGCAACCGGAAGGGGCTCGTCGTCGTGGACGAAGTGCAGCGGCTGCCCCAACTGTTCGAAGCGCTCCGCCCCATCTGCGACGACCCGGATCGGGAAGCGGTCTTTCTGCTGCTGGGCAGCGCGTCGTGGGACCTGGTCCGGGGGATCTCCGAAACGCTCGCCGGACGGATCCAGTTCGTGGACGTCGCCGGGTTTTCGCTCGACGAGGTCGGACCCGCCCACCAGGACCGCCTCTGGATGCGCGGCGGGTTTCCCCGCGCGTGGCTCGCTCCTTCGCAAGGCGCGTGGACACGGTGGATGCGGTCGTTCACCCGGACCTTCCTCGAACGCGACATCCCCGGACTGGGCTCGAAGGTCGCCCCCGAGACGCTCGGACGCTTCTGGCGGATGCTCGCTCACTGGCACGGCCAGATCTGGAACGCGTCGGAACTGGCGCGGTCCATGGATGTGAGCCCGACCGCCGTGAACCACTACCGCGACCTGCTCGCCGGTTCCTTCATGATCCGGGTGCTGCCGCCGTGGTTCGAAGACCTCGGCAAGCGGCTCGTCAAGTCCCCGCGGGTGTTTCTGCGGGACAGCGGTGTCCTGCACTTCCTGCTGGGTATCGAGGACCCGGAGCAACTGCCCCTGCACCCACGGTACGGCGCCAGTTGGGAGGGATTCGCGCTGGAACAGACACTCATCGCGCACGGCGCGCACGAGGCTTACTTCTACCGGACCCAGCGCGGGGCGGAGCTGGACCTGCTGCTCCTGCGCAGCGGGAAGCGTTTCGGGTTCGAGTTCAAGTGCTCGGAGGCCCCGAAGACCACGAAGTCCATGCACATCGTGGCCGGGGACCTCGGGCTGGAACACCTCTGGGTCGTCTATCCGGGGGAGCTGGAGTACCCGCTGGCAGAGGGGGTTACCGCCGTCCCGCTCGGTAAGGCAGGAGGCTTGTCCCTGGCGAGATTGGACTGAACGTCCTGACGGCGATTCGCCGGGGCGGCTTTACCCAACGGTGGGCGAGGTGACATCGATAACCCGTACTTGAATCTTCGACTCGTTGTCGTGGGGCACTGTCGCCTCGAGAGCCTGCCGTAGCTCCTCCGGGGTCGTCGGCCGCCGGTCGGACGGCCCCTTGCCGACGCGGCCTCCGCCGAACCAGAGGGCGAGATAGATCCCGTGCCCGCCCGCGGCCGGAAGCGTCGTGTATTTCCGAATGAGTTGTTCGGAGACGGCCGTCCAGAGGCTCGGATGGCCCTCGCGCTTGATCTCGATGGGGACAGCCAAGCCGTTGCAGAACACACGGAGGTCGGCGCGGGTGTTGCCGGCGTGACGCGCCTCGGGTACCACGGTAATCCGGTCGTGCAACCGGGCGCGCAGCGCCCCCATCACGGCGTCGCGGTACGAGTTCTCGGGCTTCGGGCTGTCAGGGCGTCCGTAGGAATCCTCATTCCAGAATCCGCGCCAGGCGGCGGCGTCTCCGCCACGCAGGTCGGCAGCAAAGTCGTCGAGGTGCGCGGCGACCAACGCTTGAAGGTCGGCCACGGTCGTGGGGAGCTCCCCGCGCAGCGCTTGCACGACGCCATCAAGGGAGGTGGGCGCGTAGCCGGCATCGCGGCTTTCGGTGCGCTGGCGATCACGCGCAAGTTCCAGTGTTCTCTTCCACTCGGCCAGCGTCGGGTCCGCGAGCAGTGAGTCCAGTGCCTGCCCGGCGTCGGACCCCGGCCGGCCGCCGAGGGTCTGGATGAATCCGCGCGTGCGCGCAGCGGCCCGTTCCGGAAGGCCCACCCAGCCCTGTTTCCACTCCTCATCCGGGGCAAACATCGGTCCAAATCGCTCGATGAGCAAATGGAGGGTTGCGGCGTCGGTATCCATGTCCGGGAACGACGCTCCCCAATCAGGAAACAGGAATACCGCGGCTTCCCGCGTGGCCTCGTCACGGCTACGGGTGAATTCGTCGAACGGGGAGCGGTAGTCGTCCGGCGCCGCGGCCAAACCCGCCGCGAACCAGTGTGCCCGTTGTGCGCCGGTCACGCTCTTCGATCCGACCTTGCGGCCGATGATCTTCGTGAGCTCGGCCCGGTCAGCATGTGGGAGGGCCGCCCAGAGGAGGCAATCAAGAACCCGAAGCTGCGTCCCTCGACCACGCACCGGAAAACCGCGCAGAAGGGGTAGCGAGGCCCGGCGGGCTATCTCCGCGTGGTCCGCATCGGTAACCAGGCGATCCAAATGCACCAGGCTGTCGCTGCCCGCAGTGATTTCGGGCTTGGCGCAGCGGACCAGGACCTCGGCAACCAGGTCCGGGCTGGACCGCAGTAGTTCCCGGTACCACGGTGCGGGCTCCCGGCGACCGGTCGGGACGGTGTAGTAGAGGGTGAGCGCGATCTGCCGCTGCGCGTCATCGAGCGCGGCGAGCCGCGCCGAATCCTCCCGCTCGATCGCTTCGAGTCCGGCGAGAAACGGCAACGAGAGATAGTGGAGCTGGGATTCCGTACGTAGACGCAGAATCTCTTCCACGTTTGGCACGTCCTGGCGGTACGGCACACCGCGTAGCCCGGCAAGCGCCGGCTCAACAAGGATCGCGTCGGAAAACCAGTGTCGGCCATCGGAGCCGCTCAGGTAATCGCCCAGAGTCCCGAGATACCCCTGCGCCAAGCGATGAAGCAGCGCTGGCGACGCCCGATTCTCGCGGAGCGCCTCCGCTTCCGCGCACACTCGGTCTTCCCACCCCGCCTCCCGCTGTCTCCGCTCCGCCGTGAAATCCTGCCTGTCGCTCTTCATCGCCAGATAGCCACGCGGCAGGGGGGTTTGCAACAGGTCTGGAAGCCGCCTTTGCAGATCCCCGCTCCAGCGCGTCCGATCGTTGAACTCCTCGAGCGTGATTTCCTCCTCCCCCGAGCGCTCGGCGGCCTGCCGGAGCAACCACTCGGCCAGATGGGGACGGGCCTCTGCCAAGTCCACGGCCCGGTCGAGGGTGAACCGCCCGAAATCCTCCGGCAACCGGGCTCCGTACAGGCTTTCAGAAACTCGGCGTGCGTAGAGCGGGAGGTCGTCGGCTTCCGGACACCGCTTCAACCCCTCAAGCCAGAGCGACTCTTGGAGGTCGGGACGCTGTTCAATGAAGGCGCGGATCGTCCGAACCGAGGCTGCACCATACCGAGACTCAACGCTGGCGGCAGCGCCGATGCGGAGCCAGTCGTGGAGCCGGGCCACCGGTGTCCCGTCCCCGACACGCTCCAAGATCCGGGCGAGCACGACGAGGGGGAGATCGTCCAGGCACTGCGCGTTGAGCGCCGACCGCAATCCCGGGAGCCGGGAACCGAGGGCCTCCAGCAACTCGGGAAGACGCTCCTCCGGCGTCTTCTCCAGCAGTTCATGCCGCCAGAATACGAAGTAGCGGCCCACGAGGTCGTCTGGCTGATCCAGCAGGTAATCCCAGATCTCACCGGTGGAAATCTCCGCGGGGTACATCCGGGCGAGCAGGGTCCCAAGAAGCTCCCGGTTCGGGTCGGAAACGGCGCCTCGACCGATGTCGTACAGAAGCCGGTGCGCACCATCGCGGCACGCCTCATCATGAGCGCAGTTGTGGAAGAACGCGTCCAGAGCCCGCCGGTTGACGACGGGCCACCGCGTCTCGTCGCGGACGACCTTGAGGAGCCGGTCTGCGAATTCCGGCATCGGTTCGCCGAGCGCCAGCGCCCGGAGAACGAAACCGCTCACAACCTGATCAGCATCCTCGCGCTCCGACGATTCGAGGATCTGTCGGAGTGTCGAGGCCAAGTCGGGAACTGCGAGGGACCGCAACGCGTCCTCGGGTAGGCGTCCGGCGTCGAGCTTCGGATCCTGAGCATGAATCCGGTTCAGGAGTCGCGCCTTCTCGTCAGGCGAGAAATCGCGGAGGTCGCCGTAAGCAACCACACCGACCGCGTCCCGTTCGATCAGACGCGCACGCGCCGGCCGGCAGTGGGCCGCGAACCATGCGGCAAGGCCACGCAGAGAAGTCGGCGGGGCGCCGTCCGGGGCCGTCATCAGAGCGAACACACGGCCGGACGGCAAGCCGCTCCTGATCCGGCCCGCGAGATGCCGCGCTCCCAGGAACTCGGCGGTCTGGCGATGATGGGGTGCGACCCGCCGGACGCCGGTGGGATCGGCCTCGGTGAACAGCCTGGTGTCGAGCGCGGCCCGCGCCAGGCGCCGATCGGTCGGACGGAAGTCGTCCAGCGGCGGGTAGCCGTCATCCGACGACGAGGTGTCGAGCGAACACCCGGCCGCCCCGGAAAGCAGCAGCGTTGCGCAGAGTTCGGCGGCGGCGTCCAGGATTTCAGCGGGGCCAGGCTGGGCGTTCGCCGCGGCCCGCTGGCGGGGGGGGGGGGCGGCGCGCCGGATTTCAGCAGGGCCAGGCTGGCCCTGCGCCGCGTCCCGGTGGTCGGCGTTGCGCTCGCCGGCCATACGAAGACATGCGGTCTCGAAAGCCTCGCGGCGGCTAACCGGCCAGTCTCGGCTGGCGGCGAAAGCCTCGATGAGGATTTCGATGCCGTGCGGGTTCCGCAGCCACCCCGCCAGACCTCTTTCCCGGGCGGATTTCAGGAAACGCCGGGCTTCGGCGCCGCCCAGATGCGCTTCCAACAGGTGTTCGATGTCCGGATCGCAGAGCGGATCGAGCCGTAGCACGGTGACGGTTTCGTCCGGGGACACCGCCAGCAGGCGCTCCCGGTCGCTTCCCAGCCAGTCCGCAGCGCGACACGAGAGCCGGAACCGCGGCCTGCCGAGCGCGTCGAGTCGCTTCCGAATCTCGTCGAGCGGGACCCGAGGGGCGCCCGTTCCCGCCCGGATCTCGTCGAGCCCGTCAATGAAGAGCGTCTTCCCGGACCACTCGGCCTTACGGGTCTCGGCAAACGCGAGGAAATCGCGGGCCGGAAGGAACAACGCGTCATCGTTCCCCAGTGCCTCCACCTCGCGCTCAAACTCGGAGGTCTTGCCCGCACCCGGATCGCCCAAAAGCACGAACGCCGCAGCGTCCCGGTAAGCAGCAAGCGGCCGCGACCGGTCGTCACCGGCTGTGGTGACCGTGCGCGGTACGAGAACCTTCATTCGGGCGCCACCCAGTGCCCAGCGGGTTGCGCAAGGAAATCTGCCAGGGGAATGCCGCCCGGTCCCACGAGCACCGTGCGGGCGTGCTCGTAGCGCCGCCGGAACGCCACGAGCCCGCGACCGCTCGAACGGTCGCGTCCGGTCTTGACCTCGACCGCGGCCAGCTTCGGCCCGCGTTCGATCACGAAGTCCACTTCGTGCGCGTCGTCCCGCCAGTAGTGGACGCGCAGGCCGATCCCTCCGGTATTGATCAAGTGCGCTCCGACGGCGGTCTCGACAATTCGGCCCCAGAACGTGCGGTCCGCCGTGGCCTCTTCAAAGGTGTAGCCGGAAGCAGCCGTCATCAACGATGTGTCGAGGACGTTCAACTTGGGGCTCGCGGCCCGGTCGGACAGCGGCCCGGCGTAGCGCGCGAGACCGGCGACCAGTCCGACGCGCCCCAGAAGGTCGAGATACCGGGCGAGCGTGGTCGTGTTGCCGGCGTCCCGGAGCTGGCCGAGCATCTTGTTGTAGGCGACCATCTGACCCGACATCTGACAGGCGAGCCGGAAGAGGCGCGTCAGCAGCGCCGGCCGGTCCACCCTGGTCATCGCCAGCACGTCGCGCTCGACGCTGGCGTCCGCGATGGCGCGCCGCACGTAGTCACGCCACTCCGGGGGAGTCCCGACGTGCCGCGCGGCGCCGGGGTAGCCGCCGTAGAAGACGTAGCGGTTGATATCGAACCCAAAGGCCGCCGCGATCTCCGGGAACGACCACTGCGCCACCGGAATCGTCTCGAAACGCCCAGCCAGGCTCTCGTTCAGGCCGTGCTGCATCGTCATCGGACTCGATCCGGCAATGACGACCCGCAGGGGACGGTCGGCGAATCGGTCCGCGTCCCAGAGCCCCTTGACCACCTCTGACCAGCGGGGAATTTTCTGGATCTCGTCGAGCGCCAGCACGAAGCCACGACCCGCTGCGGCTTCCTCGCGCGCGCTCTCCCAGCACTGCACGAGCCAGCGTTCGTCCCGCATGGCCGCCGGGAAGGGATCGGTGCGGGGAAAACCGCGCGCGGTCGAGGAGTCCGGCTCATCGACCGCGATGTAGCGAAACGGCACACCGGATCGCAGCAGCGCCTGGCGGATGATGGTGGTCTTGCCCGTTTGTCGGGGACCAAACACCGCCACGATCCGGCGGGGCGTCTCGCGGAGACGGTCGGCCAGGGAAGCGGCCTGGCTGCGCTCAAACCGGGGCATCACGGCAAATTAGCGTAAATGTTGTAGTTCACTCAATGTCGTAATTTGCTCTGCACCGTCGCAGCTTCACCGACAGATGCAGACTTGCTGTCGGTGAACGAAACCCGACAGTCCCCCGCTCAAGGTCCGCTCGTCAGTCGATGCACATCGTCGCCGACGACCCCAGGCTCGAACAGCTCGGGGGCGTCTATCCGGGGGAACTGGAATACCCGCTGACCGACCGGACCACCGCCATCCCGCTCGCGCGGTGACCTTTCGTGGGCGCCCGCACCCCAATCGGAGTGACGGCTCACCGGCGCGGGCATCGGAGGTAGATACGGCCAACTAGAATCGGAATCGAAGCGTCTCCGTATGCCGTACCCCAAACCGAAGTTCCGTCGCGCCGAAGTTGACGCCGCCGGAAGGGTCCTCGCGGAGACGGAAGTCGCAGATTCAGACAGCATTCCGGCCCGTCACCGAGCCCGGGAGGTCGTGGACGACTGGAGGGCGTCTCACGGCTATCCGCTCGTCACACTGCGCATCCTCTTGCAAGAGCGCGCTCGCCGCGTGGACCCCGAGGCGCTGGTGGCCCAGCGACTGAAACGGCTGGCGTCCGTGGAGGCCAAACTTCGACGGTTCCCCAGGATGAAGGTCTCGCGGATGCAGGACCTCGGCGGCTGTCGAGCTGTTCTTCCGTCTGTACGAGCGGTGGGTGAGCTCGTAGAGCTGTACCGGACCGGACGCGAGGAGCATGAATTCGTAAAGGAATCCGACTACATCGGGCAGCCGAAGGGCAACGGTTATCGCAGCCTTCATCGCGTCTATCGGTATCGCTCCCGGGCGAGTCGGAATGCAGCCTGGGACGGCCACCGCATCGAGGTCCAGATTCGATCCCGCCTGCAACACGCCTGGGCCACCGCGGTGGAGACCGTGGACGCGATTACGGGCACCCAACTGAAGACGAGCGGCCCGGCCAACGGCGACTGGGATCGGTTCTTCGCGCTCATGGGGAGCGTTCTGGCAATCGAAGAAGGATGTCCTCTGGTGCCGGGGACCCCTGTCGCGCTCTCGGAACTTCGGGATGAAGTGCGTGACCTTGTGCGCCTACTCGATGTGGAGGGTTCGCTGTTCGGATTGGGAGTCGCCATCCAGCGGGTTCCCCTCCCGGCGGACGC
Source organism: Acidobacteria bacterium bin61 (assembly GCA_002238705.1). Lineage (GTDB taxonomy): Bacteria > Acidobacteriota > Vicinamibacteria > Marinacidobacterales > Marinacidobacteraceae > Marinacidobacterium. The sequence continues at coordinate 1,768 of MPMW01000087.1, read as the reverse complement.
CGCCTGGTTCCTGATGATGGTGGATGCGGCCAACCGCCGGGTTTTCGTCCAACGCTATGACGCCCGGAACTTCTCTGCCGCCCAGGCCGAATACCTCCGGCTGGAGGCGGAACACGAAGGCAAGCCGGGATTCCAGGCGTGCCTGCTTTCGACAGACTCGGCGAAAGCCCTGCGTCAGGCGTACCCGAACTACTTTCTCGATGTCAGCGTATTCGCTGAGTCCCTGAACCTCTTCCTCGGCATCCCATCCGACCGGGCCTCGCGGTAACCAGGACCCTCCTGAGCAACCCGCTTCATGACCCGACAGGAGTTCCTCAAGGCGCTGGAGAAGCTCAACGTCTGGAAGCGGGGAGGTCGCCGCGCTCCACACAAACCTCTTCTCCTGCTGCTGGCGCTCGGTCGGATCTCCGAGGGTCAGGAACGACTCGTCCGGTATGCGGAACTCGAAACCGACCTGCGACGGCTCCTGAAGCGGTTCGGACCGCCGCACGGGATGAACCAGCCGGAATTCCCGTTCTGGCACCTGCAGTCGGACGGCCTGTGGGAGATTCCGCGCGGGGAAAGCCTTCCGAAGAAGAAGGGCGGTAGCTCGGTTCCCGCCCCCGTGCTGCGGAAGCTCGATGTTCGCGGTGGGCTTCCGGCCGGAGCGGACACCTTGCTGCGGGGAGATCGGGAACTCATCGAAGCCGCGGTCGTGGCGTTGCTGAACGGCCACTTTCCCTACTCGTTCCACACCCCGATCCGGGACGCTGTCGGACTTCTGGAACCGATGGCGTTGGAACCACCATCGTCGTACGGGTCGGCACGGGTACGAAAGCGCGACCCAAGATTCCGACGCGCCGTCCTCACCGCCTACGAGCGTCGCTGCGCAATCTGCGACTTCGACGTCCGGCTCAACGACGACCTGTTGGGACTCGATGCCGCTCACATCAAGTGGCACGCCGCCGGGGGGCCGGACCGGGTTCCCAACGGACTCGCCCTGTGCAAGCTGCATCATCACGCTCTCGACCGCGGAGCCATCGGCCTCCACCCATCGGAAAGCCGAGGGTTCAACCTGCTTGTCTCACGGGAGATCAGCGGGACGAGCGAAGCGTTCCGGCAACTTGTGGATGCGAAGGGCCGACCGCTCCGGGAACCGCAGGACTACTCACAAACGCCGGACCCGGCGTTCGTGGACTGGCATCGCCACGAGGTCTTCCGGGGCGAACCCCGGACTCCCTGACCGGACCCTTCCCGGATCTTCAGTCGGTCGCCGCGCTCAGTTCTGTTCCCGCACCGTCGGGTACTCGATCCCCAACTGCTCGAGATAGCTGTCATACCGCTCCGGGTCGTAGTAGAACGGCCGCATCGCCTCCCGGAAGGAATCCATCCGCTCCTTGTTGAGGTGGATCGCCGGCGGGTCGTCTGGCCCGATCAGCGGGCTGTACTGGTGTTCGGCGGTTTGCTCGGCGAAGTAGTCCTTCGCTGCCGCGACCAGTGACGGATCGAGGAACAGGTCCATCAGGGTCATCGCAATCACGCGCGCCCCGACGGTCACGCCCTTGTGGGCGATGGGCGTCGCCATCGCGACCGCGTTCGCCCAGTGGTGGCCCGGGCCGCCCGGGATGTTCGCCGGGTAGCGCATGGTGACGGTGGGGACCTTCCAGGAGATGTCCCCGATGTCGTCGGAGAAGCCGCCGAGCCGGGGCTCGGGCGCCGGGCCGCCCATCTGGCCGAGTTCCATTGCGAGACCGCGCTCTTCGACACCGAGTTCGCGCTGGAGCCCCCG
>MPMW01000086.1 GCA_002238705.1 Acidobacteria bacterium bin61 | reverse complement strand
GAGCCGACGATCTGGAGCGAAAGCGGCAGCCCGTCCTCGTCGAATCCGCAGGGGACGGCAAGGCCGGGGAGACCGACCAGGTTCGCGATGTAGTTGAGGCGCGGGGTGGCGCCACTCACGTCATCCGGCGGTTCCCACTCATTCCGCGCCGGGATCGGCCAGCCGTCCCTCACGACCCGCAATGCGGCCCCGTTCGGCCAGGTGGGAGCGATGACCGCGTCGTAGCGGGAAACGATCTCATCGGTCTCCCGCACGAGCTGGTTGCGGATCCGCTGCGCGGTCAGGTAGTCGGCCGCGGGCAGCATGCGCCCCGCCATCCAGCCGGCGCGCCGGTCCTCGTTGAACGAGAACATCTGAGCCGCGCGCCCGTCGTCGAAGAGCGACTTGAAATTCGTGCCGCTCTCCACGGTCACGATCGTGCTGAAGAGAGCGCCGGTGGGGAAGAGCGGCAGCTCGACGTCCTCGATCTCCACCCCGACGGCTGCAAACACGTCCAGCGCCTCCTGGAACACGCGCCGGGTGGTCTCCGACTGGGAGAGGAGGAATTCGGGCCGGTGGACACCGAGCCGCTTCCCGCGCATGGAGCCCGGGTCGGCGCGAAACACGAACGGAGGGTCCGCGGTCGAGGTGTCCCGCGGGTCCCGGCCGGCAATCACCTCCAGCACGTGACCGCAATCCTCCGCCGAGCGGCCTACCGGTCCGATCTTGTCGAGGCTCCAGGAAAGCGCCATGCACCCGAACCGGCTCACCCGCCCGAAGGTGGGACGAAGCCCCGAGGCTCCGACCGCCGATGCGGGAAACACGATGGAGCCCCCGGTCTCGGTGCCGATCCCGAAGCCGATCAGGCCCGCCACCGCCGCCGAAACGGTTCCGCTCGAAGAACCGAAGCTCGTGCGGTCGAGTTTCCACGGGTTGAGCGCCGAACTGGTGTTCCCGCCCGCGAACTCGCCGAGCGAGTTCTTGGCCATCAGGACCGCGCCGGCCTCTGCGAGGCGGTCCACCACCCCGGCGTTCCGGTCCGGCACGCGGTCCCGGAAGATGCCCGAACCCCAGGTGGTGCGGATACCGCGGGTGTCGAGCAGGTCCTTCACCCCGTAGGGGATCCCGTGCAGAATGCTGCGCGCGTTGCCGGCCGCCAGCTCGCGGTCGGCCCGCTCGGCGGCCTCGAGAGCGTGGTCGCGCGCGATCGTGACCATGGTGGCCAGCTTCCCCTGGTGGTCCTCGCGCGGCTCGCTCGGAAGCTCGAAGGGCGGAACGTCCAGTTCCTCGGCGCGATCCAGGTACGCCCCGGTCAACTCGACCGAGGTGAACGATCCGTCGCGCAGGCCCGCCGCCAGCTCCGGCACCGTCCGGAAGAAGGTGGATTCGTCGACTGCCATGGGTCAGCCTCGGCGGAAGATGGTGAGTGGTGGTTCGTCGGGATCGAGCGGGAACTCCCGCAGGGTCCGCTGGACGTTGATCATGTTCTCGACTGCCCGGCGGAGCCGATCGAGTTCGGCGGGGTTCTCATAGATGCCCCGGGGCCCCTGGTGGTCGAGCAGGATCCCCACCGTTTCGGCGGAAAGCGCGCCGGTACTCTCGACCTCGGCGCACGCCTGCTGCCACAGGACGCCGGCGGTGCTCGCGGCGGCCAGCGCCGCGAAGTCGCGTCGTCGCACCCGCCGCTAGAGGCTGTTCATCGCCTCCGCGATATTGTCGAGCGCCACCTTGATCAACTGCCGCGAGGTGCCGAGGTTCATGCGAACCCAACCCTCGCCGCCCGGACCGTAGTTCGACCCCGGGTTCGTGTAAACGCCGGCGTTCGCGACCAGCCAGCGGACGACGATGTCCTCCGGCGTGACCGGCTCCTCCTCGGTTTCGCTGGCCGCAACGGCCTTGTCCGCCGCGCCGATCGCCTCGGCGATCTGCGACACGTCCAGCCAGGCGAGGTAGGTGCCCTGCGCCTTGGAGTACTTGATCTGCGGGACACTGTCGCGGAGGTACTGCTCGACATAGTCGTGGTTGCCGTCGAGGTAGGCGAGCAACTGGTCGAGCCATTCCGCACCGTCCCGCAGCGCGGCATGGTGCGCCACCACGCCCAGCGTGTTGGTCTGCGCCAGGTGCTGATCCTGGACCTTCTGGAAGTAGTCCGGATTGGGGGAGTGGAACCAGGCGACCTTCATCGCCGCCAGGCTGAACGTCTTGCTCCCCGACTGGAAGGTGACGCTGTTGTTGACGACGTCCTTGTCCGGCAGGCTGGCGAACGGGGTGTATTTCTGCCCCTTGGTCACGAAATCGCAGTGGATCTCATCCGCCAGCACGACCACGCGGCGCTCGAGGCACAGTTGGCCGAGCCGCATGAGATCTTCCGCCGACCAGCAGTTTCCGGTCGGGTTCTGCGGGTTGCAGAGGATCAGCGCGTCGGTCTCCTGGGAGATTCGCGACTCGAGGTCGTCGAAGTCCAACCGGTGGACCCCGTTGTCGATGATCAGCGGGCTCTCTTCGGCGAGCGTGTGGGATTCCCGAAGATCGGTGTAGAAGCCGCTATACGTGGACGTTGTCAGCAGTACTTTGCTGCCCGGCCTCGCGAACGCCTTGAGCGCCGCGATCAGCGCCGGATGGACTCCGTCGGAAAGCGCCATCAGGTCGGGATTGATCTCCAGCCCGTGGCGGCTCTTGTTCCAGTCCACGATCGCCGGGAAGAAGTCCTCCGGCATCTTGAGGTAACCCCAGTTCTCGTGTTTGACGCGCTCTGCCAGGGCTTCGGTGATGACGGGGGCGCACTTGAAGTCCATGTCGGCGACCCCCATCGCCACCTGGATGTTCTCCGCGCCGTGCCGTTCCATGATGGTGTCCCACTTGGCGCAATCGGTCCCGACGCGGTCGTACGGCGTGTCGAAGTCGAATCCGCCGGATCCATCCTGCACCGGCGCCGCCATCGACGCCATGGGATTGAGCAGCGATGCTCCCGATGTCGCCGCGCCGGCAAGCGCGGTCGCGCCCGCACCCTTCAGGAACATCCTGCGGTTCAGCCAAACTCTTTCTGACATGGGCTTACTCCTCATGTGGTTCCGCGCTTCGAACCTGGCGCGGGGCGGACGGGCGACTATATGCGGTTTCCGGCTCGCGGCGACCCAGGGGCAGTGGGGGGTTCCGCGCTGGGTTCCGCGCCCATTGCGGGCCAAGCCGGGTGGTCCCCGTAGACTTGGAGGCCAAGTGCGCGCTGGCCTTTCCCTCCTGACTTCCGGTCTGATCGGGCTCCTCGCCGCGGCTTCGCCCGGGGTCGCCCGGGTTCCCTCTCCCGAAGATGTTCTCGGCTACCCGATGGGCGGATCGGTCACCGACTATGGCGGCCTCTATCGGTACCTCGACGCGATCGAAGAATCCCCGCGTCTCCGCATCTCCACCTTCGGCGCGACCTTCGAGCATCGGGAACTGATCCTGCTGACGATCAGTTCACCGGCCAATCTGGCCCGTCTGGAGGACATCCAGCGGGACACCCGGCGGCTCGCCGATCCGCGCGGACTCACCGATGAGGAGGCCGCGCCGATCATCGCCGGCACCCCGGCGGGGGCGTTCCTGAACTACGGGAACGACGGCAACGAGTCCGCCGCCTTCGAAGCGGCGCTCTGGATGGCTTGGGAGCTCCTCTCCGGACGCCACGACGAACTCCTCGACGACCTCGTGGTCTATATCGTCCCGGCTTCCAACCCCGACAGTCATGAACGCTTCGCGGCGTGGTTCAAGGCGATGGCGCGCTGGCCGGACGGCGACCCCGACCCCAACGCCGTCGAGCACCGCGCTCCGTGGGGGCTCTCGACCAACAACAACCACTACCAGATCAACCTGAACCGGGACTCGGTCTGGAGCACCCAGCCCGAGAACCGCGCCCTCGTCCGGCTGTATCTGGAAACCCGTCCGATGGTCTTCGTGGACCACCACGGGGAGACGGATTCCTTTATCGGACCCTGGATGGCGGAACCGCTCCACACCGTGCTCACCGGCAATCAACGAGATTGGCTCGTCGAGTACGGCCGGGCGATGGCAGGCGACTTCGCGGCGGAGGGCTTCCCCTATTCGCCGTGGGAGTTCGGCCAGTTCGATCCGGGCTACTGGGACACGTTGCCCAACTTCACCGGCTCCATCGGCTTCACTCTCGAGACGACCGGGGGCGGCTGGCGCGGGCTCCGCATCGCCCGTCCGGGCGGTGGCGAATACACGCTGCGGGATGGCATCGAGCAGCACCTCATCGCCGACCGCAGTCTGCTCGCCCTGACCGCCGAAAACCGGGAGCGGCGACTGCGTGACTACCTCGCCTACCGGCGCGAGGCGCTGGACTTCGACGCCCGTCCCGGTGGTTGGTTGTTGTCGGGTGCGTCCGACCCCGCGCGTCTCGATGCCGTGCGCGGCGTACTCCTCCGGGGCGGCATTGAGGTGTGGCGGACTGCGTCCGAGGTCACGGTGCGCGGCGCCCATCCCATGTTCCCCGGCACGGGTCCGACCGCGGACGTCACGCTCCCCGCGGGGAGCCTGGTGGTCCCCTGGGCCCAGCCCGAAAGCCGGCTGCTCCAGGTGCTTCTGGAGCAGGATGCCCGGTTCAGCGAGGAGTTTCTGGACTACGTGGACGAACACCGCGAACGCCGTGGCGATCCCTCGTTCGGGCACGCGGACATCTGGACGAGCGCCGACGCGTTTTACGACATCACCGCCTGGTCGGCGCCGCTGACCTACCGGCTGGCGGCGTGGACGGTCGGTTCGGGGGACCTGTCCTCTCTCGATGGTGCCGAGGCGATGTCCCTCGAAGACGCCCTCGCCGATCCGTCCCCCACGGCAGGCGCGTTCCGAAATCCCGGCGCCGGCTACGCCTTCGTCGTCGCCGGGGACTCCGATCACGCAGTCCGCGCCGCGACGTGGCTACGGGAAGCGGGGGTCCCGTTCCGGGTGGCGACCGCCGGCTTCGGGGTCGCGGGAGAGAGTTTCAGCCGGGGCGCGCTGCTGGCATTTGTCGCCGAGGCGCCGGACCCCGGGGCGCTTCGTTCGGGCCTCACCGACTTGGCCGTCACCGGGGCCCGCATCCTGGGCGTGGACGATCCCTTGACCACGTCCGGCCCCCATCTCGGATCGGATCAGTTCATCCAGGTCGCCCGGGGCCGGGTGGCGATGGTGATGGGCGGTCCGGTGCGGCCCTCGGCCTACGGCAGTCCCTGGTATCTCTTCGAGCGCCGGTTCGATCTCCCGTTCACCGGGCTCTCCTGGGAACGCCTTGCCGCGACCGACTTGAGGGACTACCGGGTTCTCGTTCTGCCGGACGGGGGGTATCCCGACCCGGCGAGCGACCCCCTCGCCGCGCGCACGCTCGAACACCTCGAAGCGTGGACGCGGGAGGGCGGCGTGCTGATCGGCATGCGCGGGGCGTCGGTGTGGCTTGCGGGAGATGGGGTTTCGTGGACGCGCACGCGGCTCCAGGCCGGATTCGCGGCCAAGTCGGCCTTCATGACGGACGGCGGCCGTCCCGACGATCCTTCTCCGGCCGCCCAGGAAGAAGAGCAGCCCGCCGAAGCGATCCCCGGCGCCATTCTCCGCGCCGTCCCGAATCCGGAGAGTTTCCTCAGCTTCGGCTACGAAGAGGATTTCCCGGTGATGGTGTGGTCGAGCCTGGCTTTCGAGCCGGACCCGGCGGTGGCCGCCGCCGCCCGCTTCCCTGAAGATCCGGATGAGCTTCTCGGCAGTGGCTTCGCTTTCCCGGACTCCCTGGCCCGCCTTGCGGGGACCCCCTACCTGGTTACCGAGCAGGTCGGTTCCGGAAGAGTGATTCTGTTTCTGGACGATCCCAACTTCCGCCTCTTCTGGGACGGACTTACCCGGCTCTTCATGAACGCGGTCCTCTTCGGCCCGAGCTTCTGATCAGCGCCGGCCTTCGGCTGGAGTCGCGGCCGGAGAAAAAACGAAGCCGCATGCCGCCGAACGCCGAGCGGTCTCCGGCAACCCTGGATGACAGGAAATGGCGCACGCCGCGTTTAGCGTCCCTCTTCCAATGGGAGAAGAGTGACATTGAAGAAGTACGACCGTTTCCAGACACGCGACTATCTGATGGCCGCGCTCCACCGCGCCCTGCGGGACAGGCAGCTCGGACCGAGGCTCCTCGGCTGGATCGGGTCCAGCGAGGACGAACTCGAGACAATCGACGCCGGATTCCTGGCGGTGAAATTCCGGGAGCTGGGTCTCGACGAAGCTGACGAAGGCGAATCCGACTTCCCCTTCGGGAGCCGCCGGAGACGCTCCGGTCGCCGGTGCGGAATCGGCCACGGCCCGGCGCCTGCCGGCGCGAAGGCAAAGGAGTTCCTGGCCTGGGCGGTCGACGCCGTTGAGCGGTCCGTTGCCGAGCCACCTGCCGAAGGGGCCGAGGCCCGCGCCACTGCGCTCGCCGCGCGCCGCTTCGAACTCGACGGAGCGTGCGGTCCGCTCCTGGAACTGGCGCGTCTCTACGACGACCGCCGATCGCCGGTGGAGGATCTCTGGGACACCGTAAAGGCCGCCCTTGGCGATCCCCTGGAGGCGAGCGCGGTCCTTCTCGGAACTTCCCGGGGCCGGGTCGAACAATCGCTCCGCAGGCTGACCGAAGTCGGTATCGCGGATGCCGAGCACTGGAGCCGAAACGGGGCCGAACCCGGCGACTACGTCGAAGACTGGTTCGATTGCGTCTATCGCCCTCCGGTCGCCGACGAAGGGGAACTCCGGGAGCGTCTGGTGCCACTCGCGCCGGAGCCCCTCCTGGAGGTCGAGGCCTTCGACCACCTCGACGCACGGGAGGACGCGGTTCGCCTGCTCACGGCCGCCACCCAGTCGCGGGAGAGCGTCCGCCTGCTCTTCTACGGCAGGGCCGGAACGGGCAAGACCGAGGCTGCGAAGACGCTTGTGCGCGCCGCTGGAGGCCGTCTCTACGACCTCTGCGAACCCGAGTCCGGCGGCGTCTGGGGGGAGGAGCGCACGGACCGCCGGATAGACCGCGCGGCGGCCAAGCGGAATCGTCTGCGGATGGCGTTGGCGTTACTCCGGAGCGAGCCCGGCGCGGCCATCCTCTGTGACGAGGTGGAGGACGTGTTGTCGTCCCGCGCCGGCAGCCGTCGGGAAAACCACGGTCTTCTGGAGGACGCCGCGGTTCCCATCGTGTTCACCGGCAACGATCTCTCGCAGTTCGACGAGGCGATGTTGCGCCGGTTCGACCTGACCATCCACTTCAAGGCCCACAGCCCGACTCGCCGCCGCTCGGTGGTGCGCCGGATGCTGGAGCACTCCCGCATCGAGAGCCTGCAGGGACACGGAGTCGACGCCTTGGCTTTCCGCTTGGCCGACGAGTTGGAATGCCCGCCGGGAATCATCGAACGGGCGATTCGCTCCAGCCGCCTGGTACAGGGGACGCCCGACGACCTCTTCCGGTTTGCCGAACGCCACGAGCGCACGATCTCCACGCACATTCCCCGGCCCCGCCTGGGGACGCCGGCGAAGGCGGAGCTTCCCTGGGAGGCCTTCGGGCACCTCGGGGAGGGGGCTGAGGACTTCCGCCGGTCGCTGATGGCGTCTCTTTGCGCGCGGCGGGACGGACGCCCCGAAGGCCGGGGGATCAGTTTTCTCGCCTACGGTCCCCCCGGCTGTGGCAAGACCGAGTTCTGCCGGACTGCCGCTGCGGAGGCGGGCGCAACGCTCTACTCGGTCGGGAGCAAGGAACAGGGCCCCGAATCGCGCCTTCCGGTACCGCGGCGCGTGAGTCTCGAATACGCCATTGAGGCGCTGACCGACGAACCGGAGGCGGTCATCCTGTTCGACGAGATCGAGGACTTCGTGTTCGAAGAAGCCAAGCACTGGTTGAACGCCTTGGTGGAGGACAGCCCGGTCCCGTTGTTGTTCACCGCGAACTCGATCCGCGCGCTGCGCTGGATGCCTCACTTTCTGGACCGCCTGACGTATTCGCTGGAGTTCCGGAACCTTCCCCGGGAACGCCGAACCAGCACGTTTCGCCGCCTTCTGAGCGCCGATGGGTCAGGGGACATGGCGTCGCTGGCAGAGGAATTGGCTGCAGATCGCCGCATCATCCCCCGCCACGTCCGGAACGCCGGTCTGGTGGCCGTTCTCTCCGGGGGCGGCGCCGACGCGGCCAGGCGCGCGGTCCGGGAGAAGGGCCAGCTTCTTTGGGGGAAGGGAGCGGCAGAACCGAAGGCCGCGGATAACTACGACCTTTCCCTGGTCCACGCGGACCCGGATCTCTCGGCCATGACCGAGCGGATGGTGCAGATCGGTCGCTGCCGCTTGGGGATCCTTCTCGACGGCCCGTCCGGGAGCGGGAAGTCCGAGTACGCGAAGCAACTTGCGAAGCGCATGGATCTCGATCCTCTGACGAAGCGCGCTTCCGAGTTGATGAGCAAGTGGGTCGGCGAGACGGAGCAGCAGATCGCGAAAGCCTTTGCCGAGGCCCGCGCAAGCGACGGCTTTCTGATCATTGACGAGGCGGACTCCTTCCTCGCCGACCGGCGCGATGCGCACCGCAACTGGGAAATCAGCAGCGTCAACGAGATGCTGAGCCAGCTCGAGAACCACGATCTCCCCTACGCGTTCACCACGAATCTCGCGGATCGTCTCGACCCCGCGGTGGCCCGCCGCTTCCTCTTCCGCGCGACCTTCAAGTTCCTGGACGAGCCCCGCGTGCTCCGCGCCTGGGAGTTCTTCTTCGGTGGAGAGTGCCCGGAGCGCGTCCGGATGCTGACCCGTCTCGTTCCGGCAGATTTCGCTCTCGTCCACGAGCGCGCGGACAAACTCGGCTACCTCGACGACCCCGATCAGATCGCCTCGGAGCTCGTGGCCCAATCTCAGGACAAGGACCGCACCGCAACCGTCGTCGGTTTCTGACGCAAGCGTATGCCGGCCCGGGATGGCGGGACGGCCGGGAGCGCCTGTGTTCAGACCCAATACTGTTGCATTTGGCGAGAGAACGCCGCGATGCGACGGCGTGGCGGCCTGTTTTGGGGCACTTCAAGTAATGCCTGAGGTGCTAAAGCAACAGTATTGTGTGTTCAGACCGGCACCGCGGCGCGAAGTGCGGCGACGAGCGCACGTCAAATTGCCGAACGATGATCCGATTTCTGCTTTCTGGTCGTCCTCCGGTAACCTGCATTCGCCAGACGACGGGAACGGCGACAGCCGCGATCTCAGCGACGGCGAAACGGGGTAAACGGTATGGCTCACTTTTTTGGATATGACCCGGGCGGTTACCGAGATCAGAAGAAGCCGGAACCCACGAGCGGAGTTGTTGCGGCGGAGATCGACAAATGTGGCCGCATCACCAACCTCAGACGCAAAACAGTTGTGGACTCTGGTGGGGCTCTGCGTTGGTTCCGCCAGCAGCCGTTTGCCGTCGCACTTGGCATCGATACCCTCCTCGCGTGGTCGTTCAGAGGGCACCGGGCGTGCGACGACAAGTTGAAGGAGCTCTACAAGGGTCAGCAAGGCAGCGTCCAGCACCAGAACAGTCTTCCGGGTTCTATGGCGATAAACGGAATGCTTGTTGCGATGAAGGCCCATCACGAGTTCGGAATCCCACTTGCGGAGAGCCATCCAAAACTGTTGCTCAGTGGAAGTTCACATAGCGGCGAGGCGCTGGTTCCGCAGCACGTGGTCAAGAAGCACGAGGAATTGAAGGCCGCGGAGGGTGGACAACGCGATCACCAAGCTGATGCGCTCATCGCCGCTTGGTGCGCCTCTCGTTGGCATTTCCGTGACCCGGACTGGACCACCGATCTCTACGGTGTGGACCCGGGGGACCCGCTCTGCTTCCCCGCTGGCCCGGCTGTTTACCCGTGGCCGGAACGCATTACGCCAAGCGATGGGCAATCCGGCGAGTCAGTGGCAATGGCTCGCGCCGGAAACGGGGCGGGCCGTTAGTTCGGAGCCGGGACTCGGACGTCGAAAGAGAGCGGCAAACGAGGGAGATAATGGCCCCGTGGACCTACACAGGCTGACCCACAACGACGCTGGCGAGGGTGTCGCTCCACGGTCACCCGACGACGAACGCTGGACCGACTGGGTCTCCGCCACCAAGACCCGCGGCCACCTGCTTGGAAACACCCTTGGGGACTGGCTGCACCTCTGCGGTGAGGACCACGGGTTCGAGAAAGACCCCACACCGGACGAACGGCTGGATCTGCGTCGGTTCAACATGGAACAGGGGATGGCGTTCGAGGATCACGTCGCCAGCTACTTGGGCGAACGGGCAGAGCTGGTTCGGATCACCACGGACGGTCTCGCAAGTCAGGATTTGGCGAAGGCCAAGGCGACGGGCGCGGCGCTCAAGGAGGGCTGCGAAATCGTCCACGGAGGGGTCCTGTGGAACCCGGAAGCCCGAACCTACGGCATCCCCGATTTCCTTATCCGGTCCGACGTGTTCGACCGGCTCTTCCCCCATTACCCGTACCCGTACGGCGGAGGCGCCAGCAACCAGGCCGGTGCGGAAGCGCGAAGCGACTGTCGCTATGTTGTCGTGGACGCCAAGTTCACGACGCTCCGCCTCTTCGCCGCGAAGCCACGTAAGGGATCCCGACCCGGGGAGATCAACAACGAAGGTTCGTTTCCGGCGTATAGGGCGCAACTCTTCCTCTACAACACCGCCCTCGCCCGCCTTCAGGGGTGTGCGCCGGGCTGGGCGTTCCTGTTGGGCCGCGGCTGGAAACAGGGCAGTGACCGCGGTGCCCACGCCATGGAACGGCTCGGCCCCGTATCCATGACCGCGGAGCTGGCGGGCGACGTCGAGACGGCGGTTCGCTGGGTGCGTCGGCTGCGGACGGAAGGCCGGAATTGGCGCGTCCTGCCCAAGCCCAGCCGGCGGGAGCTCCGGCCACCTTCGTCCGGCGATGCCGACTGGCCATGGAAGGGTGCCATCCGCGAAATCATCGAGAAGCTCGACGACCCGATACGGCTCTGGCAGGTCGGAGCTGCGAAGCGCGACGAAGCGGTCGCCGCAGGCATCACTTCCTGGCGGGATTCGCGGGCCACGGCGAGTTCGTTCGGCGTGAAAGGCGGAACGACATCGCCGAGGCTAGAAGCAATCCTGGATGTGAATCGCACCGAAGGCCCGGTGGTTAGGCCCGAGCGCGTCACCGCGGCTGAAGACATGTGGCGAACGCGACCTCGCCTTGAGTTCTTCGTGGACTTCGAGACCGTGACCGATGCAGACGACGATTTCTCACGATTTCCCGAGAAAGTCGGTCAACCACTGATCTTCATGATCGGCTGTGGCCACATGGAGGAAGGCGAGTGGCAGTTCTCCTGCTTCATCGCTGACCGGCTGAACGCAGCGGCGGAGGCAACGGCGCTTGATTCCTGGATCGAGCACATGCGGTCGGTCCGACTCCGCCTCGATGTCACGGACACCCCCCGGACCTTCCATTGGGCCCACGCGGAGCAGGCGACGTTGGAGACCGCCTACAACTCCGCGTGTAGGCGGCACCAGGACAAGAACTGGGCCGGCTCAGCGGACTTCGTATGGTTCGACCTCCTGAAGAACGTCGTGAAGGCGCAGCCCGTGGTTGTGCGCGGCGCGTTCGGATTCGGCCTCAAGGAGATCGCCAAGACCCTTCACAGCCACGGTCTCATCAAGACGTCCTGGGAGGATTCCCCGGTGGACGGACAGGGCGCGATGGTCGGCGCCTGGCACTGCGACCGGGAGGCGGCCGAGAAGCGGATCAGGCTGGCCGACACGGAACTCATGCAGGAAATCCAGTGCTACAACGAAGTGGATTGCCGGGTGATGCAGGAGATACTTGATTACCTGCGCGAGAACCACTGACGCCAACCTCCAGCGGTGGGGACTCAGGTTTCCGATTCTCTCCAGCGGGTGCCTCAACGGCAGGTATAGTCGCTCGCCGATGACGCATGGCGCGGACGTTCAGCCGGAACTTGAAAGATTCTTCGGTGGTCTAACCTCCGCGGTGGATGCGGAGAGACGACGCCTCCGCGGACTCCAAGACGGGCTCCAGCAGCGAATCGAGAAGTTCTTCGCTGGGCTGACGCCGGTCGTGCGCGCGGCCAAAGAACGCCACCGCGGGCCCCAGCGGGAGGTCGATCAGTTCTTCGACGCACTGGTGCCGGTCGTGCGAGCAGAGGAAGACCGCCGACATAGAGCTGCGGAGGATCTTGTGGCAGGACTGGCCCGGATGTTCCGACTGCTCGAACCGACGATTGCGGCGGCAACGGTAGCCATCGGCGTCATGGAAGAACGCGAGTCGGAGGAGCGGGACCGCCGCACCGGTCGGAAGTTCTTGGCGCTCAATCTCGTGAGGCTGCAAGAGCTAGACCTATCCGGAATCTTCGGCGGACTTCTTGATCCGCGAGGGGATCACTCCCAGAACGAGCTCTTCCTTTCTCTTCTTCTCGAAGAACTGAGCGCGTCGTACAGTTGGACCGCCGGGGGTCGCCGAAACTTCCATGCATCAGGTCTCAAGAGAGGTCGTATGCGGCTCGAACACTGGACTGACAAGATTGAGATACCCGGAGTAGGTCAGCTTCCGGGAAGCATCGACGTTGTGCTTGAACTCGAGGGTAATCGCTGGATCGGAATTGAAAACAAGCCGTGGGCTCACGATCAGGAATGGCAAGTAGATAGATACTTGCTGGCCCTCTTGAAGGAAGTCGAAGCGCGCGGCGGGACGGAGGAGCAGATACTTCTCCTCTACTGGAGCGGTGACGGAAGTGGTCCATCCCTCCCAAAGATCAGCGCTCCTCCATGGAGTGAGGAGCAGAAGCGGAGACAGGAGGGCCTCAGATCGCGTTGCCTAACGGTGCCGTATCGAAGGCGATTTGGTGGCCCGTCCGTGGAGGGGTGGATCAAGCGATGTCGCGTGGAGTGCGAAGCCGATCGTGTCCGCCTTTTCCTAGGTGATCTGCTTGACTACATTCAACAAGTCTTCACTGACACTCAGACAAGCACATCCGATGGAGAGTGATCGAATGTCCATAGATCAAACACCAGAATTGAAGATCGTTCGGAGGTTCCTTAGCGGCAGTCCTGACCACCTCAGGCTCGCCTTGGCCGTTGAGGAGGCTGTGGAATCGTTGAGGGAGGAGATGGCTGGCAAGATCTATCCCAAACTCCGTGCGGAGATTGGGAAGATTGCTGCGATGCACCCAGACCAAGGATGGAAGGTTACCGATGAGTGCAAGCAGTACAAACCTCTGTTTTGGCGAAGGCTCTACAAAGATGGCGCTTCACGGTTTCGTGTGGAACCCGGCGGCCGCCGGGGCGAGGTCGAGCCCCCCAAGGTGAAAGTAGATGGCCGCCCGAAAGCGCTTTCGGCTGCGGAAGCCGCAGGCCATTTTCTTGATCCAT
>MPMW01000085.1 GCA_002238705.1 Acidobacteria bacterium bin61 | reverse complement strand
CGCCCGGCGCTTCGCGCCGCTCCGCTGTGATCGCATGCTAAACCGATGATTTATCTTTCGGTTGCAAGCGGTCTCCAAAACCGAATATCACATCTGGCATCACAGCCGCAACGAGCCGGCAGCCGCGAGTCGAAGGGGGTAAACGGGTAAGCGTTCGTAAGCGTTCGGTCGTGGGGGTATGGAGCAGCCGCCCGTGTCACTCTCCGGCCGGCAGAGACCGATGTTCGTGGTCCGGCGTTCGGCGGCCTCGCCAGGGCGGGGCAGCGGTGGTTTCCTGTGGCAAGAGCGCGCCGACAACGCCGCGCTGCGCCAGTGTTTACACGACTGCGCGCAGATCAAGGACGACACGAGAATCGTGGGCGACCAGCACGGCGAGATCGCCTTGTTGTCCGACGGCATCGCCCTCGCTCTTGGGATGCGCCGCAGCGGTGCGAAGCACGGAGGGACCGCCACATACCCCCACGACCGAACGCCTACGAACGTAGAACAGTCTCGATCAACCCGACCAGCGGGCTCCGCAACCGCGAGCCGCACTGGTCGTGTTTCACGAGGTCGGGCACGCCCTCGGCTTCTACCATGTCCCCGGGGATCACGTCATGAATGCCCACTCGGTGCGCCCACGCTTTCGGACGCCGAGCGCCGCCATGCGCGGTTCGCCTACACGTTGCCTCGCGGCGCCGTCTATCCGGGCTACTGACGGGCAGCGCCGCGGATGCGGCGCTGCCACAAGACCGGCCTGCGAGCGATTGAGAAAGTGAACGCTCGCCGATACCCTGCCTGCATGAGCAGGTGCGGCTTCTTCGGAATGTTGCTCGGAGTTGGACTAGCCAACGCCGCGCCCGCCCGGCCCGCCGGCCGGTGGGTCTTCCTCACCCCCGAGAAGATCGTCAGGCTCCGCGCCCTGCGTGAAGCCCTCCGCCCTTGGGACAAACCCCGCAAGTCCTTCTAGGACTTCGACAATCCTCTGAATCTGTAGGTTAGGCTGGTAGAGCCCTCCCGGGTTCTCCTCATATTCCCTGATCGCCGCGATTTTGGCACGGAACCAGGCTTCGTCTTTGGGCATGTTGAGCCTCCTGACAGGAGAGGGTTGGGGCTATCCGGCTAGCGCGCCGAGGGGTCGAGTAGGCGCTCTCGGATCTTCGAGGCCTCGTCGAGATGTTGCTGCATCCGGGTCTTGGCATCCTGTAGGACATGGAGCAATCCGTCAATCTCGGCCATCTTTTGCCGGCTCGTTGCCAGGACGGCGTCCAGTTCGGTCGCAAGTTTCTTCCGGTTTTTGAGCGGGAGCATTCCCGTCAGACCCACCATGGCCTTGACGCTCGCCATGGAGGTCTCAAGCCGTTCCAGTAATGCCGTGACCTCTTGCGTCCGAGTGGCTATGTCGCTCTTGCGATCGCCTGAGGCCGCGGGCTGACGCCTCCGAGGAGGAAAGAGTTGGGCCATCATCGTTCGCAGGCGTGGCCGTCTTGGTCGCGGTCCCGGCCCGTGTTCAGCGCGACGATGGCCTTTCCGTCCTCGGCCATGAGGACGGTATCTCACTTCTGAGTCGCACGCTGCGGAGTGTGGCGGCGCGCGCCGCGCCAGTCAAATTTCAGACTGATCCACTACCAAGCGGCGCGTCTGGGGACGACGGGGAATCAGGCGTGCCGAAGCTCGCGCGAGAGCATGACCATCGCCCTGCTCTGCAACTGGCGGATCCTCTCCGCCGAAACCTGGAGTTCACGCCCGATCTCCGTGAGGCTGGCCTCATCCGAGCCGCCGAATCCGTAGCGCCGCTCGATGACATGCCGCAGGCGCGCCGGAAGATGGGCAACCGCCTCCCTGATCCGGGTGCGCTCCTCCGCCCGGGCTGCCGCGTCGCACGGGTCCGGTGATCCCGCGTCTGCCAGCAGGTCCCGCAGCGGAGGGCCACCCTCGGTTCGGGGAGCGTCCAGCGATTTCACATCGGGCACCCGCCGGATCGTGGCCCGGAGCGCTTGCGGATCCACGCCGATCTCGTGGGCGTCGTCCTCCGTCGTATGCGGTCGATGCCACCCCGTGCGGCATTCGTCGTTGCGGTATCGCTGTTCGACATCCGCCTCGACGCTGGCGGCACGCCGCCGCAGCGCCAGTTGGTCGAGAGGAATTCGAATCGTCCGGGACTTCTGCGAGAGCGCCCGGCAGATCGTCTCGCGGATCCAGCCCGCGGCGTAGCGCGGGAATCGCGGGGTCCGCGCCGGATCGAACCCGCCGGCCGCCGTGATCAGCCCCAGGTTCCCCTCCTGAATCAGATCCGCGAGTGGCAGGCCCATCCCCTGGTAGCGCCGTGCAATCGAGACGACGAGTTCGAGGTTGCCCTCAATGAGCAGGCAGTCGCCGCGAGCGCAGCGGCCCCCGAACGTCTGCTTCGGTCCTTTCGATCCGGAGTTCCGCCAGCGCGCGTACCGCAGGAAGCGGCAGCATCGCCGTTCCTCGCGGCCCGTCAGCCGACGCGTTCGGCCTGCGTCGCGCAGATACAACTGCATCACCCCGAGATCGTCCGGACTGTCACCTCCGGGATCACGGAAGTGGGTCTCCGGCCGGTGTTTCGCCGCCCCGGCGAGGGCGTCTTCCTGCATGGTGCGGCACCCGGCATCTTCGTGCTGCGTTTCCGCTTTCCCCTTGGAGTTGGGAGCGCCCATGGTCATTCACCTCCTGTGGATGTGATTTCCCGAGGCCGGCTGACATAGGTAGTAACGGATTCTTGATGGCTCCGGTTCTCCAGGTGCCCCTCGGGTTCGACCCTGGAAGAGCGCGCTCCCACCCACGGACGCTTCGATGGGGGCGCCGAAGCCAGCCGATCCCGACAAGCGATGCCCACGATCTCACCCCCTACAGCGCCTTCAGAACGCTCCACGGGCTCGAACGGAGTTCCCGCCAGGCCACCGCCGCTGCCGCGGCCCAAAGCGCCAGCCCGAGCAGCGCGGCCGGGCCGAGGAACATTACGGTTTCGGGAGTTCCCACCCAGGGAATCCGGTGCATGAGGACACGCATCAGGAGGAATCCGCCGCCGAGTCCAGCGGCGATACCGGCGGTCACCGCCAGCGCCGTCCGTTTCACGACCTCCCACTGGAGCGCCCCCGGCTCGGCGCCGAGAGCCTGGCGCACCGCGATGGATGGCGCTTCGCGCGTCAGATGCTCGCTGACATGCCCCATCCCGCCGAGAATGCTGAGCAGGACTCCGGCGGCGCCAAAGATCACGAGCACGAAGGACCCGAGCACCGGGCTGCCGAGTTCGCGCGAACGCTGCCGCCACACCGATTCCGCCCGCAGCACGCGGAGCCGCGGGTCCACTTCCCGCACCGTGCGCCGGACGGCCGCCAATACTTCCGCAGTCGGCTCGCCGGCAGTGCGAACGACGATCTGCGCTCGGGGAAACGGGAGGGAGAGTCCGGCCGGGGACGCATACGGCCTATAGATGGTCGGGCTCCTGGCGGTCAACGGAAAGGTGAGCACGTCCGGGACAACGCCGACCACCTGGTACGCGCCACCCATGACCCTGACCGTCCGGCCCAGCGGGGCGTCCCCAAGCCGGCGCGCGAAGGAACGGTCGAGGACCGCGACCTGCCCGGCGGAAGGACCGTCCGAGGCGAGGAGTTCCCGGCCGGCGACTGGCTCGATGCCCAACACCCCCAGGAACCCGGGGCCGACCCGTCGTTCAGTGAAGTCAACGGTCCGGCCGTCGTCGTCATACGAACCGCCCCTGCCGCTTTGTTCGTCGGGCATCGTCTCCCCATACGCCGCCGCCCGCACCGCGGGCAACGCCGTAAGTCGCGCCACGCTCCGGTCGAGCAGCGCCGCGCGTGTTTCGGGCGCGACCGCGCCATCACCCCAACCGCTGAAATCCACCGTGACCCAGGTGAGCCCCTCCGCGGAGTAGCCGCCCCTTCCCTCGCGGAGCGCCAACACGCTGCCGCCGAGCGCTACGACCCCGGTGAGGACGACGACGGAGGCGGCCGTTCCGGCAGCCAGGAAAGGGAACGCGAACGGTCGCGCGACGATCTGGCCGCGCGCCGAATCGAGCGCCGAATGCCGCCACGCCCGCGCCGTGGCCACGAGTTGCGGCAGTTCCACGAGAGTGGCCGCGACGAGCGCGGCGAGGAACCCGGTCGCGAGCGACGCCGCGCCGAGCCGCCAGGTCTCGGCGAACGGGAGATCACTCCCGAGGCTCCGCATTCCGCCGAGCACAGCCCAGCCAACGAACACCGCCCCCAGAAAGATCACGAGCGCTCCGGCGACGACGCGCACCGCGCTCGCGACGAGTTCGTCCCGCGGGCCGGCTCCCAGTGCCCGGCGGATGCCGGCGGCTCGCCGTTCCGCCAACGCGCGCGAAAACCGAAGCGAACTCACGCTGAAGGCGCTGACCAGGATCAGGAGCCACGCTCCCGCGCGCAGGACGAGGAGCGTGGGGCGCAGCGAAGCCGTCAGGTCCTCCTGCATCGGAGTGATCGTCACGCGCTCCTCTCCAGTCCGCCGATCCAGGTTCGCGATCACGCTGGTCGCCTCGGCCCCGGCCGCGGCCGGCGTGACATGCGGCTTGAGGCGGCCCACGACGGGGAAGCCGATCGTGGAAGACCTTCCCGCACCTTCGCCAGCGAGCCCTTCCAGCGCCTCCCTCGCCGGCAGCCAGATCCGGATGCCGGATGAGGGGAATACGAACTCCGGCGGCATAACGCCCACGATCCGGAACGGCCGGCCGTCCAGCGTCACTTCGGCGCGACCGATCTCCTGTCCAGCGAACCCGCTGAGCCACAGGTCGTGGCTCACGATCGCGACGTCGCGCGCCGGTTCCGGGAACACCGAGTCCGCAGCCGATGCCGCGGCGTGGTCCTCGGCGGCGAAGAGGCGTCCGGCCTCGGGCGCAACCCCCAGCGTTTCGAGCATCCCCGGCGACACGAGTGCGGCGCCAACGTACGCTGCCGTCGAACCTGATTCCAGGACATACGCGCGGGGCGCCCAGGTCCCGATCCATTCGAATGCCGACGAGTCCCGGCGCAGCGACTCAACCTCGGAAGGCATCAGGTTGTCGCCAAGGCGGCCGGCAGGCGCGGACGCTCCGGGGGTAGATTCGAGGGAGACGTTCACGACGTTCGCGGGATCCCGGAAGACCAGCGGGCGGACGATCGCCGTGTCCCAGACCGCTTCGACGCCGAGGGCGGCGCCGACCGACACCGCAAGCGTGAGGCACACGCCGCCGGTGTTCCAGGGAGCAGCGCCAAAAGACCGCAGCGCGGCGATGACGGCGGCGCGGGTGCGGATCACCCGGATCTCCCGACCCGGCGTTGACGCGTCCAACGCGCCTTCGTGTCCGCGAAGGAACCCCGGGGCGCTTTCGGAACAAGATGCGCCCCGCGCTCCATTTGATCAATCGCCAGAAAGCAAGGTGCACCCGGAGAAGCCGGTCTGACAGCCTCCCCGAGTTTGATGCGGATCGAATGTTCCCCGGCGCCTGGGGTCTTCCTGTGCTGCCCGGCGTCAGTTCGCCGCCGAGATGCTCTCCAGAAGCAGACCACCGATCCGACCAAGGTCATGATCGTTCCTAGATGCAGACCAGGATCCAAGCGCAGTAGCCGCCGATGCACACCCAGACCAGGTAGCAGTCAGCAAACGCGACGGATGCCGTGAGCCCCAGGAAGGCGCCAGCCGAGGCCAGCAGACCGACGAGGTTCCTCTTGAGTGAGAGTCTCATTTGCAACACCTCCAACGGTGAAGAGTCAGGTGAGGAGGTCGCGAAACCGTGCGGTCTCACGAGAACAGCGCAGTCTTCGACTGCGCCGAACCGGCTCCGGAGGGGCGCGCGGCCGGTGGGCGCGTTCGCAACCAGGTGCGATGCTGCGCCTACTGGATGTGAGTTCGCCACGGCTGACATCGAGCGACGCCGCAGCGACGCTCGCGCGCGGACGATCCATCCGGCGATGGCAGCGGTCGTCAACTGGCACCTCCGTCCGGTTCGCCGCAGCACCCCGCATCGCGGGGGAATCGGCAGCAGACCTGCCGACTCCGGCAATACCGTCCCGTGCGGTGCGGAGGACGCCCATGGTTCCTATTCCTCGCTGGCCTGCTGCAACGCTGCCTGGACGAGTTGCCCAACCGGACCCGGAATCCGGGCCAACAGATGGATGTCAGAAACCTCGTCCAGCCTGGCGCCGTGCTCCAGCAGCAGCTCCAGGAGCGGCGCATCCTGCATGGCGACGACTGCCTTCAGGGGTTCGTCGCCGCTCCTGTTCTCCAGATTTGGGTCGGCGCCGCGCTCAAGCAACAGCCGCGCGAACCCGATGAGATCCGACCCGTTCGGGGATGCCTCGCCCGTCATCCGGCGGCGGAACGACCCTCCGACCAGATGCGTCAGCGCGGCGTTCCCGTCCGGATCGTGCTGTGCATTGACATCCGCGCCCGCCGCCAGAAGCCGCCGCCCCGCGTCCAGCGCGACCGAATCGGCCGCACGCATGAGCGGGGTGACACCCTGCCCGTCGGGCGCAGACGGGTCCGCGCCGGCCGCCAACAGGACGTCCACCACTTCCGGCGAATTGGCGCGCGCCGCCTGATGCAGCGGTCCATGACCATTCAGCGCTTCTCGCCCGTCTGGGGAAACCCCTTCGCTCAGCAGAGTTCGAACCCGGCCTGCATCTGCCGCGCGCGCCGCGGCCACCAGCCGCCCTACTGTGGTCGTGTCGTCGATCGCGGCCTTCTTCTCGGCCTTCTCGACCGTCTCCTCCAGGTCAGTAGAGGCTTCGATGCGAATGGCCGGAGGCGGCTCTTCCGACGGCGCGCCGCTTACAGCCCGGTCCGACCCCAGTCGGGCGATCGCGGTTGTCCCGAGCGCCACCAGCGCGGCGGCCACCGCGCCATAGGCCCCCAACCGGACCCGTCTTGCTATTCGTGGACTCATTCTGTGCCTCCCGGGACTCCCATGCGGTCCCTGTCTACCCTTGTGTTAAGCGTGCCGCGCGTCGGATTTCAAGGCCCAAATCACGAGATCGCTACGGGGCCGCAGGAACGGCGTTCCGGTCTCCCCAACGGTCCCCGCGTTTCATCGGGGAGAGCGGCCGCGCGGGCCGGTTCGGCGTCTCGTTACCGCAGACGGATCTGGTCCCAGGTGTCCCAGACGGACGTGTCGGAGAGGATGATCTCGTCCCCCTCCGCGAGGCCGTTGAGCACCTCGATCCGGTTCGCCGAGGCCCGGCCCAGCTCCACCGAGACACGCACTGCCGTCTGACCGTCGGGGGCGATCCGGAAGAGCCCCACCGCGCTCCCCGGCTGGCCGTAGGCCGGCCGGCCGACGTGGAGGGTGTCCTGAATCCTTTCCAGTTCGATCGTGCCGTCCACCGAGAGGTCAGGACGGGCGCCCCGAGGAAGCTTGCCTTCGAGCCGGATGTCTACCGCCACGGTTCCGTCCCGCACCGCGGGATCGACCCGGGACACGACGCCTTCCACCACTCCGTTCCGGGTGTCCACCAGCGCCGACTGTCCCGGTTCCACATTCCGCGCCTGGGTTTCGGCGATGCGCAGCACCGCCTGCAGTTCCCGGGGGTCGGCAACGCGCGCAAGGTTGTGCCCGGGACTCACTTCCTGCCCGGCTTCGACCGGAACCTCCAGCAGGACGCCTCCCCGTCCCGCCCGCACCGTGAGCGCCGCCAACTGGCGCCGGCGGAGTTCCAGCGCGGCGCGATACTGGGCCACCGTCGCCTCCTTGGATGCGATCTGGGCTGCGGTCGAATCGGAAAGGATGGCGAGTCGTTCCTCTTCAAGCGAGTGGCGAGTTGCGAGTTCTTCAGCGGTCAGATGGCTGCGCCGGTGGATGAGTTCGCCGACCAGTCCCGCCTCGGACAGCCTCTTGTCAGCCTCGGCGCGTCGCCGCGCCTTCGCCGAAGAGAAAGCCAGCTGTCGGGCCGCGTTTTGCTGGTCCAGCAGGTCCGATCTGGTCTGATCCACTAGCCGGCGGAGGTCCGCTTCCTGGGCGTGGAGCTCCAGCTCGGCCTCGCGGGTCTGCTCGACAAGCTCCGGATTCGAAAGCACCAACAGCACGGTGTCGGCCTCGACCGGAGTCCCCGGCAAAACGCGCCGCTCCTCGACCCGTCCCCGGGTCTCGGCGGCCAGCCAGCGGACCTGTTCGGGAGGGACTTGCAGGCTGCCGGGGCCGCGCACTTGGTGCAAGAACCCACCCCGCTCAACAACGCCGGTCCAGACGACCGAACGCTGCACGTCGGGGGCGGCGGGGACGATCCGTCCGAGCCCGATCAGGACCACCGCGAATGTGACGGTCCCTCCGGCGGCCAGGATCAAACGCCGGCTTCGGCGTTTCCGCCGTCGGTCGGCGATTCGGAAATCCATCGGGCGCCTCCTTCTGACCGGATTCCTCTACACCGGATTCGGAACGATCCGGCCGTCGAACAGACGAATGGTCCGCTCCGCACGATCCGCGTAGCGCGGGTCGTGGGTGACCATGCAGATGGTCACCCCGCCCTGGTGGAGTGCATCCAGCATGTGCATCACCTCGGTTCCGTTCTTTGAATCGAGGTTGCCCGTAGGCTCGTCGGCGAGCAGGATGGAAGGCTCCCCGACGACGGCCCGAGCCACCGCCACCCGCTGTTGCTGGCCCCCGGAAAGCTGTGAGGGGAAGTGATTGCGGCGGTGCGACATGCCGACGCGTTCCAGCGCCTCCAGCGTGCGCCGCTTCCGCTCGGTGCCGGGGGTCCCCCGGTACACCAGCGGCAGTTCCACGTTCTCGTACACCGTGAGGTCGCCAATGAGATTGAACGCCTGGAAGATGAATCCGACCTCTCGGTTGCGTATACGAGCGCGCTCGGCAAGACCCAGGTTCGCCACCGAGCGGCCGTTCAGGAGGTATTCCCCCGCGTGCGGCGTATCGAGCAGCCCCAAGATTGAAAGCAGCGTGGACTTCCCGCACCCCGAAGGCCCTGAAATCGCCACGTAGTCGCCCGCATCGAAGCCCAGGCTGATTTCGGACAGGGCGTGAGTCTCCACCTCGTCGGTATGAAAGATCTTGCTGATGCCACTCAGTCGGATGACAGGGTCAGGCATGACGTCTCCTTTCGCCGACGGTTGGAATTCCCGCTTTCGGCCTTTCTCCGCTGGAGCGTTGTATCGAGCGTGGTCATCGGAGGCGTATCCGGTCGTGCCCGTCCCAGGCCGAGGTGTCGGAGAGGATCACCGTGTCGCCTTCCATCAGGCCCTCCCGGATCTCCACGGTGTTGACCGAGGCTTTGCCGAGGCGCACTCGCACGCGGACGGCGTGGCTCCCGTCCCCGGCAATCCGGAACAGATCAACCTCCTCCCCTTCCTGCCCGAACGCCGGACGACCGACATGCAGCGCATCGTCGAGCCGCTCGATCTCCAAAAGGCCCTCTACGGAGAGTTCGCTCCGGGTGCCGCGGGGCAGTTCGTCGGTCAGCATGACATCTACGGTTACCGCGCCGTCGCGGACAGCCGGTTCCACCCGGGTAACTTGGCCGGAAACGACTCCGTTCCGGGTGTCCACGCGGGCCGTCTGCCCAACCTCGATGTCCTTCGCCTGGGCTTCCGCAATCCGCAGCTCGGCCTTCAGGCGGGACGGTTCGGCGACCCTGGCGAGGCTGTCTCCCGGCGCAACCTGTTGGCCGATCTCCACCGAAACCTCTTGAACTACGCCAGCCATTCCAGCCCGGACCTCGAGCCGGGACACCATCGCGTGCTGGAGTTCCGCCACCGCCCGCAACCGCGCGACGCGCGCCTCCTCGGCAACCAGCTCGGCCGCCGCCACCCGTTTCCCGAGGCGGAGACGTTCTCGCTCGCGCTCGGCGCGCATTCGGAGTTCGGCCGCGGCTTCCTCGCTGTCCTCCAACGCGATGCGGCCGATGATCCCCTCGGCGTGGATCTCCGCATCGGCTTCCGCGTTGAGGGCGGCCTGCCGGGACTCCGCCTCGACGGAGGCGAGCACCGACCGCTGCTGCAGCACGGCGCGGCGAAGCTGCACCCGCCGGTCGTGCAAGCTCGCCTCCGCGGCGGCGAGATCCAGCTCTGCATTGGTCCGTTCCTGGACCAGGCGCGGGTTTTCAAGGGTCAGGATCACCGTTTCAGGTTCGACCCGGAGGCCCGGGGGCGCGTGCACGGTTGCCACCCGTCCAGACGTTCCGGCCGCTACCCGCCGTACGTCCACCGGCACCAGCGTTCCGGCCCCCCGGACGCTCAGCAACATCTCGCCTCGCCGGACCGTGTCCAGGAAGACAGTGTCCCGGTCCACGGCGGGAGCGGCGGGGGCAAGCCCGAGGATCAGCAGAACGAGCGCGACGAGAAGGACGGCCCCCGAGCAAACCAAAGCGACGCGGTGGCGGCGGCGACTCGCAGCGACTCCTTCGCGGGCTACATCCATGGGTACCGACTTTGTTAAGCGCGCGGCACCCAGGTTTTCAAGACCCGCACCGATCCAATTCGGCACTTTCCTCAAGAAATGGCGCCCCGCGACCACTCGGATCGGCGGCGTCCCCTGCGGGACGACTGGCCGCGAGGTCGGCCATGTGCGGAGTTTTCATCCCAGGCGGCGCGGGAGGACCCGATCACGGGTGTTTCCCCTTGAAATCCGCGCTCCAACGCGCTTAACCCATCCTGTGTGCACCACTGCGAATCGCAATCAGGGAGCTGGGAAATGACTCGACGCCAACTCGACCTGAACCCGGAGGATTACGCCGTCCACTACCGGACGCGGCGCTGGTCTGCTGCGCTCATCGTGGCGAAGACGCTACGTTGGCTGGCAGCCCGAACGGGTCGGTTCGCCCGCCGGTTGGACGCAGCCAGCGTCTCGGTCCCGCGCGGTACGCGTGGTCCCGCCCTCGCCTTTAGGAGCACCACCGGGAGCGGCGGCTCGGCCAAAGCGAGCCCGCGTTCTCCGTGGAGGGTGGGTCGGTAGTCTTCCCGCAGGGATAACCGGCGGCCGCGAGGCGGCGCGCGAAGGTGTTCCATGTTCCCGCCCCTAGTAACCGTTCGGTCGTGTCGGAATGAGAGCTGCGGGCATGGCGAGGCGGGCGCGCTTTGGTCGCCCGTCGCGCAAGTTTCGGGGTCAGCGTTTTCCGGCAAAAGGACAACACCTACCTTTTGCCGCTCCTTTTGCCGTTTCCCGCATACACCGTCGTGCTCGAAAGCGCTTGTCCCCGTTGCCCTTCGGGCAAATCATCCTCTCCCCCATTCTCCGCGTTTCCGCGGAGAATGGGGCTGGGAGCGACCCCCCTCCATCCTCCGGATGGACGGCCCGGAAACGGGCGGCTTTTGCCGCCCCTTTTGCCGCTTTCGGGGTCGCTCCCAGCCCGCGCCTGCGGCGCGAGTGATCCCTGCGGGAAGGCAGCTCCGGGACGATGGCGCCACCCGCGCTCCGGCCCTCGTCGCGTTCATCGAGGACCCGGCCCACGCGCCTCATCATCCCCCTCACCGCAGCCCTCGGCGCGCTCTACCTCACGCTCCGCTACGGCGCGTTCCCCGGGCCTGCCGACGTTTCACCCCTAGACTTCAACGCGTTAGAGCATCCCCTGTTCTCCGGCTTCGCCGGGTTCGCCGTCCCTCCTCTGCGCGCATCGGCATCGTGAGCCGGATTACCACTCTCGGTCTCCCACACGACGACCGCCTCATACCCAGACGACCGAACGGTTACCGAACCATCGAGAAGTCACGACATCCGGTCGGTGCCTGACCTTCTGCGCTAGTGCGCCGGTTTGTCGTGTGAATGTTCGCGCCAAGCGCCCTCCACCGCCCGCACAAAGTCAATGAGCCGCGCCCGGCCAGTCTTCCACGATGCCCCATCGAGGCGGCAAAACCACTGCTTCGGCGCGCCACTTGTGGGAGGAGCGTTCGGCGGTTTCTCCGCTTCAAACGGAATCGCTTCCTTCAGCTTCTCGAATTCCTCCCGACAAAGGCCGACAGCCGCAGGATAAGAGGTGATCCGAATCTTTCCCGGTCTGTCAATCGTGAGCGAGTGCGAACCACGAACACGCACATCCTCGGGCACCGTGATGGTCCGCTGCAGGAAAGTAATGCCGGACTTTGTGTAGTAGGTTCGGGCGCTGTAGTCCAACGCCTGCTTGGCATCATGCCACGTGTCCGCAACACCGTGCTCGATGGCCTTCCGATTCATTTCGGTCGTCCGATTCACGGACGGTCTCGGGGCATCGTCAGAAGCCGGTAGATGCCTACCCATTAGCAATCCGTTGCCTCGGACGTAGCCCTGGAAACCTTCATCCTCGGGGTGGCGCCCCCGACGTTCCGGGACCAGGACCCGGCGAACATCGAAGCGGCTGAACTGGTCGGGAGGCGGCACGACTCGCTGCGGGACGCCGGCTATCCGCCGCACGACCTCGAACGTTTCCTGGTGGGGCTATCGCTACGTGGACGACGAGGAGGACGATGACCGCAACACCTATCTCGGGGCTGGCTGTCTTGGCGTCGTGGTGGCGGGGTTGGTGGTTTTGCTGACCCAGGTTTTGACGCAGCCGCCGGGTTCGGTTAGGTTGGGGGTGCCTGGAAACAACCCGCGAAGGGCGTCCAGGAGCACGGGGCTCGCCCTCCGCATTGGAGGGTAAGAGCCATGACGCGCCACCTAAGAAGCGGACGCTTCTGGAGCATTGTTTCGGCGGTGCTTTTGGCGACGGGGACCATTTGGTTCGCGTGTGACCCGGGACTGGGCGGCGGCCCGCAGGTGCCCACGGTGCCGGCGTCCGAGCAGGCGAGTTCGGGTGCGGAGACGCCGGGCCCGGCGCCGCTCGAGGACGCCGGCGCCGCGGCGCAGCTCCCGGCCGGGGTCGCGGAGGCGCAGTTGGCGCTCCGGATCGTGGCGCAGGCAGTGCTGTTCCACGGCGAAGAGTGGCGGGATCACCTGCCGACTGAGGCGGCAGCGTTGCGGAGCGTGAACTCGCGGCACGAGCAGGTGATGTCCCAGAGTGACGCGCAGTTGTACAAGGCGGCGCTGGAGATCATCGCGAACCCATCGGAGCTGGCGGCGTGGCGGCAGCGTCTGGATCCGGTGGTATTCACCCCGCGGGAGATTGAGCGCCTGCGGGCGTCGAAGGCGCGGCTGGACGCATGGCGCGCGGACTTCAAGCGTCGCGTAGAGGAGAACCGTCAGCGGATCCGGGAGGAGGGTGGCGCCCCTCAAGGCTCGGACAGCTGCGGCGGCGGCCTCCCGGGAGTCTAGGACGACGCGGACTGCAACGTGTGTGACGCGGAGTGCTGGGACGAGGCGGACCATCGCGTAGAGCCGCTGCACCAGTGGCAGGACGACGTGTGTGGCGACCTAGAGGGGGATGCGTACGACGACTGCATCGCGGAGACGGACGGGGTGATCTCGGACAGTTTCCAGGACTACTACGAGGCGTGCTGCAACTCGACGTGCCCGACGTGCCCTGCGGGGTGGTGCGGG
>MPMW01000084.1 GCA_002238705.1 Acidobacteria bacterium bin61 | reverse complement strand
TCCAGGGGACCGGTCACCTCTCCCGAGCCGTACGTCTGGCCGTACTGACCGAAGCGCACCGACCCGCGCACGCCGAACTCGGCCTGCGGCTTTGCGGCCCCCGAAGCCCCCCCACCCCCCCCCGCCGACCCGGGCCTGCGGCTGGGCGGTCACGTAGTTCACCACCCCGCCGGGCTCGGTGGAGCCGTAGAGCACGGACGCCGGCCCCTTCAGGACTTCGATCCGTTCGATGTTGCTCAACTGAAGCTGGCTCACGCTGAAGCCGGAGGCGTTCACGTCGCCTCCCAGGCTCCCGTACGGGTTCCCCCGTACCCCGTTGAACACGAAGTCCCGTTGGGTGAACCCCCGGGCCACCACGCTCGCGTAGGGTGAGCTGGTCATGCCGGCGATATTGCGGTAGATCTCGTCGGCTTCCGCGACAACCTGGTCCTCGAGCAGTTCGCGCCCGATCACCTGGATGGAAGCCGGGGTGTCGAGCAGCACGACTGGAGTCCTGCCGACGACGGCGCTTTCGGCGCGGTAGCCCGGAGCTTCCGCGGTCACCCGCACCTGCTCCTGCACCGTGGCGAGGATCGCGAAGTCGGCGATCGCGGTCGCGCCGGAGTCGACCTCCACCGTCCGCCGATCGCTCGCGAGCACCCCTCGCTCCACCACGAGTTCGTAAGTGCCGGCGGCCAGGGCGGCGATCTCGAAAAGTCCCTCGGCGTCCGTGGTTGCGGACGCTCCGGTCGCTGGAACGCGGACCACGGCGCCCGCCACGGGAATGCCGCTGTCCGCGAAGGTGACCGTGCCGCGTACTGCGCCGGTCTCCTGCGCCGCTACCGGCGCAGCTGTGATGGCGGCCAGCAGGCCGGCCGCCAGGAAACATATGAATTTGGATCGGTACATTGTTTTCCTCCCGATGTTCGCCCTCGACTAAAACTAAGGATGGTCACGACACCTCGCGCACGGCGGAGCAGGCTTGTTGCGTTCCCAGGGCGTTTCCCAACCGCGGTCGGGAAGACGCGTTGCCTGCGTGCGGACGCCCGCGGTACAGGACCGCGGCGCATACCGGCCAGCGTCCGCTGTTACGGAGCGGACGAGCGCGGCGTGTCGGGAGACCTACCCGGGAGGAGCGCGGGCGGGCGGGCGGAGGTACCGCCGGGATACGACCCGATGGACCTCGCTGGCCGGCTCGACTGTGGCGGAAGCGTGGATGGAACCAGGCTCCACCGGTCTCGAGAGATCGGCGGTCTGGTGTCCGGAGTGGCAAACGGCGCACTCACCCTCGTCCGCGTGTTCCCCGTGCCAGACACTCGCCGGGACGCAGACCAGCAGGACCAGGGGAACGATCATCGCCGCCCTCAGGCCGGCACGCATCCGGAGGGAGGCGCCGCGTCCGCTGTCCATGATTGGGCCGGGATACTACTCCTCGCGAATGGAGGATGGCGTCCGTGGACAGCCTTCGCCGGTACCGCTCGCGGGGCTCGATCGCTTCCAGCCCATGTCGGGTCGGCCGGCCTGGCGTTCCGTTTCGAGCCCACATCGGGCGCCAAACGCGCACTCCTGGCGCCCGCCCGACCTATCCGATCCCTGCTAACCCGTTAGACAGCCTTCCGACGCTTCCTCTGCCAGCCCTACGCGCGCAGTATGAGAAGTCCGGGCTAGGGCTGCCACAACCATGTCCCCTTGACGATGAGTTGGCGGCGGGCTGGAAAAGGCTCCAATGCCCTGTCGAGCGAGGCGTTGTCGTTGTAGACGACGTAGAGAAAGGAGAGGGGCCGGAACTCCCACGAGAGTCGAACGTTCAGGCTCGAGGCGTCGACGGCCGTGTTGTACTGCCAGATGCCCGACAGTTCGAGGCGTGGGTTGAGCGCGAGGCGAAGCTCGGGCGTGAGGAGCTGCGTCGTGCCGTCCGACCCACCGACGCCGTCGAAGCGATTCATCTCCCACGAGATGAACCCGACGACATGCGGCGAAAGAACCGCCTTCGCCGATACCTCGCTCTTGTCGAGCGAACCGTCGTAGAAGGGGCCGGTCGTGTAGCGCACGCTTCCGGTGACGCTGGCGGAGGGATCGTGCGCCGCCGAGAACGTCCAGCGCGTGAAGCGGTAGTCGCCGGCGGGCACGGTGAGCCCCGGGATGGGCCGGAAGGGCCCATCGAAACGCTGCCACTCCGGCCGAAGAGAAACAGCCACTTCGCCCCCGTGCTCCAAGAGAAAGGTGAGTGGCCGCACATTCACGAATCCCGAGAAAAAGTCGCCCGAGGACGCCTCGTTGAACAAGAAGACGGTCACACCCGGCGTGTAGGACCGCGCCCACTCCGGCAGCCAGTCCGGGCGGAGATCCAGAATGACGGCCGGACTCGTCAGGACGACGTCGTTCGTGAAGCGGAAGCCGGAGCGGGGCTCCCACTGGGGGCCCACGTACTCCTGCAGCCAGCCGATGTAGCCCCAGGGTGCGTAGTTGCCCACGATCGCGTGCCCGGCCCAACCGTCGCCTCCGCTTCCCTCGGTGAACGAGCGCGAGACCATCCCCCGCGCGAAGAGGTTCGTCGTCGGGCGGAAGAACCAGTCGACGGCGCCGACGGTATTGAGGGCGGAGGCGCCGGCCGGCAGGCCCTGATCGTGCCGGGTGGCGACCAGCCCTCCGAGGCGTCCTCTCGCTCCGACGTTCCGTACGTAGCGCCCCACGCCGAAAACGGTGCCGTCCGCCGACCCGGCGCCTCCCTGTCGCACGAGGAGCGCACCGCCGCTGGACTGCGTCGATCGGTGCGTCACCCGCGCTCCGGCGGTGACCGGGACGGGCCGGCCCTCGTTGTCGAGTCCGATGCGGCGGCTGTGGAAGGGCGTGATGAGGTCGAGGCCCGTGTGGAAGAGGCCCGCGCTTTCGAGGAAGAAGGTGCGCCGTTCGGGAAAGAAGACCGAGAAGCGGTCGAGGTTGACCACCTGCCGGTCCACCTCGGCCTGGGCGAAATCCATGTTGTAGGTCAGGTCGAGCACCGTGTTGGGCGTTATCGCCCACTTCAGGTCGATCCCCGCGTCGCCCGTGGATGTCGGGTCGCGGAACAGGGCGCTGCCGGTCGACTCGGTGCGCCCCACCGCGTACGGCTGGATCTGCGCGTTCACGCCCGGCGGCGGTGGCGCAATCCCCTCGAGGCGCCCGGCGAAGGCCATGTCCCACGGGTCAACGCCGCGATGCCAGGGAGACCAGCCGCTCGTCTCCTGGATGGCGCGCGCCTCCCGGATGAAGTTCACCCGCCACCCCTCGCTGCCCGCGTAGCGGAGCGTTTTCCACGGCACGGACATCTCCACGGTCCATCCGTTCTCGATGCGGGCCGTGCGTACGCGCCAGATCCCGTTCCACGCCTCGTCCGCGTCCCGTCCGTCAAAGACCTGGAGGTCGCGCTGCACCCCGTCGGGGGTCGTCATGAACGCCATGGCGAAGCGGCCGTCGCCGAAGCCGTCGAGCAGGACACCGAAGACGTCGCTGGTCTCGTAGGTGAAGTCGCGGCGCAGCCCTTCCACCCGGGTGGCGGCGCGAACCTCCGGATCGATCATCTCGGCCCCGACGTACAACCCCGCGTCGTCCCAGAGGAGGCTGACGGTGGTCGGGGCGCGGCTCGGCGCTCCGGCCTCAGGATCAACCTGGGTGAAGGAGCCGATTTCGCGGGCCGCGTCCCACGCATCCTCTTCGAGACGCCCATCCACCACGACCGTGCCGGTCGTTCGCGACGCACGGGCGACCGGGACTCCTTGTCCGCCGGCGGCGGACGGGAGGAACAATGCTCCAAGCCCCCCGAGTGCAAGGATGCACCAACGCCGCTTCAAAGGGAGCGTCCGCGGCGATCGGCCGTGGGAGAGTTCGTCGCCACGGCTCACGCTTCCCGGAATCTGGTCTGAAGCCTCACGAGATTCCTCCGCGCCAAGGCCGCCGCCAGCATGCCCAGGGCGAACAGGTAGCCGATCGGGAACAGGACATTTCGCCCAACTGCTCCGAGGTCGCTCTCGCGGAAGGAATAACTCGGGACCGCGTCAACCTCGGCCACCGTCAGCCGCTCGCCGGAGAGAACCTTGCCTTCCACCTGCCGGGCGATGACCCGCTTGTAGTCCCGGACCTCTACCTCGAAACGCACCTGCCGGGCGAGATCCGTACCGGAGATCTCGTTGATGGACCGCATGGCGAGCGCTGCCGGGGCGGCGTACTGCATCAGGCTCAGGAAGGCCTGCCGTCGGCGCTGGACCGCCTCGAAGTCGTCGAGCACCGGTTCCACGCTGCGGTCCACCGTCTGGGTGACGAGGTACGAGACCCGGATGTACTCGGGGATCGTGTAGTTCTCGACCGTGAGCTCCGGGTGGTCCAGCAGCATGCCCTGCATGACGTCCGACCGCGACCGGTAGGCCTCGTTCGACACTGCGCGGGCGGTCGACAGGAACGCCAGTTGGGACGGGGCAGGGTGGATGAGTTGCGCGGCCGCAGCCAGCACCGCGGGTCCCACCAGGCTGTTCAGGACCCAGAACCCGATCATCATCATCGCGGTCGTCTCACTCTTCCGGTTGAGGCTGACGGACCAGTAGATCGCTCCGGCCCAGAACGCGAAGTAGCCGGACGCCGCGAGGAACCAGAACCCGAAGCGCCCCAGCCGCTCGCCGCCCGGGACGCCGCCCGCCCCGATGAACAGCCCGGCGAACAGCGCGACGACGAGAATGACGAACACCGCACCCAGTCGAACCAGCAGCTTCGACCGGACCAGTTCGCGTACCGAGATCGGGTGTGACAGCAGCAACCCGAGCCGGCCGGTGTCCTTGTCGCGGGACAGGGCTCCGAACGCGAGCGCGATCATCACGAGCGGCATGATGAAGAGCACGGCGAAAGCCAGGTCGATGCTGCCCGCACGGATCTCGTTCGGGCTCTGAAACTGGTAGTTCCCGAACAACCGGTCAACGCTGCGCCAGAGCGACACCCCGGACGTGAAGGGGTGCACGGCGGTCACCCCCTGCGAGAAATCGGCCAGCGGTCCCGGAGCGGCGACGGCCGGCCTGGCGACGTCCATGGCCAGGCCGGCCCACGGGTCATCCTCCGGAGCCACCGCTCCCGACTCGACCGCAACCACTCGTTCGCGCCAGTCCGACGCCTGCTGGAGGTGCTCGGCCTCGAAGGCCGTCGCGGCCTCCTCCATTGCTTCGCGTTTCTCGGCGCCCCGGAGCGAGGCGAAGAGACAGATCAGTGCGAACAACCCCAGGAGGACGACCGGTAGGCGATCCTGGAGAAGCGCGCGGCGTTCGTGCGCCAGGATTGCCGGGGCGATCACGCCGCCATCTCCCCGAGGAAGCCCCGGCGAACTCCGGCGGCCGCCACCGCGATCGCGAGCGCCAGCCAGAGCAGGAGGATCATCACGTCTCCCCACACGCCGCGGACGGCCGCGCCGATGCCGGGCGCGGCGTATTCGAAGTCGGGGTTCTGTTCCCAGAAGTCGTTTCCGGAGACGTAGGCGTAGCCTTCCGCGCCGCCGTGGTCGATCATTTCCTGATTCAGGAGGAGCACGAACTCACGCCGGAACTGCTCCGCTTCGTCCGCGAAATGCCGGTAGGCGTGGATGCCGGTTCCGGCGAGCGCCATCGAGACGTTCTGCGCGGCGAGCGTCGGCGAGATGAGGGCGAAAACACGCGCGATGGCGCGCTGCCGTTCGTAGCTGCCCCAGAGCTCGTCGTACATGGCGTCGAAGACCTCGTTTCCGAACTCTTCGCTCGCCTGCAGGAGATAGCCGTCGTAGTTGATGGGGAGTTGTGCGACCGTCTCCACCCCGTATTCGGCGAGGAGGCCGTCCATCACCCGTTGCCGGCGCTCCACGGCTTCCTCGCTGGAACCCCAGAACGGATCCGAGGACTCCCGCTCGAGGCGGGCCGCGAACTCGGGCGCCGACGGAGCGGGGGCGAGGGCGCCCGCGACCTCCGGCCCGACTCGCGGTCCGAGGACCGTCGCGACAATCCAGATGCCCAGCAGGCCGGCGAGGGCCGTCCGGGACCGGGAACTGAGTGCGGATACGCCCAGCGCGAGAAAGACGAAGACCGCGAGGTACACGAGATAGAGAACGACCAGCCCCACCGTGCGCAACCCGGTGTCCGGCAACGCCTCGATGCCCTCCGCGCTCATCAGGAACGCGGATCCGACCAACACGCCGCAGACCAACAAACCCGTCAGGCTGAAGGCGGAGACGGCCTTCCCGAGGAGGAGCGAAACCGGGCGCACCCCCGCGGCCATGAGCTGCCGCAGCGTCCCGGACTCGCGTTCGGCGGCGACGGCCCCGTAGAGGAGGACGAAGATCAGCAGGGGGGCGAAGACCTGGATCACCCAGGCCGGGTTCAATTGGGCGATCCGCTGGATCTCGACGGCGTCTTCGATGGGTCGCAGCGTGGCCGGGTCGCGGTAGTGCGCTTCCAACCAGATGGCGTTCCCCACGTACTCGGTCAGGCCGGGGTCGAATACCGCCAGATTGAAGGTCGGCTGGAACGCGTAGCGGGAGAAGTGGGCCGCGGAATGGGGATTCTTCAGTCCCTGGGTGTCCCAGATTTCACGGTCCATCGCGACCGCGGCAGCGCGTTCGCGTTCCATCGCGGAAACGGCGCTCCACCCGGTAACGGTGGCGGCCAGACCGAGCAACGCGACGATGCCGAACACGGTGACGACCCGGCCGTCGCGCCAGTACTGCGTGAACTCCTTCGAGGCGATCGCGCGGATCATGCCTGGCCTCCGGCGCCGCCGCCCCGCATGTGATCGAGGTAGATCTTCTCCAGTTCCGCGCCCGTCACGGACCCGGGGTCCAGTTGTTCGACGAGTTCTCCGGACTTCATGATGCCGATCGTGGTGCCGAGCTCCATGGCGCGGAAGATGTCGTGCGTCGCGAGGAGGATGGCCGCGCCGTCGTGCCGGAGGTCGCCGAGTACATTCGTGAAGTCGTTCGCCGCCCCGGGATCGAGGCCGGAAAGCGGTTCATCGAGGAGGAAGGCGCTCGCTTGCCGGGCCAGGGCCGCGGCGATCGCGACTTTCTGACGCATGCCCTTGGAGTACTCGGAAACGCGCCGGAATGCCGCGAGCGAATCGAGCCCGGCGCGTTCGAGGAAACGGAGCAGGTCGTCGGTTCCGTAGTCCCGGCGTCCGGAGAGATCGGCGAGGAACTCCAGGTTCTCCAGACCGGTCAGGGACGGGTAGAGCGCAACCTGCTCCGGGATGTACGCGAGATGCCGCTTGGAGCCGATCGGATCGCGCTGGACGTCGTGTCCGTTGACCCATGCCGACCCGGAACTTGGTTCGATGAAGGCGAGGAAGAGGTTGATGGCGGTGGTCTTGCCGGCGCCGTTGGCCCCGAGCAGACACATTGCCTGTCCCGGTCCGATCCTGACGGTCAGCGACCTCAGGGCCCTCACTTCGCCGAATGACTTCGTAAGCTCTTTGGCCTCAAGCATGTTGGTTCCTCCCGATCCCGCGGCGGCCGATCGGATCAAGACCGGTATCTGAAACTCGACGCGGTTCGCTGAATAGAGTCCGGCCCGCTCTCGCCGGACCGCCCGCCAGGCGATGAGCCCCGGACCGGGCAACCCCGGAGGGAAAAAGATCCGGTGGGCGGTCCCGTGAAGAACGGCGGGAATCGGTCACTACGCGCCGAACCGGTACTTGAACGAGACCAGCGCGTGCCGGGTCGGCAGGGGCAGCATCGTCCGGAAGCCGCCGAGCTGAAAATCCAGCGAATTGGTCAGGTTCTTGATCGCGACGTCCAGGACCCAGTCGCGGCGCTCGTACCCGAGGTTCAGGTCCAGGCGCGCGGTGCCCGGCACTTCCCAGTCCGGGTTGGGAAGAGCCGCCATGCGTGCGCCCGTCGCGTACGCCCCGCCTCCGAAGGACAGTCCTCGAAGCGAACCACCGGGGACGCGGTAGTTCAGGAACACGCTCCCCGAGTGCGGCGCGACGCCGGGGAGACGGTCACCGAGGTAGGCCTCGCGGGCGTCCTCGGTCACCTCCGACTCCATGCCGGTATAGGTCGAGACGACGCTCAGGCTCGGAGTGATGGCCCCGGCGACTTCCACCTCGACGCCGCGGCTGCGCTGCTCGCCCACCTGGATGCTGAACGTGAACGTCGGATCCTCGGGATCACGGAAGACGATGTTCTGCTTCGCGAGGTCGAAGTAGGCGACTGTCGCCAGGACGCGGCCGTTCGCGAGTTCCTGTCTCCATCCCACTTCCCATTGGCGCCCGAGAGTGGGCTT
This sequence comes from Acidobacteria bacterium bin61, assembly GCA_002238705.1. Classification (GTDB taxonomy): domain Bacteria; phylum Acidobacteriota; class Vicinamibacteria; order Marinacidobacterales; family Marinacidobacteraceae; genus Marinacidobacterium. Next base: position 5,372 of record MPMW01000084.1, on the reverse strand, counting down.
GAACGGCTCCCCACTCGCCTGGCGGGCCGAAGTCCCCGAGTTTCCGGTCAGGTTCGGGGAGAACGATGTCGCGAAGCTTCCGTACACGTTCCCGGCCGGCAGAACTTCGTAGGTGATTCCGGCGCGCGGGCTGAAATCCTGGTCGCCCTGCTCGTCGAGGAGCTCTCCGCTCGAAATATCTTTCTGCCGAGACGAAACGCGGCTGAATCTGCCGCCGAGGAGAACCTTCAGCCGCCGGGTGAGCGTGAGCTGATCGAGAATGTAGAGCCCGATCTGGCGCGCCTCGGTGTCGTCGTCGAACCCGAAACCCGCCTCCCCCGGGAGAGCTCCGTACACCGGATCGATCCGGTCGATGGGCGCCAGCTCGTTGATGTCGAACAGATAGAAGAACCGGTATCGGGCGAACTCCACGCCGGTCACCAACTCATGTTCCAGTGCGCCGGTCGAAAAGCGTCCGTACAGCTCGTTCTGGAAGTTGTCGTTCTCCGAGCTCTCGTCGGTGACGAAGTTGTCGCGATTGATGGTGCGGCCGTCGGGATCGAGGGGGAAAAAGCCGAAGCCGGCGGCGGTGTTCCGGTGATCGACCTCCATGCGCGAGAAGCCGCTCCGGAAGCTCCAGTCGGGTGAGAAGTCGTGGGTGAAGTTCAGCAAGACGCTGCGCTGTTCGTTCAGCGACTGCGTCCACCGCTCGCCGTAGCTCTTTTCGGGAGGCTCGTCGAGAAAGACCTGCTCAATGGGGAAGCCTCGATCGAAGCTGTGGTCGAAGCGTCCCCATTCGGCCTCGAAGGTGACGGTCGTCCCCGGCCGAAGAATCCAGGTGAGCGCGGGAGCGACGAAGGAGTTCTCGTGCTCGATCAGGTCGCGGTAGCTGTTTCCACGGTCGTAGGCGGCGTTCACCCGGTAGAGCACCGTGCCCGACGCATTGAGGGGGCCCGTGAGATCCACGGTGGGCCGCAACTGTCCGAACCCGCCCCCCGTGAAGCCGAGCTCGTAGCGGTGCTCCGGCAGCGGTTTCCTCGTGATCGTGTTGACGAGGCCGCCCACCTCCCCGGCGCCGTAGAGGAGGGACGACGGGCCCTTGAGAAACTCGACCCGTTCCACGTTCGCGACGTCGCTCTTCGACAGGAAGGCGAACTGCTGGAAGCCGTTTCTCAGGTTGACGCCCGTGAACGACCCCGCGAAACCCCGGAACGCGTAGTTGTTGTTCTGGGTGCCGCCGTACGAGGTGAGGGCGCTGACGCCGGCGGCGTTGTCGGCGGTGTCGCTCAGGTGAACGACGACGCGGTCGTCAATGACCTCCCGAGGCACCACGGAAATCGATTGGGGCACCTCGATACGGGAAAGATCGAGCTTCGTCCCCGTGGTGGCGGTCCCGGCGACGTATCCCTCGGCCCGGGCGGTGACGCTCACCGACTCCGCGAGTCCGGTGAGCTCGAGTTCGAAGTGGAGTTCTTCGGCTCCCGAATCCACGCGGATCGTCTGGGCGGCGAGGTCGAAGCCGGACGCCAGGACCTCGACGAGGTACTCGCCGGGAGCGAGCCGGAGGGCGTAGGAGCCGTCGCCCGACGAGCGGGTCTCGCCCACGAGCTCGCCACCGCGACGGATGGCGATGCGGGCGCCCCGGATGGCCCCACCGGTCGAATCGACGACGGTACCGGCCAGCGAGGACGATGGAGCCTCGGAATCGCCGGTGGTTCCCGTCTGGGCGTCGGCGCGTCCGGCGCCGTCCTCACGCGCCTTGACCGGCGCGGCGACGAAGGCGGCCAGCAGGCCGGCCGCCAGGAAAAGAAAGAGTTTGGATCGGTACATTGCGTTCTCCCGATATCTCGCCCTCGGCAAGAGCGTTCCGGCAGGCGCCGTGCGAGACGCGGCGGACCGTTTGTTCTGAGGGCTTCCCGAACTCGGTCGGGGAACGCGGTAGCCGCGAGTGGACGCGCGCGGTCAGACGACCGCAGTCGCGTGCCGGCCCGGCGTCCGCCGCTTGGCGGCGGACGAGCACGGCGGTTTTGCGGAACTACGCGGGAGGAGCGCGGGCGCGCTGGTGCAGGAAGCGCCAGGCAACGGCCCGGCGGACCTCACGTGGCTGCTCAAGGCGGGTGGGAGCATGGGAAGAGGCACTCTCCGGCGGCCTGGCGAGATCGGCTGTCTGGTGCTTCGAATGGCAAACGGCGCACTCGTGGCCATCCGCGTGCTCTTCGTGCCAAGTCTCCGCGGGGGTGCTGGCCAGCAGCACCAGCGGAAGGATGATCCCCGCCAGCCAGCCGAAGCGCGCCGGTGCGGGGACGCCGCGCCCACTGCCCATGATTGGTTTGGGGTCGTAGCCCACCTCGACGAGGTGCGCTCCGTCCATGCGAATTCCCCTCGAATGAACGGGGGAAGCGGTCAGGAATCGACGCGGGTGCTGACGCCAAAGCTGCGGGACCGGGTGGCGGAGGAGAGGCACTACGCGGATTCGGACGTTCTGATCTCGAACCGCCCTTGGGAGGGCGAATACCGGATGGCGTCGGTGTCGAAGGCGCGGCCGACCGCACCGCTTTGGCTCAGCGCCTCCGGCGTTCCGACCGAAAAGCCACCCGCGCCATCGAGCAGCCAGACGCTGTCGGAGAGCTGCAGCGACAGGTCGAGGTCGTGGCTCGAGAGCAGAACGACCTGCCCCTTCGCCTTGGCCTGGGAACGGAGGAGGGCCATGATCTCGACCCGGCTCGGAAGATCCAGGAAGGCCGTGATCTCGTCGAGGATCATGAGACGCGGCGTCTGTGCGAGCGCCCGCGCGATCATGACGCGCTGCCGCTCCCCGTCGCTGAGGTTGCTGAAGTAGCGCCGTGCGAACGGCTCGATGCCCATGACCGCGACCGCTTCGGCGATTGCGGCCCGGTCGCCATCCCCCAGCCGGCCCTCCCAGCCGGTGAAGGGCTGCCGGGCCAGCGCGACCATGTCCTCGACGCGCAGACCTGGATTGAACTGCCGCTCGGTCAGCACCACCGCGATGCGGCGCGCGCGCGTCCCCGGACGCATGGAGGCGACGTTCTCGCCGCCGAGCGCCGCGACTCCGTCGAGCGACGGTTGCAGCCCTGCGATCGTGCGCATGAGGGTCGATTTCCCGGCCCCGTTGCGGCCCAGGATGCAGATGAAGGCGCCCGGCTCGGCCGACACGTCCATGCCGGACAGGAGCGCTCGGCCCGCGCTGCGATACCCCACGGCGAGGGACCTGAGATCGAGCATCAGCGCCACTGCCTCACGGCCGGTGAGAAGACCAGGATGAGGATGACGACCGGAGCGCCGACGATCGCGAGGATCGCGTTCAGGTGCAGGAAGTGCTGCTCCCAGGGCGCATGCACGATGGCGTCGCCGGCGAGGGCCAGCAGGGCGCCGCCCAGAGCGGCGAGCGGAAGGAGCGGGAGGATCCGCGCCGTTCCCGCCAGCGCCCGGGCAAAGTGGGGCGCGATGAGGCCGACGAAGCTGACCGGGCCGCAGAAGGCCACGACCGGCGCCACCAGCAGCACCGTCGCCGCCAGCACGGCGTGTCTCAAGGACGTCACCTTGACGCCCAGGCTGCGGGCGTAGGTTTCGCCGAGAAGCAGCGAGCTGAGCGGCTTGGCCGTGGCGACGGCTACCCCGGCGCCGATGAGGATCGGGGCCAGGAGCCACGGCAGCGCCGCCGGAGCGACCGCCGCGAAGCTCGCATCCTGCCACCCGCCATAGACCCGGCCACCCGCACGGGCGGCGAAATGCAGAAGAACGCTCGTGAGGCCCTGCGAGGTGAACCCGAGCATGAGGCCGATGACGAGCAGCGTGATGGCGCCGACGCGGCGGCCGAGCGCAAGCATGAAGAGCGCCGCCGCCGCGACCCCCGCGGCCGCCGCGAGCGTGATGCTGGGGCCTTCGAAGACGGTGAGGAAGGCGACGGCCGCGGGACCGGCAAAGGCCGCCGCGGTCACGGTGAGCGCAACGCCGAACTGGCCTCCGGCGAGCAGGCCGAGCGACCAGGCATCGGCGACCGGGTTCCGGAAAAGGGCCTGCATCAGTACTCCCGCCATACCGAGTGCGGCGCCGGCGATGATCGCGGCGGCCACCCGCGGGAGGCGGATTTCGAGGACGATCTGGCGGGCCAGATCGCTCGACTGCGTCCCGGTCAACGCGCCGACGGTATCGGCCAGGGGCAGCGCGATCTGCCCGCAGGTCAGCGTCAGCAGGGAGAGTCCGGCGAGCGCCACGATGAGGGCCGCGGCTCTACTGCTGATCCGCATCGACATAGCTCGCCTTCCACGTTTCCGGCGCCAGGTAGCGCCACTCGCCGTCGCGAAGTTCGGGGTGCAGCATCTTCACGATGTCAGCCAGGAGCCAGTCCGGCCGGATGATCCCCATCTCCCACATCTCCCAGGAGTCCGCGGTGGGGTGGCGCTTGCCCGGCGCCCAGAACACGCACCCGTCGCGATAGGCCTTGAAGCGCGAAAGCACGGCCCGATCGTCGAACACCGCGGCCAGCGGCTCCCGGATCATCCAGCAGTCGGCGCCCGTCGCGTCCCGCAGGAGCCGTTCGGTTGAGAGATCGGAAAAGCTGTCGAGTTCGGGATCGTCCGCGGCGCCGAGCACGAGTTCGGCGTTGGCGTCGCGAATGAGGGCTGCATCGGCGTTTCGTTGCGTCACGGCCCAACGATTGCCCGCGCTCCGGTACCAGGACCAGAGAACCGACCGGCGGGGCTGCTCCGCGGCGAGCGCCTTCAGGCGATCCACCTCCCGGGCGACCTGTTCGACGAACCCTTCCGCTTCCGACTCCTTCCCGGTCAGGAGGCCCATCAGCAGCACCCAGGCGACCCGGCCCAGGTAGTGCGGCTCCGCGTTGATGAAGGTCGGCACCACGGGAATGCCGAGTGATTCGACCCGCTCCAGGTGCTGGGTGTGCGTAAGGTCGGCCATGCGCTTGACCAGCACGTCGGGCCGCGCCGCCACCAGCGCATCGAGCGTCGGCGGCATGTGCCAGCCGTAGCCGATCTGCTGGATCTGACCCGACCGCGCCATGCGGCGCAGGTCATCGTCGTAGCTGTTGTGCCCGCCGACGGCGACGATCCGGTCCTCGACCCCGAGGGCGCGCAGCATCGCCTCGTGGGGCTGATCGTTGACGGCGATCCGCCGGACGGGGGTGCGGATCAGCGAGGCGTCCGCCAGGTCCCCCGTCAGGGGCGGCGGCTCCTGACCCCGCGGGACCAGCACCAGACGGGCGTGTTGCGGCGGGCCGCCCGCCGATCCGCCCCAGGTGACGAGGGACGCTTCGATGTCCACGATGCGATAGCCGTCCCGTTCGACGACGCGGAAGGTCTTCGTATAGGGCGTTTCGAGCGTCTGGCCCGCGAGCGTTCCCGGGTCGCCGGGTA
>MPMW01000083.1 GCA_002238705.1 Acidobacteria bacterium bin61 | reverse complement strand
GGCTGAAGCCGGCGTTCCAAGCCGCTTCTGCGGTCCTGCCCGGTCCGGGATCCGTTACTCCACCAAGCCGCATTTTCACAGCAACTGGACGGCGGTCGATGCCGGCTGGAAGCCGGCGCTCCGAGGCGTGTGGGCTGTGGCGCTCGACAGCGTGGTGGGGTTCCGCGGCGGTGTGCTCCCCGGGGGGGTGGTGTTCTCCGGGGCGTTTTGCCGCGGGGGGTGCCGGCTGAAGCCGGCGTTCCAAGCCGTTACCCCGTTGTGCCGGCTGGTCGGCGTTGTTTGGGTTAATGGCTATGTTTCCAGACGTTATAAACTGTTTAGTATCATATTCACGACACTATGACTACGAAGACTGCCGGTAAATCGCTCGCGACGCTCCCGCTGCCTCTGGTTCCCTGCCTCGAGAAGCTGGGGACGGACGTCCGGGACGCGCGCCGGCGCCGGCGCATCCCGATGGCGCTCATGGCCGAGCGGGCCATGATCAGCCGCGCGACGCTGCACCGGATCGAACGGGGCGACCCGGGCGTCGCCCTCGGGAACTACGCCCGGGTGCTGTTCGTGCTCGGCCTGGAACAGCGCCTGCGCGAACTCGCGGATCCCGGCCGGGACGCGCTGGGTCTCGACCTGGAGGCGGGGCGCCTTCCGAAGCGCGTCCGGCTGCGGGATCGTCTCTTCTAGGCGCGGGAGATCCCGATGGAGCGCCGGGTCCTCGTCCACCTCGGCCACGGCGCATTCGACGGGCCCGTGGGCGAACTCTGGCTGCGGGCGCGGGCCGGCCGGACAACCGCGTCGTTCCAGTACACCCCGGATTGGCTCGGGCATCCGGGGCGCTTCGCGCTGGATCCCGCGCTCGGGCTGCGGGCGGGGCCTTTTCATGCCGAAGGAAGCTTCGGTTGCTTTCGGGACGCGGCGCCCGACCGCTGGGGGAGGCAGCTCGTCGGCCGGGTGCGCGCCCGGGCGGCGGCCGCCGCCGGGCAGACGCCGCACCGTCTGACCGAGGCGGACTATCTCCTCGGTGTGGACGACCGGACGCGGCAGGGCGCGCTGCGGTTTCGAGAGGAGCCGGGCGGGCCGTTCCTCGGGGCGCCGGGGCCCTTCCCCGTGCCGCCGCTCGTGCAGTTGCCGCGTCTGCTCGGCGCGGCGGAGAAACTGGATGCGGGGGCCGCCGGCGACGACGACCTGGCGCTGTTGCTGGCGCCGGGGTCGTCGCTCGGGGGCGCCCGTCCCAAGGCGTCGGTCCTGGACCGCGACGGTGCGCTCGCCATGGCGAAGTTTCCGCGCCGGAGCGACGGTTGGGAGATCCCGCGCTGGGAGGGGGTCGCGCTCTCGCTGGCGCGCGCCGCCGGAATCGCGGCTGCCGAATCCCGCCTCGAGACGGTTCGGGAACGGCGCGTCCTCCTCGTGCGCCGGTTCGATCGCGCCGCCGGGAACCGCGTCCCCTTTCTGTCCGCGATGACGATGCTGGGCGCCGCCGATGGGGAGCGAAGGTCCTACCCGGAGATCGCCGAAGCCATCCGGCGCTACGGCGCCTCGCCGGCCGCCGATCTGAAAGAGCTGTGGCGGCGCATGGTCTTCACGGTGCTCGTCTCGAACCACGACGACCATTTGCGCAACCACGCGTTCTTGCGCCTGGGAGACGGCGGCTGGCGCCTCGCCCCGGCCTACGACCTGAATCCCACCCCGGCGGAGGAGGGCGGCCGCTTTCTCACCACGGCCATCGTGGCCGGGGACCCGCGCGCGTCGCTGGAGCAGGCTCTGGAGACCGCGCGCTACTACGGGCTGGCGCCCGGCGGGGCGCGCGGGGTGGTGGCCGAAGTGGCGGCGAGCGTCGCGGGGTGGCGGGAGGAGGCGCGCCGGTTCGGGGTGGGGAGCGCCGAGGTGGAGCGGATGGCGTCCGCCTTCGAGCACCCGGAACGGGAACGGGCACGGCGCGTTCTGGCGGGGGGGAGTTCCGGGCGTTCGCCGCCGACTGGACGATCCGGCAGCTTTGCGGGCCGGCGCAGCGGATCGAGGAGCTGATGCACGCGGAGGTGGAGGAGGACCCGGAGTGGGAGGGGGGCGGGGCGTGCGGGGGGGGCGGGGGAGGGGGGGTGAGGGGGCGGAGGGGGAGGAGGCGTGAGGGGTGGGACGGGGTTTGGCGCCCGGCCCCGGCCTCAAGGCTCGCGCACGGGAACGGGAGCGCCGTCAGCCGCCCGGATGAACCGCTGGTCGAAGGTCAGCATCGATTCGCATCCCGCCGCGGCGCCGAGGTGCAGCGAATCGGCGAAATCCATCCCGCGCGCCGTCCGGTCGAGCGCTTCACCAAGCAGCGCGGGATTCTCGACGGTCACCCCCGGGAGGCCCGCCAGGGCGCGGAGCGCCGCCGCGACCTCGGTTGCCGCGAAACCGTAGGCGCTGCGCAGAACCCAGTCGCTTTCGAGCAGCACCGTGGTGCTGAGGAAGACCTGCCCGGTGGTGAACACCGCCCGGGCGCGGGCCGCCTGCTCCGGGTGATCTCCCGTCAGATACCGGACGACGATATTGGTGTCAACCGCCCGCATGGCGCCGCCTGGCTTCCGTCATGACCCCTGTTTCCATCTCCGCGAGTGATTTCGGTGCGCCATCGAACCGAAGACATCCGAATACCTCCTCCGGGGCCGTCTCCGCGAAGCTCGTTACGGGCTTCAGCAGCACGCCCTCGGAGGTGCGTTCGACCGCCAACCGGGCCCCGGCCTCCCAACCGAGCGAGTCCCGAATCGGTTTTGGCAGGATGACCTGGCCCTTGGTCGAAAGGGTGGTGGTGGGCGGGTGAGACACGGGCATCGCTAATCTCCGGCAAGTCGTGTAAGACGAAAGTAAGATATCTTGTGTGCCGTCCGGAATCAAGCGTCCTGCGCAGCGGATCGCGGACCGGATCGAGGAGCTGATGCACGCGGAGGTGGAGGAGGATCCGGACTGGGAGGGGGACGGGGCGTTCGGGGGGGCGTGGGAGGAGGTGTGAGGGAAGGGTGGGGGGTGTGCGGCCTGGGGCCGCGGGCGGCGGTCTGGAGGTGGACGTTCCCTTTTGTTTCGGCGGTGGCGTGGGGTGGAGAGATCCCGTTCCGCGGCGCTCTCGCGCCGCGGGTGCCGGCTGAAGCCGGCGTTCCAAGCCGTTACCCCGTCGTGCCGGCTGGAGTCGGCGTTCCAAGAAACTTCCGCTTGGCCATTGCCCAACGCGAGCCTCGCTGAATGGACCGCCGAACGAGCGGCCCATCAACCGCCGAGCAGCACCTCGACGCGCGCGTGGTTCTTGCGGAGAAAGGGGTTGATGAACCGGACGCCCTGAAGCACCTGTCCATCCTGAAAGTCCTCGCTGAGGATCGCCGAACAACCGGCCCTCCGAGCCGTGGCCCAGAGCATCGCATCCCAAGAGGAAATCCGAACACCCTTCAGGGCCCGCATCGCGTCCACGAGATCGCCGGCCGCGTTCGGAGCGACGCGAAACACCGCGAGCCAGTCGCTGACGAAGGCGCCCGCGTCCTCGGGGCTCAGCAGGCGCTTGCGCGTGGTTGCGGAGAAGAACTCGGTGAGAGACTGCAGGGTCAGGACGCAGTCCGAAGTCGCGGCCTGCGCGAGCAGCGCGACCGAAGTCTCATGGCGATTCGCGTCCGCGTCCCGATCCGCGGCATGCACGAGGATGTTGGAATCGAGCGAAAAGCGGCGCTCAACGCTCGTGGGGCTCATTCGCCTCGGGAGACTCCCGGCCGCGGTCGTGAAGCGCATCGCGGTCGTGCAGCGCATCGCGGTCTTCGATTCTCAGGCCGCCCAGCGACGCCCCCTCGCGGAGCCGCGCCTTCATTCGCTCGTAGGCGGCGACCCACTGCGGGTCCTGGGTCCGGGCCTCATCGCTGGGCAGGATTCGGGCAACCGGGCGGCCGCGGCGCGTGATCACGAACCCCTCACCGTTTTCCACCTCCCGAATGAGGCGGGAGAATTGCTGGTTCGCCTCCTTCAGGGAGACAGGGCGGAGTACCGCTTGAACGGCCATGAGATCACTATTCTCCTACTTTTGGTGGCCTGATCGTGATCTCGCATCCGGCGGGGCCGGCGTGGGCAACCTCTTCGAGGCTACCGGCAACCGTCCTTCTGACTCGGTCGGGTAACTCCCTCATTCGCCCGACAGCTTCACGGCAGGCAGGTTGCGCGCGGCCCAGGGTGGGCGCGTTCGTCACATGTAGGGCGCCGCGGGTGCCGGCTGAAGCCGGCGTTCCAGGCCGTGGCGCCGTGCCGGAGGGTGGCGGCGCCAGCCATGGGGCCGTGCAGGAGGGGGGGGTTTGGAGGGGTTTTGGCTGTGGGGGAGGTTGGGGCGGTGGTGTTCCGCGGCCTTGCGGCCGCGGGTGCCGGCTGAAGCCGGCGTTCCAAGCCATGGGGCCGTGCAGGAGGTTGGCGGCGCCCGGCATGGTGCCGTGCAGGAGGGTGGGGTGGCGAGCGGGTTCTGGCCGTGGGGGGGGGTGGGGTGGTGCTGTTCCGCGGCGCTCTCGCGCCGCGGGTGCCGGCTGAAGCCGGCGTTCCAAGCCATGGTGCCGTGCCGGAGGGTGGTGGCGAGCGGGTTCTGGCTGTGGGGGAGGATGGGGTGGTGCTGTTCCGCGGCCTTGCGGCCGCGGGTGCCGGCTGAAGCCGGCGTTCCAAGCCATGGTGCCGTGCCGGAGGGTGGCGGTGCCAGCCCTGGTGCCGTGCAGGAGGGTGGCGGTGCCAGCCGTGGGGCCGGGCCGGAGGTTGGCGGTGCCTTCCGGGTGGGCTGTCAAGGAAGGGGGCGGTCTCTTACGCGTGTCAATTTGTGTCGAATAGGGGGTGGCGTGATGCGATAGGGTGCGGCGCGATGCGTTTCTGGCTCTTCCTTTCCTGTCTCGCTGTCCTGATCGCGCTCGCCGGGTGCACCGCCCGGTCGGGGGCGACCACCACCCGGCCCACGCCGGCGGCGCCCACGCCGCCGCCGGCCCCGGCTCCGGAGCCGCCGCCGCGGGCGCCCGGCCCGCCCCCGCCGCCGGCGGCCCCGGGCTCGGGACCGGCCGCCGCGGGCGCTCGCCCCGGTTCCCGAGCCGCGGGACCTGCCGGACGCGCCGGAGGACGTCTGCATCCCGACCCACGGCGGGGAGTGCCTGCCGGCGGCGGAGTTCAACGCCCGGGTTACGGAACTCGGCCAGGCATACGCGGAAGAGACGCACTTCCAGAACCAGTGGGGCCTCGAGTACATCAACGCCCACCTCGCCTACGGGCACGTGAACCTGCTGGAGGGCGAGGACGCCCGGCCGGGCGCCGGGATCACCATCGGCATCTTCGACACCGGAATCGACGTGGATCACCCCATGTTTGACGGCAAGTACGTCTATGAGGAGTTCCTGGCGGGCGCCGAGGACGAGTTGGGCGACGACTACTCCCACGGGACCGCGGTGGCCAGCGTCGCCGCCGGTGGCAAGACCGGAGATCCGAACGCCCCCCTCGGGGTTGCCTGGGGGGCCGATCTGGCGGTGTGGGCCATTCCGCTCGGCACGAGCGACGGGGTGTACCGGCCGATCTCGCTGGAGGTGCTCGCGCAGGTGGACGAGTCCACCGCGGAGGAGTTCAGCCACATCATCAACTGGCAGGACGGGGACCGGAAGCTCGACATCCTGAACATGAGCTTTGGCTACTCGGGGATCATTTCCCAATACAGCGAAGAGGACCTGCGGGCCAACCTCAGCCAGACGATCGCGGCGCTCGCCCAGGAGGGCCGGGAGGACAAGACCATCATGGTGTGGTCGGCCGGCAACTCGAACAACAACCGCTGCGAAGCCGGTACCCCGGACTGCCCGAACGGCCGGTTCCAGGCCGTCTCGGCCTCGCTCATGTCGGGTCTCGTGGCCTACATGGAGGAGCTTCGGGGACATTCGGTCGCGGTGGTGGCGCTCAGTCCGGACGGCGGCGGCCTCGCCAGCTTTTCGAACCGCTGCGGGACCGCCGCCGACTTCTGCATCGCGGCGCCCGGAGAGGACGTGGGGGTCGCGTACTTCGGGCCCCACGAGGGCGAGGACGCGGTCCGGGGTTACGTGGAATGGAGCGGGACCTCGTTCGCCGCACCCATGGTCGCCGGCGGGCTCGCGATCATGAAACAGCTCTTCCGGGACCAGGTCGCGAACGAGGAGCTGGTGACCCGGCTCTTCCTGACCGCCGACAACACCGGGATCTACGCCGACCGCGATCTCTACGGCAACGGCCGGCTCGACCTCGGCGCCGCGACCTCGCCGGTGGGGGTTCTGGACGTGCCGATCACCACCGGGACGGCGGCCATGGCGTCGGCGTCGCTCGGTTCGACCGGGCTGCGGCTCGGGGCGGCGTTCGGAGACGGAGTGGCGGAGGCGTTCGACGGCGGGGAGGTCATGGCGCTCGACGACTTCGGGTCGCCCTTCTGGTACGAGCTGGACAGCTTCGCGGCCACCACCGACGGGCCGGCGATGTCGGCGCGGTTGCGGACGTTCATGGGGCCGGGGACCGGGCTCGCGGTAGTGGGCGGCGGTGGCGGGTCCGGTCTTACGGCGCACGGCGGGGTCTCGGGTTCGGTGCTGCGGATGCCGACCGCGGCGGGGAACGGGCATCTGGCGCTAGCCGAGGGCGCGGTAGCGGTGAACGCCTACCAGGGGAGCGGCTTTTCGGCGATGGCCTTCACCACCGGGCCGCTGCGTCCCGCCATGCCGGCGGCCGGGGCGGCGGTGGGCTGGCGGCCGGGCGGGGTCCCGGTGGGCCTGCGGGCCGGGTGGATCTCGGAACGCGAGACGATGCTCGGGAGCCTGGGGCAGGGCGCCTTCGGGAACCTGTCCGCGGGGACGGCGTTCGTCGGCTTCGACGGGAGCGTGGGCCTCGGCGGCTGGCGGTTGGGGGCGGACGGCGAGTTCGGGATGGTGAACCCGGCGGCGCACGGCGGGATGATCCAGGAGATCTCCGCGCTCGCTACGAGCACCTTCGCGGTGCACGCGACGCGGGGGTTCGAGCGGGCGGGGTCGCTGAGCTTCTCGCTGTCGCAGCCGCTTCGGGTGGAGCACGGCTGGGCGGCGCTCACGGTGCCGTCGGCGCGGACGAAGGCGCGGGAGGTGCTGCACAGCTCGCTGCGGGCGGATCTGGCGCCGGGCGAGCGGCAGCTCGACTTCGCGGCGCAGTGGAACCGGGCGCTGCCGGTGGGCGAGCTGCGGCTGGGGGCGATCTGGAGCCACTGGCCGGGGCACCGGGACGCGCCGGGGGCGCAGGTGGCCGCGCTCGCGGGGTGGAGGTGGGTTTTCTGATGGGGATGGGTTCCGGTTGGTGGTGCGCGGTGAGGGTGGGTGGGGTGGTGCGATTTCGACCGCCTCCCGGCGGTCGATGCCGCTCTGAAGAGCGGCGCTCCTTGCCTGGAGGCCGGCGCTCCGAGGCGGGGGGGCTGTGACGCTCAACGGCGGGGGGGGGTTCGCGCCGGGCCGCGCCAGCCGGGGGGCGGTGACGCTCAACGGCGGGCGCGGTTCCGCTGCGCTCTCGCGCAGCGGGTGCCGGCTGAAGCCGGCGTTCCAAGCCATTCGGGCTGCACTGGAAGCTGGCGCCCCCGGGCGTTTGCTCGGTCTGCTGTTCTGGGGGCTGGTGGCGGTCTCGGGGTGTGCGGGGAGATCGGAATCCCCATTCGCGCCATCACCGCCGCCACCCCCGCCGCCGCCCCGCAACTGCATTCCCACGCACGCCGGGGAGTGCCTGTCCGCTCCGGAGTTCCAGGGCGCCGCGGAGGAGCGCGCGGAGGAGTACCGCCGAGACCCGGGATTCGACAACCAGTGGGGGCTCGAAGCGATCGGCGCGCACCGCGCCTATGGCCACGTGAACCTGCTGCAGGGGCCCGAGGCGGCGCCGGGCGCCGGGGTGACCGTCGGGGTGATCGACAGCGGGATCGACGCCGGCCACCCGATCTTCGCGGGCAAGACGATCTACCAGGGGTTCCTCTTCGGCGCCGCTCCCCAGACCGGTGAGCGGTTCTCCCACGGCACCGCGGTGGCGGGCATCGCGGCGGGCGCGCGGAGCCCGGATCCGAATGCGCCCCACGGGGTTGCCTGGGGCGCGGACCTCGCCGTGTGGGCGATTCCGCTGGGGGAGGCCGACCAGGTCTATGACCCGATTCCGCTCGCGACGCTCGCCCGGGCGGACCCCGGGTTCACCTACATGTTCGAGCAGGTGTTCGCCTGGCGCGACGAGGGGAACGACCTTGACATCCTGAACCTGAGCTTCGGCTACGACGGCCTCATCGAGGGTTACAGCGAGGCGGATCTCCGCGCGAACTTCGGGGAGACGATCGCGACGCTGGCCCAGGCGGACGCCCCGGACAAGACCATCCTGGTGTGGGCGGCGGGGAACGCGAACAACGACGAGTGCGAGGCCGGCGTCGCGAACTGCGTGAACGGTCAGGTGGACGCCGTCTCCGTCGGAGTTCTGCCGGGTCTCATGGCTCGGATCGCCGAACTGCAGGGCCACTCCGTCGCGGTGGTGGCGCTTGGCCCCGACGGCGGGGCGATCACGAATTTCTCGAACCGCTGCGGAATCGCCGCCGACTTCTGCATCGCGGCGCCCGGGGAAGACGTGACGGTCGCCTATTTCGGACCGCGCGACGACGAGATCGGCATCCGGGGATACGCCTCCGGCCGCGGCACCTCCTATGCCGCTCCCATGGTTTCCGGCGGGCTCGCGGTGATGAAGCAGCTCTTCCGCGACCAGCTTGCGAACGAGGAGCTGCTGGGCCGGCTGTTCCTGACCGCCGACCGCACCGGGATCTACGCCGACCGCGACATCTACGGCCACGGCCGGATGGACCTGGGCGCCGCGACGTCCCCCGTGGGAGTGCTGGAGGTGCCGCTCGCGACCGGGACGGCGGCCGTGGGGCACGCCGCGCTCGGCTCCACCGGCCTGCGGCTCGGGGCGGCGTTCGGGGACGGGCTGGTGGAGGCGTTCGACGGGGATGAGGTCATGGCGCTCGACGGCTACGGGGCGCCGTTCTGGTACGAGCTGGGCAGCTTCGCCGGGACGGCGGACGGTCCCTCGATGTCGGCGCGCCTCCGGACGTTCCTGGGGCCGGGGTCCACCGGCCTGACGGCGGGAGGCAGTTCGGGCGGCATGCCGGCGGCCCTCGGGGTGACGGCCGGCGTGCTGCGGATGCCCACGGCGGCCGGGAACGGGCACCTCGCGCTCGCCGAAGGGGCGGTGCAGGTAAACGCCTTCGAAGAGGACGGTTTTTCCGCGACCGCGTTCACGACCGGGCCGCTGCGTCCCCTGATGCCGGCGAGCGGGGCGGCGCTGGCCTGGCGGCCGGGTGGCCTTCCCGTGGGCCTGCGGGCCGGGTGGATCTCCGAACGGGAGACGATGCTCGGCAGCCTGGGACAGGGGGCGTTCGGCGGCCTCTCGGCCGGGACGGCGTTCCTCGGGTTCGAGGGGGGCGTGGCGTTCGGCGGGTGGACTCTCGGGGCGAACGGCGAGTTCGGGGTGGTGAACCCGGCGGCGCAGGGGGGCATGATCCAGGAGATCTCGGCGCTCGCGACCAGCACCCTCGCGGTGCATGCGAGCCGCGTGTTCGAACGGGCGGGCTCGCTCAGCTTCTCGCTGTCGCAGCCGCTGCGGGTGGAGAACGGCTGGGCGTCGCTCAGTGTGCCGTCGGCGCGGACGAAGGGGGGCGAGGTGCGCTATCGCTCCTTCCGGGCCGACCTCGCGCCCGGCGAGCGGCAGCTCGACCTGGCGGCGCAGTGGATCCGGGCATTGCCGCTCGGCGAGTTCCGGTTGGGGGCGGTCTGGAGCCACTGGCCGGGCCACCGGAGCGTCCCGACGGGCGCGCAGATCGCGGCGCTCGCAGGCTGGAGGTGGGTGTTCTGAGGGGGGTGCGGCGCGGCGCTGGCGGGGTGGCGGCAGGCCTCTGGAGATAGCAGGAAGCTACTGGTGTCATAATGACACCATGCCTGGAGTTCATGTCCGCGACGTACCTGCCGAAACCCTGCGGGCGTTGGGCCGGCGCGCGAAGGCGCATCACCGCTCGGTTCAGGGCGAGATTCGGATGATTCTGGAGGCGGCGGCACGAGCGGCCCCTCCGGAGCCGGGCTATCCGCCGATCCAGTTGAAGCACGTCGAGGTCGGCGGCGAAGTTCCCTGGACGCGCGAGGACATCTATGGCGATCAGGGCCGGTGAGCGGCTGTTTTGTGACACCAATGTGTTGCTCAGCGCGGTGGACCGCCGGCGCGCTCTCCACTTCGCCGCTCTCCACGTCCTGAACGACCTTCCCAACCAGGGGATCGAGCTCTGCCTGAGCGGGCAGGTGCTCAGGGAGTGCCTGGTGGTCAGCACGCGCCCCGTCGAGGCGAACGGGCTGGGACTCCCCCTCGCCGCGGCGGTCCGGAACAATGAGATGTTCGCCGAGCGAGCCACCCTGCTGGAGGAGACGCGCGGAGTGGCGAAGCGGCTGCCGGGGATCGCCGGGTCCGCGGGGTGCCGGGGCAAGGGGGTCCACGACGCGAACATCGCCGCCACCATGCTGGAACACGGGGTCACGCAGGTGATCACCGCCAACGCGCAGGACCTGGTGCGGTTCGAGGTGGAAGTGATCCCGTTGTCGGACGTGTGACGAACGCGGCCGCCCGGCGGCCCGTTCGGCGGAGGCGCCGCACGTGCGAGACTGCGGGGGTCGTGTCCCGCCGCGCCGGCGTCCTGGCCGCCGTCTTCGCACTCCCGGCCACCCTCGCCGCGGCGGCGGCCCCGCAGCCTCCCGCCGGCGGTCCCGCGGAGGAGATCGCCGCGCTCGAAGGGGCCGGCGCGCAATTCCTCTTCGACTACGACTTCGAGGAGGCCCTCCGGACGTACGAGGAGCTGAACGAGCGGTTCCCGGAGCACCCGAGCGGTCCCTACAACTTCGCCACCACCATCTGGACCCGCCTCGCCCAGCGCAGCAACGCGGTCCGGGGGCCCAGCCTGCGGAACGACCGCTTCTTCTCCCAGGATGGCCGCCCGGAGCCGACCCCCGAGGAGGAAACCGCCTTCCGCGAGCAACTGGCGGAGGCGTTCCGGCGGTCCGAAGCGCTGCTGGAACGCGACGCGGACCACCGGGAGGCGCTCTACCACCTCGGCGCCGGCGAGGCGCTCGAAGCCGGGTGGGCGGTGATCATCGATCGGGCCTGGTTCCGCGCCACCCGCCTGATCCGGCGCGCGGTGGGCCGCCACCGGCGGCTCCAGGAACTCGATCCGGGCTTCCGGGACGCCTACGTGATTCCCGGGACCTATGTCTATTCGATCGCCCGGCTGCCGCGCGCGCTGCGGATGATCGCCTTCCTGTTCGGGATGCGCGGCGACCTCGAAGGCGGGCTGGGCGACATCGCGACCACCGCGAACGAGGGACGGCGGGCGCGCTGGGGAAGCCTCTGGACCTATGAATTACTGATGCAGCGCGAAGGCCGCGATGACGAGGCGCTCGCGGCGATCCGGCGGCTCAAGCGGCAGTTCCCGAAGAACCCGGACTTCGCGCTCGACGAGATCACCGTCCTCACGGCGCTGGGCGACCTCGAGGCCGCCCGCGAACTCGGGGAACGGGCCCTGGAGCAGCGCGACGCCGGGTTCGGGAACTACCACCTCATGCTCCCGGGGCTTGCCGAGGCGGGGCTCGGGGAGGCCCTCCTGTTCGCGGAGCGCTGGGCGGAGGCCGAGGCGGTGCTGAGCCGCGGTCTCGGGGCCGGGCCGAGCCCCGAGGTCCGGGCGAACCTGCTGTTTCGCCGGGCGAACGCCCGCGACGGAGCGGGGCGGCGGCCGGACGCGCTCAGGGACTACGGGGAGGTCCTCCTCACCGGCGCCGACGAGGTGATCAGCGACTGGGCGACCGCACTCCGGCAGGCGCCGTGGCCGGACGCGGCGCCCGCGGGTTCGCACCCGGGCCGGTAGGGCCGGAGCGCCGGGTTCCCGAGCCACGAGGAATGGATGCCGGCTGACGCCGTCTTCCATCCCTCGCGCTCAAGGGGTCTCTCGAGAGCTATCGCTCTGCTCCGGAAACCAGCCGGCATCGGCCGCCGAGAGGCGGTCGAAACCGCACCACCTCACCCGTCGAGCGCTTTGCGGGTGGGGCGCGTGTCCGGAATAAACGGGGGACACCGAGAAGGTCGAACAGGAGCCCCACCCCCAAAGCGCCCGGCGCTTCGCGCCGCGCCGACCCCGTCGAGCGCTTCGGGGGTGGGGCGCGTGTCCGGAAGAAAAGGTGGACACTGAGAGGGTCGAACAGGAGCCCCACCCCCGAACCGCCCGGCGCTTCGCGCCGCAAATCGAAACTCCCTCGCGTGCTGGCGCCCGCTTCGGCGAGTTCCGATTTGTCGTTACTTTCTTGTGAAAGGGGGTAACCCCCTTTCATCCCCAGTGACCTGTTCTCTTACGTGCTCAAGCAGTGGTATATGGACTCATAACGCAACAGCATCAACGGATTTTCAACCTTATCCCCGTTCCCTTACCGCCCCTTCCCGACCCTCCAGAGTGCTACACTTCTCACCGATTGTGTGGGCCAGCAGGAGGGCCTCATCAACGCGGAGGTGGCAATATGGCGAGCATGACCGCAGCAAGGGCCAAGGCACTCAAAAAACCCGGACGCTACTGCGCAGGCGACGGCCTCTACCTGCGGATTCGGGCCACGAAAGTATGGGTCCAGCGCTTGACCGTCAACGGGGTCCGCCGCGACATCACCATCGGACCCTTCGACCTGGTGTCGCTCGCAGAGGCCCGCATGGTCGCCCTCCAGAACCGCCGCGCCCTGTGGGAAGGGAAGGACCCCATCGCCGAGCGCCGCCGCGGGGCCGTCCCGACGTTTTCGGAAGCGGCGGAGCGGACGCTGGCGGAGCGCCGGGCGAACTGGCGGGGCGACGGGTACGCGCGGGCCTGGGAGAGGACACTCGGGCGCTATGTCTTCCCCGCGCTCGGAGCGATGCGCGTGGAGGCGATCCGCGGGGATGACGTGCTCCGGGTGCTCTTCCAGGACGACCTGTGGAACCGGAAGCCGACCACCGCCCAGCGGGTGCGCCAGCAGATCCGCACTGTGTTGGGCTGGGCGCAGGCGCGGGAGTTCGTCGAGCGGAACGTGGCGGGAGAGGCGATCGATGGAGCCCTCCCGAAACGGCGGCGCCGCGCGCAGAGCCACCGCGCCCTGCCGCACGCCGAGGTGCGCGAACTGCTGGCGAGGGTGGAGGGGTCGCGGTCGCGGGCGGCGGTCCGCCTCTGCCTCCGGTTCCTGATCCTGACGGCGGCCCGCAGCGGCGAGGCCCGGCGCGCGCGCTGGTCGGAGATCGACGTGGACAAGCGCACCTGGACGCTTCCCGGCTGGCGGATGAAGGCCGGGAAAGAGCACCGCGTTCCCCTGAGTCGGCAGGCGGTCGCGGTCCTGGAGCGCGCCGGCCGGTTGCGGAGCCGGAAGGGGTGCGACTTGGTGTTCCCCGGCCGTTCGGGGGATCGGGAGTTGAAGGATATGGCGCTGACGAACGCGCTGTGGGCGGCTGGTGTCGGCGAGCGGGCGACGGTTCACGGGTTCCGCTCGACGTTCAGCGACTGGAGCGCCGAGCAGGGGAACGCGCCGATACTGGCGGAGGCCGCGCTGGCCCATGCCGTCCAGGGCGTCGAAGGCGCGTATCGGCGGACCGACCTGTTCGACGAGCGAAGGCCGGTAATGGACGCTTGGGGGGCGTACGTCGGGGCGTAAACACCGACCGGGAGGCTACGGGGACCGCATCGTCCGGCAGTGTCCACAGCCGC
>MPMW01000082.1 GCA_002238705.1 Acidobacteria bacterium bin61 | reverse complement strand
CAGTTCGGCGCGGCCGCCGCGGGCGAGCACCCGGAGGCGGGCGCCTTCACCGGATTCATATGCCCCGTGAAGCCGGCTCGAGAGTCCCGCCGGCAGGGGATCGGACCGCGGTAGCGCCACCTCGGTTCCCTCCCGGAGGCCGAGCGCCGCCTCGAGGGCAAGCCGCACGATTCGAGAGACCACCGCGTTCGTGAAGTCCACGTTGCTGACCGCCACCGCGCCGAGGCCCGCCTCGGGGAGGAACGCCAACTCGGTGGAATAGCCGTAGATGGCCCCCCCGTGGCCTATCACCCCGTGGGAGATCGTCTCGCCGGTAGCGCTTGTCGTCTCCAGCCGGCCCCGGGCGAAGCCGAGCCCGAACCCGGTGGGCTCGGCGTCATCGGGATCCGCCGGGAACTGGACGCGCCACATTTCGGCGAGCGCCTCCGAATCGAGAACCCCCGGGAGTGCGCCCCCCGCCATCAGGGTCAGGAACCGGCCCAGATCGCGGACCGAGGTCACCATCGAACCCGCCGGAGCCATCCCGAGCGGGAAGTCCGGCGCCGGGAACTCCCGTCCGTCGTAGCTCCACATCGAGGCGTGCGCGACACGGTCGGCGGGCGCGGTGGCGAGCGAGAAGGAACTCGATTCCAGTCCCAGCGGAACGAGCACCTCTTCGGTCACCGCTTCGGCAAAGGACATGCCGGCAGCGTGCTCCAGCACTCGGCCGACCACCGCGATGCCGGCGTTCGAGTACTTCTGCCGGAGTCCCGGAGGGAAAACGAGCGGGATCCCATTCAGGCTCTCGACGGTCGCGGCAAGCGAGGGGTCCGTGTCGTCGAAGTAGTGCCCGACCGGCGGCTCGCGCACGAGGCCGGCCCGGTGCGCCATGAGCCGGCGGAGGGTGACCCCTCCCTCCTCGGGCACGCCGGCGGGCGCGAATCCTGGAAGGAAATCCGGGACCTCGGCGTCGAGGTCCAGCTCCCCGGCCTCGTGGCGGGCCACCACCGCGATGTCGGTGAAGAGCTTCGACACCGACCCGACCCGAAAGAGCGTGTCGGCATCGGTCGGGACACCGGGTTGCGCCTCGCCGAAACCTCGCGCCCAGACGATCCGCTCGCCGTCGGTGACGGCGAGCGCCAGCGCCGGAATGTGTTTGTGCTCCATCTCGGCGGTCACGAAATCGGAGATCCGGGACGCAAACCGTTCATAGCCCGGATCCGGGCCGATGACGGCGGGCTGGGGAACGTCGGCGGCTCCACAGCCGGCCAACACGGTGAGAGCGAGTCCGGCTCGCCGGCGGACTCGGAATCGACCTGTCATCGGCTGCCTTCCCCCTCGCTTGCGCCCTCCCTGACCGCGCCGCCGTTCCCCGTCCACGCCGGGTCGTCGAGGGTGTCGGGAACCGGTCCGCCGAGTTCGCGACCCGGAGGACGGCCGCCGAGGGCGTCGTCGAAGAAGTCGGCGATCCGGTTCCAGAAGATGCCGGGCGGCGGATAGTCGTCGAATCCGTGTTCTCCGCCGGGGAGAATCCAGCGCCGAGACGGCAGGCCCGCCGCCAGCCGAGCGTCATGGAGTTCCAGGCTGTGTTCGGGAGGTACCTGGCGGTCCCGGTCGCCGTGCACGAAGAGTACGGGCCCCGGGATCTCGTCGACCACCTCGACGGGGCGCACCTCCCGGATGCGGAGTCCGGTGCGCATCCGGACGAACAGGGCCAGCGGCCCCCGCAGCGCGGGTATGCCGCCGCGCATTTCCAGCATCGAACCGGCGGCGCGCCAGAGGTCGGCATAGGGGGCGTCGAGAGCGAGCGCCGGAAGGTCGCCGAGTTCGGCGGCCGCATACATGGCGGAAGCGGCGCCGTTCGAGGTTCCGAAGACCACCACCCGGGACGCGTCGGCGTCGGGCCGCGACCGCAGGTAGCGGACCATGGAGCGAACGTCGTGGCGTTCGTTCCAGGTGTAGGTGATGTATTCCCCGTCGCTCGAGCCGCGGCCGGACAGATCCATGGTCAGAATCCCGTAGCCCCGGTCATGGAGGAATTCGGCGCCGTGGTCGAGCGCCTGGTAGCGGGAGGAGTGGGCCCCGTGCACCCACACCACCGCCCGTCCGTCACTGTCCCCGGGGGGTGGAATCCACCAGCCCCTGAGCGTGTGACCGCTGCCGGAGGCAAGAGCGACTTCCTCGAACACCAACCCCAGGTCCCCGGGATGCCGTACGTAGCGCGACAGCCGGAGCGGCAGGGTGAGTTCCTCTCCGCTCCGCACGACGGTGAGGTCCACCGTTTCGCCCGCGATCCGGGTACTGATGAGTCCCCCCATCGCTTCCCGCGCGTCGCGGTACGCCACCCCGTCCACCGCGGTGACCCGGTCCCCGTTCCGGAGGCCGGCTTCCCGGCCCTGCGCGGTGACCCGGCGCATCACGAACCCTTCGGCATCCTCCGCGGGTTGCGAGAAGCCGATAAAGGCCACCCCGGGCGGCGGACCGTCGGCGGGCGGCATGACGCCGCCGAATCCGGGGCTGTCCACACTCCGCCGGAGCCCGGTGGTGTAGGCCAGCGCCATCCGGTCGAGCAGCCGGATCCCGAACAGCACCGGAACGAGCGCCAGGGCGACGGCCCCGAAGACCAGCAGCCTCCGGTGCAGGACACGCATCGCCGGGATTCTAGGAGACGGGGCGAATGGGGAGCACGCAGGGTGCCTCCGCCTGGACAGCCGACCTCCGTTCGGCATCGCGCGGAAGCGCAAGACCCGCGACGCCGGGTTGCCCCATGCCAGCTCACAGGCGCAGTCTCAGGCCGGCTCGCCAGACACGTCGAGCCGACCCGATATCTCCCTCAGCCGAAGCCACTGCTGGTAGTAGAGGGGCAGCACGATCACCGACTCGGTGAACTGGAAGACGTACATCACTACCGCGAACACCGTGCCGTATTCGAGGGTCTGCTCCGCCGCCGATCCGATCGAAAAGACCAGCAAACCCATCAGGAAGAGCCACACCACTCCGAAGTTGACCGCCTCGAGGTCCGACAGCTTGATGTTCCAGCGCATGAGAGCCCGGAGGTGTGCGGCGACCCGGCCTCGGTCACCGCTCTCGACCGCGTCCACCTGGAGTTCCTGTTCGTCGTTGAGCCCGGCGTTGTAACGGGTCGTCAGCTTTCCGGTCAGGGCGTAAAGAACCAGGCTGACGGCGGTGACCCCCAGGCAACCAACGAAAACAGGCCGGTTGAGCGCCGAAAGAATGAGCAGAGTGCCGCCGAGGCCGATGACTCCCGTGATCAGGCCGGGGACCTGGTGCTCGAAGAACTCGACGCACTCCTGCAGCATTCGGAGACGCGCCGTCTTTGTCGAGGTACCGCTCGCCGTGTCCTGCGTGACCAGCTCCTCGCCCAGCCGCCGAAACACCCGCGCGTACGCCCGACTGTCCACGAAACGGCGGGCAATCCCGATCCCCATGGTTCCGATCCCGAGGGCGGCGAACTCGTAGAGACCGCGCGCCGAGTCCGCGAGCACGCTGTCGATGGCGCGGCCGATCACCAGCGGAAACAGGGTCCAACCCGCCGCCTCCAGGAGGACCAGACACAGAGTCAGCGCAAAGCGGCCGGCGAACCGTTTCAGAAGAGTGAACAACCTCGATCCCTGCATCGACGCGGAAGAGGATCGCAGAACGGGTCGCGTTCGTTCCTCCGAGTTGTAACGTCCGGGGTGGATCAGACGTATGGCAACTGGAGGGATGCTCCACGATCAGGAAATCGCACGGCTTGTCCGCGTCTGCCAGGAAGCCGATCGGCAAGCCTCCGCCGACACCCCGGACACCGGCCAGGCCAGCGCCCGGGAGGCGTGGGCAACGCTCTATCGGCACTTCCATCCCCAGGTGCTGGCGTTTTGCCGCCGAACGCTTCCGGGGGACTCCGGGGAAGACCTGGCAGCGGAGATCATGATGAAGACGCGCTTCCGGCTGGACTCCTTCGATACTGCGCGCCCCTTCGGGCCATGGCTTTTCCGGATCGCGGCCAACCGCTGCTGGGACGAGGCGCGGAAGAACCGCCGATCCGAACCGCTCGACGACGAAGGCGCGGCGCAACTGGTCTCCGATTCCCCGAGCCCGCTCGACCGGCTGATCACCGAGGAGCGGCGGGAACGCGTCCGCGCCGCGCTCTCCGGGCTGCCGCTCCGGCAGCGCTTCGCGCTCACCCTGCGCTACGGCGCCGGGCTCAGCTACCAGGAAATCGCCGACACCCTGGGCGTCACCCGCACGAACGTGGGCGTGCTCCTGCTGCGCGGCCGGCGCCGGATGCGCGACCAGCTCACGAGCGAGGAGGAGCTCGGATGATGGCCGAAATCGAACATCTCTCCGAACTGCAACTCCTCGCGCTCCTCGACGAGGAGTTGCCCCGGGCCGAAGCCGCCAGGACGCGAACGCACCTGACCCGCTGCTTCGTCTGCCACCGGCTCTACGAGGGGCTCCGCCGCGAAAGCGACCTGCTGCGGGCGGCGGCGGCCCCCGACGCCGTGCAGGAACGCGAGGTGTCCCGAGAACTCGGGTGGGTGGTCGCCGCGGGACTGGTGCTTTCGCTGGGCCTCATCGCCGTCCGGCGTTTCTTCACCGGTGTGGGCGCGGCGGCGGCGGAAACACCGATGCCGGACGCGCTCCCCGTGCTCTCGAATCTCGGTTTCCGCCTTCTGTCGCTGCTGGACCTCCAGCAGATCGGAATTCAGATTGCCTACGGAGGCATCGTCATCATGACCCTCATCGGTATCGCTCTGGCCTCGAATGTCATGCGCCGCCCCCGCGCGGGCGTCATGCCGGTCCTGCTGGCGGCGCTCCTTCCCGCATTGAGCGCGTTCAGTACCCCGGCGGAAGCGCTCGAGGTCATCGCGGGGGACACCGGGCGCTGCCGCATCGCCGCGGAACGGACGGTGAACGACGACCTGCTGCTTCTCTGCGACGAGGCCGTGGTTGCAGGAACCGTGCGGGGGGATCTCTATTTCGCCGGACGTTCGCTCACGATCACCGGGCGCGTGGATGGCGACGTCTTCGGATTCGGAAACGACATCAACATGGAGGGCAGCGTTGGGCTCAGCCTGCGCGGCGCGGCCCAGTCCGTGCGGATCGGCGGCGATCTGGGACGCGGGCTGGCCGCGGCCGGCGAGACCATCTCGGTCCTTCCCGACGGCAGCGTGGGAGGCGGGATCATGATGGCCGGTGATCGTCTCTCGGTCGCGGGGCCGGTCGGAGGCTCGGTGCTTGCCGGAGGAAGCCGACTGGAGGTGGACGCACCCATCGAAGGTGACCTCGAATTCAGCGGCGAGGCGCTGCATCTCGGGTCCGGAGCGGCGATCGCCGGCGACGCTCAGTACACCGGCCCCACGGAGCCCGAGCGCGAGCCCGGCGCCCCCAACGTGGAGTGGTTCGAGCCTGAACCCGAAGAAACGAGCGTCTGGGACGAAGTCATGCGGATCGCGACCCGCTGGGCCATGGGACTCGCGCTCGGACTCGTGCTCGTCCTGCTGGCCTCCGGACCCCTCGGCGCGATGGCCGCGGTCGGCGGCAGGCCGATCGGCCCGCTGCTGCTGGGTCTGCTGCTGTTCGTGGGACTCCCCTTCGCCGCGATCCTCCTCGCCATCACCTTCATCGGCCTGCCGCTCGCCTTTGCCGTCGGCATGCTCTACCTGTTCCTGCTCTACGCGGCCCGGGTGATCGCGGCGATGGTGATCGGCCAGGCAATCCTCGGGCTGGCTTCCACGAGCGTCCAGCGGATCGGACGGATCGCGCTGGGACTCGGGATCCTGGTGCTGGCGGTGGAAGTTCCCTTCATCGGGGGAGTGGTCGGCCTGCTCGTCATGTTCTTCGGCCTCGGCGCGTTCGGGCTCTGGGTGTGGCGCTCGCGGCGGGCGGCAGCAGCGGCATAGATCCTGGCCCCTTGCCCCGAAATCTCACGGTCACCGCGTTGGGTGTGGGCTAATATTGGCACATGCGTTTACACGTTCATGTTGAGGACGAGTTGATCGAGCGGGTGGACGCCCTCGCCGGGCGGCGAGGACGCAGCGCTTTCATCCGGAAAGCCGTGCGCGCCGCGGTCGAACACCAGAATCGGTGGGACCTGATCGAGAAGGCCGCGGGCAGCATCCCGGACCACGGACACGAGTGGGACGAGGATCCGGCAGAATGGGTTCGGCGCGGACGCCGCGAAGATCCCCGCCGGGTCGGCTGAAGGAATGCTCGTGCTGCTCGACAGCACGGTGCTCATTGACCATCTGCGCGGTCGTCCGGCGGTCGTTCGGGTGCGGCGACTGCGGTCTCGTGGTGACGTCGCCTGCACGACGGCAGTCAACGTCGAAGAGGTGTACCGCGGGCTTCGTTCGGAAGAAGCGGCTCGGACGGACGATCTCGTCCGCGGCCTGGTGATTCTTCCGCTGGGGCTCGAGGAAGGGCGGAGAGCGGGCAAATGGCGTCAACGCTTCGCGTCCAGCGGAAAGACACTGCCGCAGTCCGACTGCCTGATCGCCGCCGCCGCCTATTCCGCTTCCGCGCTGCTCGTGACGGGAAACCCGAAGGACTTCCCGATGGAAGGAATCCGGCTGGAGCACTGGCCGGTGGGCGCATGAACGGGAAGTCGGGTTTCGCTCCTGTGCCGGGAGCGTTGGCGCGCCTTGGTCGCAGAAACGGAGGTCCCCGATGGGTTGGATCAGCGACCTGGTGAGCGGCGGGCGCCGCCGCCCCGAGCACTCCCCTCCCCCACCGCCTTCACCGCGGGACGTGCAGATCGCCACCGCCGTGTTGCTCCTCGAAGTGTCGGCCGCCGACCACGAGGTGGACGAACGGGAGAAGCAGGAGATCGTGCAGAGCCTCGAGTCGGCCTTTGCGCTGAGTGCGGAGGAAACCGCCGAAATCGTGGACGTTGCCGGACAACGGTCGTCCGAAGCGGTTTCGCTCTACGAGTTCACCCGGCTCGTGGACCGGAGCCTTTCCGCCGAGCACAAGGCGACCATCATCGAATTGCTCTTCCGGGTCGCGTTCGCGGACGGCTGGCTCGCGGGAGAGGAAGAGCAGATCATCCGCAAGGTGGCGACGCTGCTGCACGTGGAGCATCCCGCGTTCATCGCGGCGAAGCTGCGCGCGAAGGGCTGACGGGCGGGACCGGACCTTCCGCCGCGATGCCGGGAGCGGCGCTCCTGCGGTCTAAACCTGGAACATGGTCTTGCCGCCGACGACGGTGCGATGGATCGGGATGTGCTTGAGCTGGTCCGGGTCGTCCGCGGCCACGTCGTGGGGATCCTGCTCGAGCATCACGAAATCCGCGAGCTTGCCGATCTTGATACTGCCCTTGATGTCCTCTTCAAAAGAGGCGTGTGCCCCGTGGATGGTGCCGATCTTGAGAGCCTGGTCGACCGTCACCTGCTGGTTCTCGCCCCACACCCGGCCCTGGGTGTCCTTGCGGGTCACCATGGCCTGGAGGGCCATCATCGGCTCATAGGGTCCCGGCACGTAGTCGGAGGCCCCGGCGACCGGGATGTCGTAGTCGAGGAAGGACTTGTGGGCGAACATCCACTTCATCTTCTCTTCGCCGTACTCCACCCACTTGTTCCCGTGGTAGTGGACGTAGGTCCAGAAGGGAGTCGGAATGGAGCCGCTGTCGTGAATCCGCTGGAGCAATTCCGGGTTCACGAGCGAGCAATGCTCAAGGCGGTGCCGGGCGTCCCGGGGGGCCTCGGCGAGCACCTTTTCGTAGGCGTCGAGAACGTAACCGATCGTCAGGTCGCCGTTCGCATGGATCCCGATGTGGAAGTCGTGGGCGTGTGAGTCCTCGACCGCCTCCAGGATTTCCTCGGGAGTCATCGTGAGGATGCCGTGGTCGTCGGTGCCCTCGTACGGGGTGCTCATATACATCGTGCGGCCGGAGGCCGATCCGTCGGCCCCGTACTTCACCGCCCCGATCCGGAGCCACTCGTTCCCGAAGCCGCGGTGGATCTTGGCCTCCTTGAGCGCGCTGTAGAGATCCGAAGCTCCGGAGGCGAAGTAGTACATCCGGTAACGCAGCTCGCCGGCCGCATAGGCGTCCTCAAGCGCCAGGAGTCCGTCGGAGTCCCCGCCCGTCTGGTGAACACCGGTGATTCCGGCGGCGGTCATCAGTTTCGACATGTGGGCGACGCCCTGCCGGAACTCGGCCCGGCCGTAAACCCGCCGCTGACCGACCCCGTTGAAGACGTCGTCGGCCCGCTCCTCGACGAGGCCGGTCAGTTCCCCGTTCGCGTCCTTTTCGAAGCGGCCGCCCGGTGGATCGGCGACGTCGTTGGTCACGCCGGCCATCTCGAAAGCCTTCGAGTTGTACCAGTAGATATGGCCGCCCCGGTGGGAGACGCGGACCGGAACGTCCGTCGTGGCCTCGTCCAGATCGTGCTTGGTGATCCGGCGGTACTCCCCGTTCTCGCCGGTGACCTTGGTGTCGTCGTACTTGAATCCGTCCACCCAGTAGCCCGCCTGCGTGTCGGCAGCCGCGGCCCGAATCGCCAGCTTGATGTCCTCGATGGTGCGGACGTCGAGGTTCACCTCGAACAGGTCCCGCATCCCGCCGGGGTGGCAGTGGGCGTCGATGAAACCGGGAACGACCGCCATCCCGCCGGCATCCACCACTTCCACGCCGGGCCCCGCGAGATTCATCACTTCGTCGTTCGATCCGACGGCCGCGAACTTGCCGTGCTGGACGGCGAAGGCTTCGGCACGGTCCATCGTCTCCGAGCCCTCGGAGTATTCCGACGTGTAGACCCGGGCGTTATGGACCACCATGTCGGGGCGGCTGGACGCGGCGGTCTGGCAACCGGCCGCGGTCGTGAGCCCGGCAGCGGCAGCCGCGCTCGAGAGCTTCAGGAATTCGGCGCGGCTCAGGTTCTTTTGAAGCAGACGGGACATCTATGTTGTTTCTCCTGGAGTTGGAAGAGTCGTCGCGGAGAATTAACTCACACCCGCTAGTCGGCGCCACTCGGGCGCGGCGTGAGCCGTGGCGGGCCACCGCCGCGGAGCGCCTCGTTCAGGGAATCGATCTGCCCTCGCACCGCCTCCCAGGCGGCGATCCGCTCGTCGTATTCGGCGCTCATCGCATCGATCCGGGCGAGGATCTCGGCGTTCGGGGCCTCGGTATAGGCGTCGAGACTCCGCGCCTCGGCCCCGATCCGGGCGAAAAGCGGGCGCGGCCAGGCGCCGCGTCCCTGACGCCCTTCGTTCCGGGAGAGATTTTTCGCGGCCTCGGCGGCCGCCTCCCGGAACTCCCCGACCCGGGTCTTCAGGTCGGTGTCCGGTTCGGAGACGAACGCCTGGACCAGTTCCGCGGCTTCCTTGGCGGTGGCGTCCGCCGCCTCGTGGGCCCGGGTCATTCCGGCGACCATCGAGGTGAGGCGAACCAGAGCGTCGTGGTTGGCGCGACGGTCGGCGTCCGGAATCCGGATGCGCGGGTCCTCCGACACCTGCACGGAACCCTCGGCCGCAGCGTCGCCGCTCGCCACCCGGACGGTGTAGGAGCCGGGAAGCACGCGCGGACCCTGCGGCGGACCGCCAAAGCCCTGGCCGCCGTCCGGGACCGGGGAGTCGTAGCGGAGATCC
The DNA here is from genome assembly GCA_002238705.1 of Acidobacteria bacterium bin61. GTDB lineage: Bacteria > Acidobacteriota > Vicinamibacteria > Marinacidobacterales > Marinacidobacteraceae > Marinacidobacterium. The sequence continues at coordinate 4,284 of MPMW01000082.1, read as the reverse complement.
CAGTTGACCCGGTTGAGCCCCGGCTCCAACTCGGCCTTCAGGGTGCGGACCGCATCGCCGCCGGCGGCGCTGACGGTGATCTCCGCATCCCCCTCCGCTTTCGCGTATACGTGCAGAAGGGCCCCCTCAGGAGGGTTCGGCGCAATGAAGAACTTGTGCCCGGTATTCCCCTTGTGGGTGTAGATGCGCCAGGCCACGGCGTCGCGAACCGGGAAGAGGTGGACATCCTTCTCGAAGACGGAAGCGTCGAGGGTCGTGAGCGGGGCGATGTCGTCGGCGATCCAGACGCTCCGGCCGTGAGTCCCGAGGATCAGGTCGTTCTCCCGCGGATGGATCGCCAGGTCGTCCACCGGCACGGTCGGGATCTGGCCGCCGATCCGGTGCCAGTTGGCGCCCCGGTCAAGCGTCACGTAGACCCCGAACTCCCCGCCCGTCACCAGAAAGTCCTCGTTGTCGTGGTGCTCGCGGATCACGTTGAGCGCGGCCTCCGGCGGCAACGTTCCCCCGATGGAGTCGAAGCTGTCTCCGTAGTCGTCACTCCGGAACACATAGGTGGAGTAGTCGTCGTTCCGGTGCCCATCGAGGGTCACGTAGACCCTCGACGCCGAGTGCGCCGAGGCGATCAACCGGGTCACGTAGGTCTGGTCCGGCACTCCGGGCAGGTTCCCGGTCAGGTTGTCCCAGGTCTCCCCGCCGTCCCGGCTCCGCTGCAAGCTGCCGTCGTCGGCGCCCACGTAGATGACCCCCTCCTCCACGGAGGAGACGGCGATCGTCACGATCTGTCCGAAGCTCGAGATCCCGTCGTGGCGGGACAGGGTGTCGTCGGTCACCGGGACACCCATGATGGGCAACTCGTCCCGGTCGAGGCGCTTCGTCAGGTCGTCGGTGCGGGTCCAGGCGTCACCCCGGTTCTCCGAGATGAACAGCCGGTTGCCACCGTAGAGCACGGTGTCGGGATCGTGCGGCGAGATCACGATGGGACTGTTCCAGTCGAAGCGATAGCGCTCGCCGCCGTTCTCCGGCTGCGGCCGGATCAGCTTGGTCTCCGACGTCCGGCGGTTCAGCCGGCGCAGGTTGCCGTTTTGGGACTCCACGTAGACGGTATCCGGATCGCCCGGGATGGCCTCGGTGTAGAACCCGTCGCCGCCCCCGATCCGGAACCAGTCCTCGTTGCTGATCCCCTGCCGGAAGAAGGTGCGCGACGGCGCGCCCCAGCTTCCGTTGTCCTGGAGGCCGCCGTACACCATGTAGGGCGTGCCCATGTCGTGGCCGATTTCGTAGAACTGGCCGAGCGGAATCGTGTTGACGAAGTCCCAACTCCGGCCCCGGTCCCAGGAAATATGGATCCCGCCGTCGTTCCCGAGCACCATGTGGTTCGAGTCGGCGGGATCGATCCACAGCGCGTGATGGTCCACGTGGATGCGCTGCACCCAGTCGGTTGCGAAGGTCCGCCCGCCGTCCTGGGAGTAGTACATCTGGGTTCCGAGCACCCAGATGCGCTGATCGTTGTTGGGGTCGATGCGGATCTGGCTGTAGTACATCGGACGCGGGTTCGTGTCGCTCATCCGTTCCCAGTTGAGTCCCTTGTCCTCGGAACGGAAGACCCCGCCTTCCCGGTTCTCGACGATCGCGTAGACGATCCGCGGGTCGCGGCGATAGACGCTGAGGCCGATCCGGCCGGTGTCGCCCTCGGGCAGGCCGCCACCCAGCTTCATCCAGGTATCCCCACCGTCGGTGGTGCGATGGATCCCGCTTCCCGGGCCGCCGCCCGCAAATCCGTAGGCGCGCCGCCGCCGCTGGTAGAGCGCCGCGTAGACGATGTCCGGACTATCGGGATCCATGGCGAGTTCCACCGCGCCGGTGTTCTCGTCACCGTGGAGCACCCGGTCCCAGGTCTCGCCCCCGTCACGGGTCCGATAGACACCGCGCTCGTCGTTCGGGCCCCATAGGTGACCGAGCGCCGCGACGTACACGGTTCCGGGATCCGTCGGATGCACGAGGACCCGGCCGATGTGGTGGGTGTCCTCCAGGCCCTTGTGGGTCCAGGTGGTCCCGCCGTCGGTGGAGAGGTAGACCCCGTTGCCCCAGGAACTGCTCTGCCGGTTCGCCGGCTCGCCGGTGCCCACCCAGACCACCGAGGGATCCGAGGCCGAAACCGCGATGGAGCCGATCGAGGACACCTCCTCGTTCTGGAACTGCGGAATCCAGGTGATCCCATGGTTCTCGGTCTTCCACACCCCCGCGGAGGCGGTGCCGACCCAGAAGACCTTGGGGTCGGACTCGACGACCGCGATGTCGTCGATGCGACCTCCCATGATCGCCGGTCCGACGTTCCGCCACTCGATCCGGTTCAGGATGGATTCGACCTGCTCGGCGGTCTGGGAAGCGGCCGGCGCCGCCACCAGCAGCAGGATCGCAGTCAGCAGGAACCGGGACCGGGGACGCCGGTGCCGGAATGGTGCAAGCGGAAGAATCATGGGTCTCGCCTCCCTCACTACAGCTCTGGTTCGGGCCGTCGCGCGGCCGGTCAGCGAGCGTACACCACCCCGATTCACCGGATTCCGGCTCAAATCCGCCTCCGGGCGCGAGATCAGCCGCCCGCGTGGCCGGTCAGTTGTTTTGGGCGCCGGCGGCGATCCACTGCCGGATGACTTCAATCTCCTCGGCGCTGAGGGGATCCCCCCGAGGCGGCATTACGTTCCCCATGATCCCGGCGCGGTCCTCCAGCTTGTGGATCAGGTAGCTGTTTTCCGGGTCGTTCGGCTTCACCAGATTGAGCGCCGCCTGGATGCTCGGGGCGCTCACCAGCGCCTCGAACGACATCCCCTCCAACAGATTCAGGCCGGCCTCCACCGCATGGTCCCCATGGTGCTCGATGCAGCGGGTATCGAAGACCAGACTCTGGATGCTCGACAACGTCGGCATCAGCGCATCATCCGTGGCAGGCGGCGGTGCGGGCGCGGGTGCGGGGGAGGGGGGGGGGGGGGTCGTCGGGGCCGCGGGAGCGGAATCGTCAGAACCGCACCCGAAGCAGGCTCCGGCGGCCAGAACGAGAAGAAAATGTTTCCGGGTGCGACTCATGTTTCCCAACATATCAGCGGCCCCGGCCGCGTCCGCCGGCCGGCCCGACCCATCCCCGAGATTCCTCACTCCTCGCTACAGATAGAGGTGTAACTGCGCGAGCAGCCGGGTGTTCAGTCTGCCCGTGAAGACGAACCGGTCCCGGTACCACGACAGATTCACGTGCCAATGAGTGCGCGGGTACAGATCTACCCCGTACACCATCCGGCGCACCTCTCCCCGTGGCTCCCCGGCGGTCCTGACCACCTGTGGCGAGATCCGCAGCCAGGCGCCGCGCCGCACCTCCACCGAGGTCTGGTTGGTCAGGATGGTGGTGCGATCACTCCCCGGCACCTCCTGGAAGCGGACATCTGCCTGGCTCCACGACACCAGCCAGGGGAAGGGGGCGTACCCGACAGACACTCCGGCGTCCGTGCTCCGGGGCGAGCGTTCCGCTTCCCCGCGATGCCGGACCGAGCCCACGAAAACCATCCGCGGATTGAGATCCAACTGGAATCGGCCACTGGCGGTGGCGGCCGTGCGGCCGTCATCGTCGAGGAGCGACTCCGCGCGGCCGGGCCCGGCCGAAACCTGGAGCAGCGCCCGATCCGTCTCGAGACCAAGTTCCACGCCGTAGACCTGGTCGTCCTCGCCGAGGTCAAGGCGCTCTCGCGACAACATGGTGTGGTCCGCAAAGCGGACGCCATAGGCGGGCAGGAAACGCCCGCCGCGCAAGCTCAACCGATCCGTCACCCGCCGCCTGATCCAGTGCTCATAGGACACGAAACCGCCCCCGGGCCGCCGTCCGGCGGTGCCGTACACGGTCCACTCGCCCCCCTGCCACGCCGCCCGCAGATCCAGGTTCATGAGGAGGTTGCGGCCGGGGATGTCACGGCCGGCGGACTTGAATTCGAGGCGCGACGGCCGGGCATCCAGTCCCAGTTGAAGCGGAGCTTCGCTCCCGAGCGGACCGAAGAGAAAGTTCTCCTCGGCCCGGCGGTCATCGGGCTCCGCCGCGACGTCACGGCGGCCGAAGGTCGAGATCTCCTCCCGCGAGAGGGAACGGCCGTACGGCGTCAGGAGTCCTCCGCCGGAAGGGGAGTAGTGGCAGGCGGTGCACCGCGGGTATTGCTTCGACAGGAACGTCGGCTCCGCGGCCGCCGGCGCGGCGCCCGAGCAGGCCACGGACACGGCGGCGAGCAGGAAACAGAAGTACCCGCGAGG
>MPMW01000081.1 GCA_002238705.1 Acidobacteria bacterium bin61 | reverse complement strand
AGGCCGCCCAACGAGATCCCGAAGAGCAGGAGATTCGCCGCTACCCGGTTCCTGACGAACCAGGGAATGACGCCGGCGAGCGGGTGCGGGCCCAGGGGCGGCGAGGGGGCGCCCATCGAGGTTCCCCCTCTTCCGGGCTACGCCCCGCTTCGCCCGCCGGGGACCGTAAGGGAGTCGGCTGCGAGGCTGTAGAGGACCGGAACCAGCAGCAGCGTGACGAGCGTGGCGAAGGCGACGCCGAAGGCCAGTGAGGCCGCCATCGGGATGAGGAGCTGCGCCTGAACGCTCCGCTCCGCGAGGAGCGGCGCCAGTCCCGCGCAGGTGGTCACCGAAGTGAGGATGATGGGCCGGAACCGCAGCGGCCCCGCCGCCAGCGCCGCTTCCCGGACGGGCATGCCTGCGCGGCGGTTCCGGTTGATGAAGTCCAGCAGCACGAGGGCGTCGTTCACCACGATCCCGACCAGGGGGACCATCCCGAAGAAGCTGGTGATGGAGAACTCCACCCCCATGACCATGTGGCCGAACACCGCGCCGGCGAGACCGAACGGCACCGCCGCCATGATCACGAACGGCTGCGTCCAGGAGGAAAGGGGGACCGCAAGCAGCCCGTAGATCAGTATCAGCGCGAAGAGCAGGTGGGTGCGGAGCGCCTCCAGGGTCTCGGCCTGTTCGCCCGCCAGTCCGACCAGGTCGAAACGGAGGTCCGGGAATTCCTCCCGCAGTTGGGGAAGCCCCCGGCTCTGAACGTCGGCAAGCAAGGCCCCGGCGGAGGCGACGTCCGGGTCCACGCTCGCGTGGACGGTGACCGCCCGCCCGTCATCCACCCGGCGGATCGCCGCCAGTTTCTCCGTCCGGCCGATCTCCGCCACTTCGCCGATGGGCGCCACCCGTCCGTCGGCACGCCGCACGCGCATGCCCGTCACGTTCTCGGGAAGGGCGCGCTCGGCCTGCGGATAGCGCAGCAAAACCCGGATTTCATCGCGTCCGCGCTGGATGCGCTGGACTTCCTCGCCATGGAACGCCTGCCGGATCTGCCGGCCGAACTCGCCCGCCGCAATACCGATCCCGGCGCCGCCGGAGCGGACCCGCGCCACGAGTTCCGGGGCGCCGGGGTCCAGGTCGTCCTTGAGGAAAACGACTCCCTGGTACTCGCCGATCAATGACTGGAGGGCCGCTGAACCCTCCTCCAGCCGCTCCATCCGGCGGCCGCTGATCCGTATCGAAATGTCCGCTTCCTCCCCCAGCAGCGAGGTGAGAATCGTCGCTTCGCCGCCGTGCGGGAGGGCGGCGGTAAGCGCCCGGAGGCGATCGCCGATTTCGCGGGTCGTAAAGCCCACCCTTTCTTCCGCGGGGATCAACTCCAGTACGAGCTGTCCGGTCGTCGTCCCCGAGCTGGCCGCGGCTCCGCCGATCGCCCCTCCCGGCCCGAAGGGGAGCCGCTGACCCACGAGGGACGTGAGGTTCTTCTGCGGATCCACGCCGTGCTCGGCGCGAACGTCCCCGCGGACGCGGGTGATCGCGTCCTCGACTCCCGCCACCACTTCCGCGGTGGCGTCGGCCGGCGAGCCGGGCGGAAGGGAGACCTGCACGGTGATTGCGTCGCTGTCGAACGGCGGCGTGGTTTCCACCGGAATCCAGCCGCCACCCAGCAGTCCCAGCGCCAGCGCCAGCGACGCGACGCCGAGGGCGACCGTGGCCAGCCGGTTTTCGAGGGACCAGCCCAGCGCGGGGCGATAGAGGGTGTCTATCGACCAGTCGAGGGCACCCTGGAATCCTGCCCGGATCCGTGCGAGCCGGATACTGGGCCGGACGCGCAGACCGCCGTGCGCCATGTGGTGGGGGAGGATCCAGGCCGCGTCGAGCAGAGAAAAGGCGAGCACCGGGATCACGATGCGCGGCAGCGTCCCCATCAGTTCACCCCAGATTCCGGGCAGACCGAGAAGGGGCGCGAACGCGGCCATCGTGGTGAGGACCCCGAAGGCTGCCGGAAAGAGCACCTGCCGCACGCCCCGCACGGCCGCCGCCTCGATCCCCACCCGGGCTCCCGAGACGTGACGCTGCACGTTTTCTCCGACCACGATGGCGTCGTCCACCACGATCCCCAGCGTCAGGATGAACCCGAACAGGCTGAACATGTTCACCGTCACGCCGAGCCCCGGCATCATCAGGAAGGCGCCGAAGAAGGCGACCGGGAGGCCGGCGGCAGTCCAGACCGCGAGCCGGCTCGACAGCGTGAAGAACAACACGAGGAAGATGAGAGCGAGCCCCTGAATTCCGTTCCGGACCAGGACGTCCATGCGGCTGTCGAACAGGCGCCAGGCATCGAACCAGGGGCTAACGGAGAGCCCGGCGGGCAGGCTCCGCTCGAGTGAGCTCAGCTCGGCGTGGACCGTGTCCGCGGTCTCCAGCAGCCGCGCCCCGGCAGCCAGCATCACCTCCATGAACACCGCGGGCTCCCCGTTCATCCGCGCCTCGCGTTCCACGTCGGCGAAGCCGTCGGTGACTGCCGCCACGTCCCCGATGCGGACCAGCCCGCCGCCGGGGGAGGCGATCAGCGGAATCCGGGCGAAGTCCTCGCCGGTCAGCGCCTCCGCCTCGGTGCTCACCCGCACCTCGCCACTGGCGGAACGGATCGCCCCGCCCGGGATGTCCGCCGATCCGCGCCGGATCGCTGCCGCGACCTGGTCGAAGGTGAGCCCGAACCGGGTGAGGACATCCTCCGAAATCTCGATCGAGATCTCATAGTCCCTTCCGGTGGCGACCAGCACGCGGGCCACCCCCGGGAGGGGGGTGAGCGCGTCCCGGACCCGGTGAGCCGCTTCGGTGAGCGTGCGTTCGTCCGCCTCTCCGTGGACCGCGATCCGGAGCAGGAGCCGCTCGACGGCGACCTCCGAGATCACCGGCTCTTCGGCGTCCGCCGGCAGGGTGGTCAGCGATTCCACCCTTTCGCGGACCTCGTCGCTCACGCTCCGGAAGTCGGCCCACCGCTCGACTTCAACTGTGAGGAGGCCGAGTCCCTCGGTCGCGATGGCGTTGATTTCCTTCACGCCCGAGACGTCCCGGAGCGCCTCCTCCAGGCCAAGGAGGACGCTGTCCTCGACGACCTCGGCGCCGGCCCCCGGGAAGACGGTCCTGATGGTCAGGGCGGAGGACTGGGTCTCGGGGATCATCTCCTGCGGAATGCCGCCGAGGGTCAGGAGACCGCCGAGTGAGATCCCGAGCAGCAGGAGGTTCGCCGCCACCCGGTTCCGGACGAACCAGGCGATCACGCCCCGGGAGGGTTCGCCCGCCGGGAGGGAAGAGGGTGCGTCCAAGAGCGCGGTCCCGTACCCGACCTAGGTTCTCACTCGGGTTCCGTGCCGGCCGGCGTTTCGGCGGCCGTTTCCCCGACCATCGCCACCCGCACTTCCATTCCCTCGGTGACGATCGCCGGTGGGTTCGTTACCACCCGCTCCCCGTCGAGAAGCCCGGAACGAACGAGCACATCCCCATCTCCCGTGGACCAGAACGCGTCCACGTCGCGAATCCGGACCCGGTCCTCACCGTCCACCACCAGCACCCGGCCGTCCTCCCGGAACGCGCTTCGCGGAACGACGGCCACGTCCTGATACTCGCGGCCCTCGATCTCGGCCCGGACGAACATCCCCGCCACCAGCGGCGGACGTCCCTGAGGTCCTTTCCCGTACGGGTCCCTTACCTCGATCACCGCCGGGAAGAATCGCGTGGCCGGATCGACCTCGCCCCCCATCCGCACCAGGCGTCCCTCCCAGCTCCAGGTCGTCGCGGCCAGCGCCGGGCCCAGCACGGCCGTCAACCTCGCCCGGGGGCCGCCGCCCGCGGAGGTTCCCCCGAACGGGAGATCCACCAGCTCGAGCGCGGCATCCGGAAGCGATACCCGCGTCTCCGCCACGTCCACCGACAGCAGTTCAGCCAGCGGGACCCCGGGTGCGGTCCACTCTCCCACCTCCGCATTGCGGGCGCCCACCAGACCGGCGTGCGGCGCCCGTACCTCCGTCTTCTCAAGTTCCCGTTCCGCCCGCTTCAGGGACGCTTCCGCCGCCGCTACCCCAGCCCGGGCCGCCGCGAGTTGCGGCACCCGGAGAGCCAGCGGGTCCGGCTCGGTTCCCTCTTCGCTCCATTCTTCTTCCGCCAACTGCGCCAGGCCTTCCTCCGACTGGAGCCGCAGTTCCGCCTGAGCCAACTGGCTGCGCGCCGTCTCGACCGCCTGCTCATACGCCAGGGATTCGATCCGGAACAGCGGCGCACCCTCGTCGACGCGGGCCCCGTCCCGGAGGCCGGAAGCTGCCCACACCACCTGGCCGGCCACTTCGGCCGAAACCGTGGTCCGGCGCGAAGGACGCACCGTTCCGTCCGCCCGGACCGTCACCCGCTGCGGCCCCACCCGGACCACGGTCGCCCGCACCTCGGGCAGCACCATTTCGATCTCCTGCGCCTCCGGCGTGGGGCCGAGGGCTACCAGGAGAGCCATCAGCGCTCCCGACAAGACCAGTATAGGAATGAACAGAAACTTCCGCATCACCTCTCTCCGGTGTCCGCCATCTCGTCGTTACTCGTGCGCTCGAAGCCGCCTCCGAGCGCCAGCGACAGGTTCACCCGGTTGTCCAGCCGCGCCCGCACCTGCGACAGATGCGCCGACTCCGCCAGCAGGACTCCGCGCTGCGCTTCCAACTCCATCAGCCGGGTGCCGAAGCCTCCCCGACGCTGGCTGGCCGTTCGCGAGAGCGCCCGGCGGCTCGCTTCCAGTGCCTCCGCGGAACGCGACTCCACCTCCCGAAGCGCCTCTTCCGCCGCGAGCGCCGCCTCCACCTCCTGGTAGGCCGTCAGCACCGTCCGCGCGTAGACCGCCAGCGCCTCGCGGTCCCGCGCCTCCTCCTGGCGGATCTGCGCCCGGATCCGCCCTCCCTGGAAGACCGGTGCGGCGATGCGCGCGATCAGGCTCCACACCGAGAAGTCCCCGTTCACGAGCTGCCGCAACCGCGTTGACGCCGTGCCGACCGAGCTGGTCAGCGGAAACTGGGGATATCGCGCCCGCCGCGCCATTTCGGTGAACTCCCTGGACATCGCGAGGCGCCGCTCCGCGCCCGCCACGTCCGGACGCCGGGAGATGAGATCCGCCGGCGCGTCCCCCGGAACCGGACTCCAGCCGGAAGGCAGGCCGCGTCCGAGTTCCCAGTCCGGTCCGGGTTCTCCGTCGGGATAGTCGGTGAAGAGGACTTCCAGACCTCGCACCGCCGCAGAGCGCGCCTGCCGCCGGCTCGCGGCCGTCGCCTGCGCGTCCGCGAACCGGGCTTCGGCGGCATCGACCTCGGCGAGCGTCGCCTCTCCGATGCGCGCCCGCTCACGCGTCCACCGCACCGTCTCTTCCTGACTCGCCGCGATTGCCTCGGCGACGCGCGCCTGCTCCCGGGCCTCGACCGCCAGGAAGTAGAGGCGGGCCGCCTGACCTGCCAGCGAGACCCGCGCTCCCGCCACCTCGGCGACCGCCGCCTCCATCACGGCGTTCGCGGCCCGCGCCCGCGGTGTCGCCGCGCGCCAGAGGTTCGCTTCCCAGGTCAGGTCCAATGAAAGGCCGTATCGCGCGAAGTCTGCGGTGAGCACGTCGTCCTCCCCGCCGATTCCGGGAATCGGTAACCCGACGGACTCCGCGATGTCCGAGATCGGGAGCCCGATGAAGGCCTGCCGCGCCTGCAGCCGGTCAACGCCCGTTCCCACCTGAGGATAGAGCGCGCTCCTCGCTATCCCGGCGTCCGCAGCCGCCTGGGCGAGGCGCGCCGCCGCCTCCCGAAGCGTGAGGTTGCCCGAGAGGGCCCGCTCCACGACCCCGTCGAGCGCCGGGTCCCCAAACGTCTTCCACCAGTCTGCAGCCGGTGTTCCGGCGAGCTCCAATGCGGCTGGCGCGGCCGGTTCGGGCGCGAACCCGACCTCCGGATCCGCGACTGGCGCCCGAAGACCACCGCAACCGCTGGCTGCCAGGCAGACGGCGGCCCAGCGAATCGCCGCTCTTCCGGCCATACGCATCCCGGGGTGAGTGTATTCGCTCGGATCGGGCCGGGAACAGGTGTCCGCCCCTGTTGAAGGGCGGCTTCCGCTCGCGTACGATCCTGACCCCAAATTGCGGTACCTCTTGGGCCCTGGTCCGTACCGACGGAGGCTTTCATGAATCACACGACCTTCCATTCGGCGTTTCGCCTTCCTCGAGGCCTGTGGCGCCGGCTCATCCCGGTTGCGGCCGTTGGGTTGATCGCCCTCCTTGCCGCCTCTCATGCCTTTGCCCAGGATGAAGCGCCCCTGAACCGCCGGGAGGTTTCCCGCGCCATCGACATCGCCGAGGATCATCTCGAGGACGCCGAACGCGCGCTGCGCGACGAGGACGCGGAAGCGGCGCAGGCCGCGTACAGCCAGGCCGGCGGCCTGTTCCTTCGGATCTTGCAGGACCATCCCTATCGCCGGGACATCCGCATGAGACTCGGCCGCATCTACCTCCAGTTCGAAGAGTGGGAAAACGTCGCGGGCGCCTTCGAAGAGGCCCTGAAGACGGATCCGCCGGGCGACGACGAGGATGTGGACGGCTGGGCGATCGAGAATGTCGAGGACGCCGGCGAGGTCCTCGAAGCCTGGACCGCCTTGACCACCGCCTTCGGGATGATGGAGAACGATCTCAAGGTCATCGAGGCCGGGCGGAAGGTCATCGAACTGAATCCCAGCCCGCCGGCGAGCACCTTCGTGGCGATTGGATCCAGCATGGCCCGGCAGGGTCAGTTCGAGGACGCCTCCGCAATGGCCCGCCGCGCTCTCGAACTCGAACCCGACAGCGCCATGGCGCACTCGACGCTCGGCCAGGCTTCCGCCGCCGGCGGCGACCTGGAGGCGGCCGAGAGTTCGTTCCAGCGCGCCGTCGAACTCGACCCGAATACCCCCCGCGCCCATGCGGGGCTCGCGGACATCTACTACGCCCGGGAGGACTTTCAGGCGGCCGTGGACGCGGCGAGCGCCGCGCTCGACCTGAACGACCAGTTGACGGCGGCCTACGGGATCCGGGGCCTCGCGAACAACGCCCTCGGCAATTCGGCCGAGGCCCAGGGTGACTTGTCCATGGCGGTGACCGTGAACCCCGACGATCCGGCGGCGAACCTCGCGTTCGCCCAGGTTTACGAGGCGCTGGAGAACCGGGGCCAGGCGATGAGCTACTACCGCAAGGTCACGACTCTCGCCAACTCTCCGCCGGCTTCCCGGGTGGCCGCCCACGTCGCGCTCGGACGTTTCGCCATCCAGGACCTGAACTTCGACGATGCCGTCACCGAGATGAACGCGGCGGTCGCGGCCGACCCGAACTCGGCCGAGGCCAAGGCGGGACTCGGAATGGCGGGCCACGCGAGCGCCAAGGCGAAGCGCCAGGCGCAGGACGTAGCCGGGGCCCTGATCGCGGCGGAAGCGGCGGTCGCCGCCGATTCCGAGAATGCGGTGTATCAGGTCGAATACGGCATTGCGCTGACCCTGAACCAGCGGGTGGCCGAGGCGCTGCCGGTGCTGGAGGCGGCTCTTCCCAACTTTCCTGCCGACGGGAACATGGACGACGCCGCGGTCGGCCACTGGGCGCTTGGACAGGCCTACATGGCGTCGCAGAACTTCGCCGGGGCGGAGACCCAGTTTGCGGAAGCGACGCAGAGGATGGACAGTTGGGGAGCGCCGTTCCAGATGCTGGCGTGGGCCCATACCGCCCAGATCGCCTACGGCCCCTGCCGGCTCAAGGATGCCGCGTTCGGAGAACGGATGCAGGCGGCCCAAGTGGGCTGTCCCGCGACCGATGCGGACTACGAGCGGGTGGCCGCCGCCGCTGCCGAGTACGAGAAGGCCGTGGCCCTCGGGGTTCAGGATCCGGTTCTCGCGGAGCGGCTCGCCGTGCTCCAGGAGGTCAGGAACCAAGTCGCCGAATGACGGCCCGGGGTAGCAGCCAAGGCCCAGACGGCGCCCCGGACATCAAGGGGCTGCTTTCCCGCGTCGCGGGGCAGCAGCCCCGGATGGAGGAAATGCTCGGTCGGTTCGTCCGGATCGAATCGCCCACTGACGATCCCGAAGCGACCGCCCGGATGGGCGATGAGGCGGCCTTCGCGCTCACCGGCGCCGGAAACTCGTTCCTGAACGAAGCCACGGCCCTCCGCGTGGCCGGGACGGACGGCAAACCGCCGCGCGGGCCGCATCTGCTGGTAAGGGTTCCGGGGCAGGCCGCTGCGGAAAAACCGCTGCTGCTCCTCGGTCATCTCGACACCGTCTGGCCGCACGGCACCCTGGAAGAGATTCCCTTCCGGATCGAGGATGGAGTGGCCCGCGGACCAGGTGTCTACGACATGAAGGCGGGTCTGGTCCAGACGATCTGGGCGCTTCGGATTCTCGACCGCGCGGGGCGCCGGCCCCGCCGGCCGCTCACGATCCTCTGGAACACGGATGAGGAGGCAGGGAGCGCTTCGAGCCGGAAACTCATCGAAGCGGAAGCGGCCGAGGCTGCCGCCTGCCTGGTGATGGAGCCCTCGCTCCCCGGCGGCGGCGCCAAGACGGCCCGCCGGGGTGTCGGAATCCTTCGCGTGACGGTCCGGGGACGCGCCGCTCACGCGGGCCTCGATCCGGAGCGCGGGATCAACGCGATCACCGAACTTGCGGGCATCGTCACCCGCGCCGCCGCTCTCTCGGCGCCGGAGCGCGGCGTCACCGTGAACGTGGGATTGATCCGGGGCGGTTCGCGAACCAACGTGGTCCCCGCGGAGGCGTCGGCGGACGTGGACATCCGGATGGACGATCCGGAATCCGGTGCGCGGCTCATCGAAGCGCTCCGGAGCCTCGCTGCGAAACACCCCGAAGCCCGGGTGGAATGGACGGGCGGCGTGAACCGGCCGGCGCTGGTTCGCGACGACGGGGTCGTCGAGCTTCACGAAAGGGCGCGGCGGCTGGCGGCGGAACTGGACTGGGAGCTCGGTGAGGGATCGGCCGGCGGCGGTTCGGACGGCAACATCGTGGCCGGACTCGGCGTGCCGGTGCTCGACGGCCTCGGACCGCTCGGAGACGGCGCTCACGCTCGCCACGAGCAGGTCGTGACCGCCGACCTGCCGCGCCGCGCCGCGCTCCTGGCCGCGCTGCTGCTCGAACTCTGACGAGCGGGGTCGACCTCAGGGTCGGCGCACCTTCTTCAATGAGACAGGATCTGGCTCAGGAAGAGCTTCGTCCGCTCGTCTGACGGATTCGAGAAGAACTGCTTCGGGGGCAGGCACTCGACGATGCTGCCCTCGTCCATGAAGGCCACCCGGTCGGCGACGGTGCGGGCGAAGCCCATTTCGTGGGTGACCACGATCATCGTCATTCCGCTCTCGGCAAGGTCGTTCATCACGTCGAGAACCTCCTTGATCATCACGGGATCCAGCGCGGAGGTGGGTTCGTCGAACAGCATGACCCGGGGCTGCATGCAGAGGGACCGGGCAATCGCCGCCCGCTGCTGCTGCCCGCCCGAGAGCTGGCCGGGATGTTTCCCGGCCTGTTCCGGAATCCGAACCCGGTTGAGGAATTCCAGGGCGCGATCCCGGGCCTCCGCCGCGGTCATCCCGAGCACCCGGGTGGGGCCCAGCATGCAGTTCTCGAGCACGGTGAGGTGCGGAAAGAGATTGAACTCCTGAAACACCATGCCGATCTCGCGACGGACCTGGGCCAGGTCCGTCGCGTCCGGACCCAGTTCCCGGCCGGCGAAAACGATGCGCCCCTCCTGATGCTCCTCCAGCCGGTTGATGCACCTGATCAGCGTGGACTTGCCCGATCCGGAGGGACCGCAGATCACGATGCGCTCGCGCTCGGCGACCTGGAGATTCACGTTGCGCAGAACCTGGAAGTCGCCGAACCACTTGCTGACCCCTTCGATCTGGATGAGGGTTGCTCGGGAAGTCATGCGCGCCGGGGGTTCACGTCCGAGCCATCGCCGCGCGCTTTTCGAGACGGTCGAACGCCAGCGAGAGGAAGTAGCACAGGCAGAAGTAGAGGCCGGCCACGGTGATCCACACCTCGAAGACGCGGGTCGTCGAGACCGCGGTTTCCATCGCCAGGAAGGAGAGTTCCTGGATCGAGATCAGCGACAGGATCGAAGAGTCCTTTACCAGGGTGATGAACTGTCCGGCGAGCGGTGGAATCACCCGGCGAATGGCCTGCGGGAGGATTACGCGGCGCCAGAGTTGCCACCGGGAGAGCCCGATGCTGAGTCCGGCTTCCGTCTGGGTTCCTGGAATCGATTGGATCCCGGCGCGCACGATCTCGGTCATGTAGGCGCCCTGGAACATGGCGAGGCAGATGACCCCGGAAATCACGTTGGGGATCAGGGAGGCCGGCCCGAACACCAGTTCCAGCGAGCGAAGCCTGGCCGGCGACGCTCCCCGCACCAGGTCTTCAACACCGAGGAGCGGCATGATCTGGCTGCTGATGAAGAAATAGAAGATGAAGATGAAGACGAGCGGCGGGATGTTCCGGATCAGTTCGACGTAGGTCCGGCTCAGCAGCCGCGGGAGCAGGCGCCCCGCGGTCCGCATGACGCCGAAGACGGCGCCGAACAGCGCCGCCGGAATCAGGCTCAGGAGCGCCAGGCGGATCGTGGTGAAAAACCCCCGCATCAGCAGATTCGGGATCCAGCGCTGTGCCTCGTCGTCCCACCGGTAGAGGAAGTGCGGGATGACGCTCCAGTCCCAGCGATACTCGAGCACCGAGTCCACCCGGTAGACGACGTAGGCCACCGCGGCAAGCGCCGCCGTCAGGACCGCTGCGTCAATCCAGCCGAGGCGAGCCCTGTTTCGTCCGGGAATCACTACTGCGAAGCGCTCCCGGGCCGCACGTCGTCGATCCAGTTGGTCGTCTTGAACCAGTAGTCGTACCGCTCCGGGAGCCAGCCGTTCGTGGTGTTGACCCGGATCCAGTTGGAGAAGAAATTCAAGGCGTCCGGATCGCCCTTGCGCAGCCCGAAGGCCTCGTCGCCCTGCGAAAGGTTGTCGGTCGTCGGCAGAACGAGCAGCTCCGGGTGGCGGTCCGCCCACTCCACCGGTTTCGGGTAGGAGGACATGATGGCGTGTGCGTTGCCGTTCAGCACCTCCTGAAGGGCCTGGATGTCATCGTCGAAGGGGCGCACCGTCGCCTTCGGGAACAGGCGGGTGACGTCGTTGCAGGCGGTGGCGCCGCGGCGGCAGGTGAGGGTCACTTGCTCGCTGTCGTAGCCGTCCGGCCACGCCAGGTCTCGGGTCAGTTCCCGGTTGGCTGCGATCCCCATGCCGGAGTGGGCATACGGGATGGTGAAGTTGATCGTCAGGTTCCGCTGGGGGCGAATGCTCAGCCCGCCGATTATCACGTCGAACTTGCCGGCGATCAGGGCCGGGGTTGGGGTCAGTCCCCGGTTGGCGGCGATCCCCATGCCGGAGGGGGCATACGGGATGGTGAAGTTGATCGTCAGGTTCCGCTGGGGGCGAATGCTCAGCCCGCCGATTATCACGTCGAACTTGCCGGCGATCAGGGCCGGGATGATGCCGTCCCAGGAGGTAGGCGCGAACTCGACCGCCACTCCCATGTCGGCGGCTACCTTCGTGGCCACGTCCACTTCAAACCCCACGAGGTCGCCGCTGCGGTCACGCATCGCCCACGGCTCGAACGTCGAGACGCCCACTTTCAGCGCCCCGCGGCGCTGGATCGTCTCGATGACGCTCTCGGTCGTGCGTTCGGGCGGGGCGCACTGGAGCTGGACTCCGGCGGCGCATCCGAGCGCCAGCAGAAAGGGCAGGGCCCGGCGTGATCCGATGCCGTCGCGACTCATTCCGTTTTCCTTGCTTTCGGGGCGGGGTAGCCCCGTGAGTCTCAGGTGCTGACGCGGTGCTCCAGACGAGTCGCGAAAGCGGAGAGGACCACGGTGAACGCCAGGTAGATGGCCGCCACCGTGATCCAGATCTCGAAACTGAGGAACGTCTCCGCGATGATGTTGCGGGCCTCGGTGGTGAGGTCGAACACGGCGATGACGCTGACGATCGCCGAGTTCCGGATCAGCGAAATCACGATCCCCGTGAGGGGAGGGAGCATCAAGGGTATTGCCTGCGGGAGGATCACGGACCGGTAGAGTTCGATCCGGGTCAGGCCGAGGCTGGCTCCCGCTTCCCATTGTCCGCGCCGGACGGCCAGGATGCCGGCCCGGATGACTTCGCCGGCAAAGGCACCCTCGAAGACCGACAACGCCAGCACTCCGACCCAGAAACGGTCAAGGCCGAGGATCGGTCCGAGAACGAAGTAGAAGAGGTAGATCTGGATCAGCAGCGGCGTACTGCGAACCACTTCCAGGTACGACTTGGCGAGGATGCGTCCCGAGAAAGAATCCGAAAGACGCAGGAGCGCTGCCGTCAGTCCGATCGCCAGGGTGAGGAGGACGCTCCAGCCGGTCAACTCCAGCGTAACCAGGAGCCCGCGGGCGAGCGGGCCCCAGATGAGTTCACCGTCCGCAATTTCGGCGATGTAGGCCGGAATTCGATACCACTGCCAGTTGTAGCCCATACGCATCGCGCCGGATACCGCGAGCCCGAGCAGAGCGCCGACGAATACCGCGAACTGAAGGACTTCGAACCACGGCCGGTTCCAGAAACGGCCGCCACGGACTTCCCGCGGCGGAGGGCGGGATCTCCGGGCGGCGGCGTTCGCGGGCATTCCTTCAGGTTCTCTCTGCGCGGGGCCGTCAATCCGTCCGGGCAGCGCGTGGGTCGGAATCCGGCAGGAGCCGCGGAACGATACTCAAGATAACGGGCACGAACGCGCCGTCCGGCGCCTGGTCCGGTCGCCCCTTCTCCTCTAAGCGGGCGTCTACCCGGTTGTGGAGGGAACCCGGGGAGTGGCCATAATTCCCGCCATGAGCGAACTTGCCAGCCGAACCTGTGTTCCCTGCCGTGGCGGGGTGCCCCCCATGGAGGCGTCCGAGGTCGAGCGTTATCTCGGGAAGGTCAACGGATGGGGACACACCGGCCATCACCGGATCTCGCGCACGTTCGTCTTCCCCGATTTCGTGGGGGCGCTCGGCTTCGCCAACCGGATTGGCGAGATCGCCGAAGCGGAAGGACACCATCCCGACCTGCTGGTCGGCTGGGGACGAGTGGAAGTGACGATCTGGACCCACAAGGTGAACGGGCTCACCGAGAGCGACTTCATTCTCGCGGCCAAGATCGACGAACTGACTTAGGAACGTCCCGCTTCGGCGTTCACCGTACCCGTCCAGCGTCGGGATCGGCATGTCTGAAGGGTTGACTTCGGGACCCCGAAAGTGGTACTCACGCACGACTGCGTGTCGTTCAACTGGAAGGAAGGACAGCACGTCCCACGAAGCAAGACGGATATCTGGAGGACAAGATGGCACAAAGAGTACTTGTAGGCGTAGGCACGTTGATCGGGCTCCTGATGGGTTTCGCACCCGGCATGGTCCCGATGGCCTCGCTGCTGATGGTGGTCATCGGCGTCGTGTACGCGGTGATGAACGTGGATGCCGAGGACGCCACGACCTATCTGGTGATCGCGATCGCCGTCGGCGGCATGACCGGCGCCGACGTACTGAGCCACATTCCCGGCGTGGGCATGCAGCTCGACATGGCGTTCGACGCCCTCGCAACGGCCATGTGGGCCGGCGCGGCCGCCGTGGTCGCGACGCGGCTCTTCAACCGCATCAAGGGCTGACGACAACGGGCCGGCGGCGCCACCCGCGCCGCCGGCGCCCGGCGGCCCCGGCGCCGCGGCCGGCCGCCGGCGGGGCAGGCCGCCGATCGCGCCGGGCTCGGGAGCAAGCGTCCCGAGCGAGGGAGCGGAACAGCGCCGGGAGGCGGGTAGCCGCCGGACCGCGGCCGGGGGTTTCCCTGG
>MPMW01000080.1 GCA_002238705.1 Acidobacteria bacterium bin61 | reverse complement strand
TCCACTCCGTCCGTGTCCTCCGTTCCGTCGACGGTTCCCGCGCCATCACCCACGCGGAACGTGCCGCGGTAGGCGTGCGGCGGAGCCCGGTCGTAGACGACGTAGGTGTTGTTCCCCTGACTGGACGCCAACAGGAAACCAGCGAGCGGGTCGCCGCCGGGCGGCGCGTAGAGGGTCACCCCTTCGACGGAGGCGGCCAGACGTCCGCCGCCGGACTCGCCCACCCCGACCCGGTCAACCTCCGTGCGCCCGGGCGTCCCCGTATCGGGCTCGGCGTCATAGCGCCAGACGCCCACTTCCTCCTCGCCAACGAACAGCCAGCCGTTGGCGTCATCGGCAACGCACCCCTCCGTCTTGCTGCCGATCTCCCAGGAGCGCACCAGCGTTCCGGTCCACCCGTTTTCCGTGCCGCGATCCAGCCGCCATTGCTCGACGGTCCCGTCAAAACCGATGGCGAAGACGTACAGATCTCCATTCACGGCACTCTGGTACATGCACAGGCCGTAGGGGTCTTCCGTAAAGTCGGGCGTGATCGGAGCGTTCAGCAGCGGGAACAGGTTTCCCGTCCCGGGATCGAGGCCGAAGACGTCGATCGTCTGACCGGCGCGGTTGGTAGCCGACACGACAATCACTGCCTCCTGGCCCGTCCCGCCGACTCGTAG
Organism: Acidobacteria bacterium bin61; assembly: GCA_002238705.1. Lineage (GTDB taxonomy): Bacteria > Acidobacteriota > Vicinamibacteria > Marinacidobacterales > Marinacidobacteraceae > Marinacidobacterium. Next base: position 13,252 of record MPMW01000080.1, on the reverse strand, counting down.
ATCGACGTTGTTGAGCTCACCGGCATCGCTCGAGGACACGAGTTCGCCGTCGAGGCCGTAGACGAGCAGGCCGCGCAGCTTGTTGGTTGCCACGACCAGACTGGCCGACGGGTCCGCCGCGTTGACCCAGATCGCCGGGTCGTCCGCGGCGTCGCCGGGGTCCGTCACCGGCGGGGTTTCGGTAACCGCGACCACGGTTCGGGTGTCGGCCGGCAGCGGAGGCGGCCCGGAGCGCAGGAATTCCGTTATCCGGCGGCCCGTCGTTCCGCTGCACGCGGTCAACGCGAGTGCGGCGGTCGTGGCCGCAGCCAGTAGAGCGCGGGTCTGCATGTTGTCTTCCCTGTCACATTCGAGATGGATTCGTCCTGGATCGCCGAACACCCCAATCGCCTTCCAAACCCTCGGGTTCGCGAGGGCGAACCCGAGGGATCCGGTCGGCGGACCAAGCCACCTGGCGGACAGTGTTTCGTTGGCGGTGTCGGCCCAGCCGCCGCTCCGCTTCGGGGACAGCGACCACAAGAGGGGCGAGAAAGGCGCCGTCCGGCGCCCGGTCCGGGAACCGCGCGGCCTGACAGGCGCCGGTTGTCGCCAGTCTCCCGGATCGGGGCGGAACCCGGAGGAGCAAGGGCGCAAGGCCCGAGCGTTGCATATTGGACTGTAACATGTGTCACTTACGTCCGATAGACTGGCTTCTTTCGCGGACAACCCTCCGCAACCCGGCGTATGCGCACCATGGCATTGCTTTCGATACTGGGAGAAACATTGACGCGCAACATCCAGCCAATTGCGGCAATTCGAGTCCGGCCGGGGAAAACTCGCAGGTGGTTCGCGCTTGCGGCTTCGCTGGCGCTGATCCCGTCCACGGCTCCGCCGGCGTCGGCGCAGGAGGATCCGCCCGCGCAGGGCCCCAGAATTCAGCGGTCGATCCCTCCCCCCGGCGCCAGGACGCACCTGGTGGTTCCGGGGGAGAGGTTCCGCGCCAGCGCGTCGAAACGCTGGTTCTACGGTGACAACTACCGGGACCTCTGGACCACTCCCATCGAGGTCGCGGTCCTCGACCTCGATCGCGTCGGCGGCGGTCTGACCCCGCTCCGGACCGGCGGGTTCGGACAGTCGGTCTCGCTCCATTTCACCGGGGAGGACGGTCGCCGGTACACGGTCCGCTCCCTCGACAAGGACCCCACCAAGCGGCTGGAAGACGACATCAAGAACTCGATCGTGGGCGAGATGCTGCAGGACCTGATCAGCACCCTGCTGCCGGCCGCGGCGCTGGTGGTGGACCCGCTCATGGAAGCCACCGGGATCCTCCATTCGAAGCACACGCTGGTGGTGATTCCGGACGATCCCCGGCTCGGGGAATACCGCGAGGAATTCGCCGGCCTGATCGGGACGCTCCAGGAACATCCCTCCGAAGGCCCGGACGACACGCCCGGATTCGCCGGCTCCCGGAAGGTGAGCGGCACCGAGACCGTGTGGGAAGACATCGAAGAAGAGCGCTGCGACCGCATCGACGCCCGGGCCTACCTCAAGGCCCGGCTGATGGACTTTCTGATCAACGACAAGGACCGCCATCCCGGTCAATGGCGATGGGCGCGGCTTCCGGACGGCGATTGCTACACCTGGCTCCCGATCCCGGAGGATCGCGACCAGGCCTTCATCCACTACGGCGGGGTCGCCATGATGCTGGTGCGCCGGGCGCTCCCGCGGGCGATCAAGTTCGATGACGCCTATCCGGATCTGCACGGCCTGACGATGACCGGCTGGGACCTGGATCGTCAGTTCCTGGCCGGACTCGACAAGACCGCCTGGGACGAGGTCGTGGAGGCGTTTCGGGCGGAGCTCCCGGACCCGCTGATCGAGGAGGCCGTGCGGCGGCTTCCGGAGCCGTACTACGAACTCGTCGGCGAAGAACTCGATTCGGCGCTCAAGGCCCGGCGCGACGCGCTGCCGGAATTCGTTACCCGCTACTACGAGTTGATCACCCCCCAGGTCGAGATCCAGGCGACGGACCAGGACGAGTACGTCCACGCCGAGCACCAGCCGAACGGGGACCTCGTGGTCCGGATCGGACTGGCGGGCGATTCGGACGACGATCCGGAGCCGCCCTACCTGGAGCGGACCTTCCGGCCCGACGAGACCCGGGAGGTCCGGATCTACCTGCGGGGCGGAAGCGACCGCGCGGAGATCACGGGCGCCGAAGGACGGATTGCCGTGCGCATCGACGGCGGCGGCGGGGGGGACGCGTTCACCAACGCCTCCGAAGCCGGCGCCTCAAGGACCTACTTCTACGACCATCGGGGGAACAACCGGTTCGTGGAGGGCAAGGGAGCCACCGTCGATCAGCGGCCCTACGAGCGCCCCACCACCGCGCTGGTCTGGTCGCGGTACGCCTTTGACTGGGGCATGCAGCCGAGCACCCGTCCGATCATCGGCTTCGACCCGGATCTGGGACTGTTTGCAAGGGTGTTTCACACCCGGACGTACTTCGGTTTCCGCAAGGATCCGTTCGCCACCCGGCATTCCTTCGACGTCGGGCTGGCGAGCAGCGGTTTCACTCCCTTCCTCGGCTACACGGGAACGTTTCGCCACGTCCGGCCCGATACCGACGCGCGACTGGCCGTCGAGTACTCGGGGTTCGAGGTGACCCGGTTCAAGGGTTTCGGGAACGACTTCGGGCTCGAGCATCCGTCCTCCTTCTACAAGCTGGAGCAACGGCGCCTGCTGATCGCGCCGGCCCTGGAGTTCCGGAGGGAGGCTCATGCGGCGGAGGACGAAACGACCCCGTTGCGCTCGGAACTGACCATCCGGGTGGGACCGGTCGTCAAGTGGTCGAACACCCCGGCGGAGTTGAACCGGGACACCTACATCGGTTCTCTCGACGATCCCCCGTACGGCATGGGTTCCTTCGGCCAGATCGGGGCGCGGGCCGAGATCGAGTTCGACACCCGCGACAATCCGGCGTATGCAACGCGCGGATTCCTGGTGAAGACCACCACGGCTGGCTATCCCGGAGCGTGGGACGTGGAGTCGATGTTCGGAAGCGTGGACGGAGAAGCACGCACGTACCTGACGGCGGCCATCCCGACCACCCCGACGCTGGCCCTGCGAGTGGGCGGCAAGCGGATGTGGGGGACGTATCCGTTTCACGAGAGCGCCTTTCTGGGCGGGCCGGGCCGTTACGGGATCGGCGAAACCGACCATCCCCTGCGCGGTTTCTACAAGAACCGTTTCGCGGGAGACGCCGTGCTCTACGGGAACGCGGAACTGCGGCTGGTCCTCGGTGAAATCAAGATCGTCGTGCCCGGCGAGATCGGCGTGTTCGGGGCCGCCGATGCCGGCCGGGTGTTCTACTCCGACGACCCGCCGGACGCCGGCGACTGGCACAACGGCAACGGAGGCGGATTCTGGCTGTCGTTCCTCGATCGCCGGACGACCTTGAGCGTCGCGGTCATGAAGGGCCGCGACCTGACGGGCGTGTACCTGCGCGCCGGTCTCATGTTCTAGGGAACAAGGAGAGGACGCATGCTCAACAACATCATCGTCCGACTCGCGATCTACTACCTGTCGTGGCTCGGGTTTCTCGCCGGCGCGTTCCATCTCTTCCCCCGAATGCGCCACTACATCTCCCAGGAACGGGACCGCTTCTTCATCGGGACGCTGTCCGATGCCGGAGCGGACGTTTCGGCGGTGTTCGAGAACATCCAACAGGGGCTCGGCCAGTTGGCTGATCAAGAGGGCGTCAACCTGTTGATCGACCCGTCGCACACGGTGCCAGTGGTCGTTGCGCTGACGCTCGCCTTCGGCGTGACGCTCCCGATCACCTGGGTGTACCGCTGGACCCACCAGAAGAAGAAATACAGCCAGTCCTTTGCGCACACCCTGCTCGTGATCCCGATCGCCATCGCGCTCGTCGTGTTCCTGGTCAAGGGCAGCGTCGCCCTCGCCTTCAGCCTGGCGGGGATCGTGGCCGCCGTCCGTTTCCGGGCCTCGCTCAACCAACCCACGGACGCCGTCTACATGTTGATGGCGATCGGGATCGGCCTGGCGGCCGGCACCCAGTTGACGAGCGTCGCCTACCTCGCGTCGTTGATTTTTGTCATCATCATCCTTGCGGTGTGGAGGAGCGACTTCGGAGCGAAGCCGGCGGTGCTGTCGGGGTGGACGATCGTCCATCCGGACGAACTGGACCAGGCGCCGGCGGGGGCGGGGAAGGCCAAAGCCACATGAGGCACGGAGAGCACCCGGGTTGAGACTCCTGCCGGCGGCCGTCCCCTGTCTGCTCCTGCCGATCGGGATTGCAGGCCTCCCGGCGGACAGTCCGGCATGGCCGGCAACGCAGCCGGGAGTCTCCCTCGATGACTACGGGTTGAGGGCCGAGGAGGCGACGCACTCGGAGCTCCCGCGCCGGCTCCGGGAGATTTCCGGTCTGGCGATGACGGGCGACCACCGGTTGCTGGGGCACAACGACGAAGCCGGGATCGTTTTCGAGATCGACCCTCGGAACGGCTCGGTCCTGAAGGAATTCCGGTTGGCGGATGTCGGAGACCCGGTGGCGGACGACTTCGAAGGGATCGCCGTGGCTGACGCGTGGATCTACCTGGTCAGCAGCGCCGGACGCCTGTACGAGTTCCCTGAAGGGAGTGACGGCGAAGCGGTCCTGTTCACCGTCTACGCCACCGGGGTTGGGCGGTCTTGCGAAATCGAGGGCCTCGCGTATGACGATGGAGCGCGGGAACTCCTGCTGATGTGCAAGGACCCCCGCACCGCGGACCTCGTGGGGCAGGCGGCGATCTATCGCTGGTCCGTCGCGGACAAACGGCTGCGTGACGATCCGCCCACCCTCGTATCGGTCCGTGATCTTGCCGGGCGGATCGGGGCGAACCGGTACCGTCCCTCCGGCATCGAGCGGCACCCGGTTTCGGGGAACTACTTCGTCGTCGCGGCGCGCCAGGGCGCGATCGCGGAGGTCACTCCGGGCGGGGAGGTCGTGGCCGTGAGGCGGCTTCGGGCCGGATGGCATCGCCAACTGGAAGGCATCACGTTCGCCGCGGACGGTGCGCTCCTCGTCGCTGACGAAGGAGGAAACGGGAGAGCGATCGTGACCGTCTATCCCGCGCCGGACGGGAGCCATTGACGGCGCCGGAGCCATGGGGACCTTGCGGACCATCCTGGCGGGCCTGCTGGTGGCCGGCGCCGGCGGCGCCGCGCCGCCCGCTGCGCCTGGCCAGGATTCGGCGCCCGCGGCGCATTTCATCCTGGTCGGGGACACCGGCACCGGCGATAAGCGCGCCCGGAGGGTGGCGGCAGAGATCCGGCGCACCGCCGAACATGCGCCCGTGTCTCACGTCTTCCTGCTCGGGGACAACGTCTACGAGCACGGCGAAGCGCGCTTCATCGGCTCCAGGTTCCTGAGTGTCTACCGCGGGGTCCTCGACCTTGGCGTCCGGATCCATGCAGCGCTCGGCAACCACGACGTGGAGCGATGCAAGGAGTCGGGCCTGAGGCCGGTTCCCCGGGACGAAACCGCCTACGCGCTGTCACGCGACTGCGAGGTGGATGCCCACCTGGCGACCCCCGAGTTCGGCTACCGGGACGGCTTGCGCTACTACTCGATCGAGATTCCGGAGAAATCCGCTGCGGGTTCGCGGGGAAATCCGCTGGTTGAAGTCTTCGTGCTCGATGTCAACACGCTGGCTTCGGAGAAGACGAAGGTAGAAGACGGAACGGATGAACCCCAGCTCCGCTGGTTGGCCGAAGCCCTGCGGGTATCAAGAGCCCGCTGGAAGGTCGTGGCCGTGCACGACCCGCTCTACAGCCCAACGAGGTGCCACTGGTTCGGACTCATCTGCCGGGGCGACGATGCCGACCTGCGGTCCGAACTGGAGCCGATCTTCCTGGAACACGGCGTTGACGTTGTGTTCCAGGGCCACCAGCACTTCTACGCGCGGCTCAAGCCGCAGCGCGGTATCCGGTACTTCGTGACCGGCGCCGGGGGCAAGAAGGCGGATTCCGCGCGAGGCGACCGACGCGCGGTCCGTCGCGAGGACCGCGGCGCCTTCAATCACTTCATGTATGTCCGCGCGACCGGGGACCGCTTCACGTACTGCGCCATCGATGCCGATGGAAAGATCCGCGACAGCGGCAGCTTCGCGCGTGATGACGCCACCGACGAGGAGCTCGAAGCCGAAGCTTGCCCGGGGCCCTGATGGCGCGCCAGGAGTGACGTGAGCCCCGAGGCCGCCCGGGCGCGTCGATTCCGTCGCGCCGGGCTCTGGCTGGCCGCCTGTCTGCTTCTCCTGGCCGCCGCCAGCGTGGCCGCCGTTCGCGGGATCGACCAGGGCCGGCTGCTGGCCTTCGCCACGTCCCGCCTCTCGGCGGCGCTTGATCGTCCGGTCGCTGCTGGCGGATTCCGGATCTCGCTTCCGGAGGGTGAATTCGTGGTTCGTGGACTGCAGGTGGGAAGGGAGCCGGCGGACGTGGGCCCGGCGCCTCCGGTTTTTTCGATCGATGAGGTACGAGGGAATCTGGGCCTGTGGTCGCTGGTCGTGGCGCGTCTCCACTTCGAGAGTCTGGCGATCGAGGGACTGAGCCTGTGGGGACTCGACGACGGGAGTGCGCCGCGCTCCGATCCCGCCGCGTCCGGATCGGGGTTTGAAGCGCTCGCGAGTCGTCTGTCGTTCTCCTCGGACCGCATTGCGGTGGCGGGCACGACCATCGGCTATCGGAGTCTGCCGACGCCGTGGGAAGTGCGGGTCGATGAGGTGGCCGTCGATTTCCGGGTGGTGGGTGCGGCCGCGGTTGATGGAGAGGTCCGATCCGCGGCGGGAATGTTCCGTTTCCGGGAACTGCCGCAGCTTCCCCTGGCCCTGAACGCGGAGTTCCGCATCCGTGGGAACCAGCTTCATCTCGATCGGTTCGCCGTTCAATCCGACCTGCTGACGGTGGACCTGGATGGGTCGCTGGACCTGGACGGAGAACCGGAAGGTGAGTTCCGGGTTGGCGTCAGCGGGGACGCCGGCGGGCTCGGCCGGTTCCTGGCCGGCTTCGAGGAGATGGACACCCGGGGGGATCCGCGAGTTCGCTTTGACGGGACCGTGGGGTTCGGAGCGAACGGGTTCGCGCTGGACGGCGAGTTCGCGCTCCCGGGCGCCCGCCTCTACGGCGTGCCGCTCCGCGACTGGAAGACCGTCGTTCACTGGGATCCGGACCGGTTCCAGGTTTCCTCCTCCGAGGGGTTCGTCTCCGGGGGAACCGCCACGCTGCACGTGCTTCAGGTGCAGCCTGCCGAGCAAAACCCGGCGGAAGTCGCGCTGACGGTCCGCGGCGCAGCGCTCTCCCGCACCCTCGAGGGAATCTTCGGGACGCCGACTACCCTGCGCTCTCGCGTCAGTCTGGACGCCGATCTCCGGGTCCCGTTCGCGGACCCCCTGCGGGTGACGGGGACCATCGAAGCGGCCGCCGAGAAGCCGGAGGGCGGATCCGGGGATCTGCCGCTGGGTCTGGAGGCGGCGGTGACCATGAATGAGGAGGCCGTCGTGGTGCGGCGGCTCGCCGTCGAAGGCGCGGCCTTCCAGAGCACGCTCGAGGGCCGCTATCTGCGCTCGGGGAACGCCGACTTCGTGGTGAGCGGCGTTGCGGGCGACGCCGCCGAAGTGGATTTGGTTCAGCAGGAGTTCTGGCGGGTGGTCTTCGGAGAGGATCCGGAGTCGATCGCCTGGGATGTGTCCGGAGCCTGCCGGTTCGAAGGAACCGTCCAGGGCCCCTGGTCCGATCTGGCCATCGCGGGAACCGTCGAGGGGCAGGGCTTGCGGTTTTCCACGTTCCACACCGAGACCCTGGTTGCGACCGCCCGGATCACGCCCGCCGCGATCCGGCTCGAAAGCCTGGGCGCCCGTGCCGGGGAGGGAACGCTCTCCGCCTCCGGGGCCTTCGATCGCGGGCCCGGTGAGTTCCCCGACCTGGAGTTCGACGCCGAGTGGGACGGGTGGGACATTCGGGAGATCATCGATTTCCTCGAGTGGGACCTCGAGGCGGAAAGCGTCGTCAGCGGACGGAGCAACATCGCGCGGCGCGACGAGCGCTACTACGGCGGGGGATCGTTGGCGGGTTCCGCCGGTACCTTTCTGGAACAGCCGTTCGACGAGCTGTCCATTGCCTGGGATCTGGACGGCGAGTCCGTCCGCCTGGCGCCGATGACGGCGATCTTCCGCGGTGGGCGCGCCGAGGGAGCCCTGGCGATCGATCTGGTGGACGGGACGATGGAAGGCTCCATCACCGGCCGGGACTATCCCCTGGCGCCCGGACTGGGCCTGGACTGGATTTCGATGCGCTCGGACTTGCGCGTGGATGTCGGAGGGGATCTGCTGGTTCCGGAACTCCGATTGGAAGGAACAATTCCCGGCGTCGCGGTGCTCGACGTTCCCCTCGGCCCGGGGGGCATCAAGGCATCGGTCGCTGGCGAGCGCTTCGACGCCAGCGGCGCCCTGGACTCCGGAACCGCGTCGTTCAGGATTGCCGGGAGGCTCGAGGCCGACCTGGCCGGGACGGTCACCCTGCGCGAGATTGATGTCGCCTCGTTCCTGTTCGATGCGGCTCCGGAGAGCGGAATCTCGATCGTGGTTAGCGGGACCGGTGATTTCGGCCTCGAAGACCCTCTTGACGAGTGGATGACGGGAGATGTCGCTCTTGAGAGTCTCAAGATCTCCGCGCCGGACTTCGTCGCCGAGTCCGGCGGTCCTGCCCGCATCGTGATGGAGGACGGCATGGTCGCGTTGGATGGATTCCGTCTCGTCCACCCCGATGGTGAGCTTGAGGCGGCGGGCTCAATTCATCTGGATGAGGAACGTCTCGACCTCACCCTGCGGGGGCAGAGTTCGCTCCAGATGGCCGAGACGTTCGTGCCCGGGCTGGCCGCGGACGGCGAGTTGGAACTGGAGATCACGGTCGCCGGTCCCACCACCGACCCCGAGATGTTCGGCACGGGGACGATCCGGGACGCTTCCTTCCGTGCGGACGGATTCCCGCACGGTGTGAGTGAGCTGGGTGGGTCGGTGAGCTTCGACCAGCGGACACTGACGATCGACGGGTTGAAGGGGCGCCTGGCTTCGGGCGACCTTGCCGTGTCGGGCTCGATCTTGATCGACGCTGCGGAAGTTGGACCCACCGACGTGCGGGTTCAATTGACGGACGCCCGGATCCGGTATCCGGCCGACTTCAGCGCCACCGTGCATGCGGACTTGAGGATCCTGGGTGATCAGGGCGGACGCGTGCTCTCCGGGGAGGTCCGGGTGGACGACGCGGTCTGGAGCCGTGACTACGAGTTGTCCACCACCATGTTCGCTGCAGCAGACGGCATCACCGTTCCCGAAGGTACGGAATCGGGCGGATTCCTGGACGAGGTGTTGCTGGATGTGCGGGTGGAGACCGATTCTCCCTTCGCGGTCCGGAACTCGATCTTCAACCTGGCCGCGGATGCCGCTTTCGGGCTCCAGGGCTCCGCCGCGTCGCCCGCGGTGGTGGGACGCGCGGACCTGGTGGAGGGTGAGCTGTATGTGGGCGCCCACCGCTTTGAAATCGTCTCCGGGCGCGCCGAGTTCATCGACCCCACGAGCATCCAGCCACTGTTCGACGTCGCCGCCGAAGCGAACATCAGGAACTATCGCGTGCGCCTGACCGCTTCGGGAACCGCCGAGGAAATCGACGCGAGGCTGAGTTCCGAACCTCCGCTAAGGCAGACGGACATCCTCCAGTTGCTGTCCGGCGCCCCGGAAGAGAACCTGCTGAGGGCGCAAACGGACGACCCGGTCGCCGCAGTCTCCGCCACCAATCTGCTGAGCCAGCAGTTCAGCAGCATGATCGGCAGCCGGGCGGGCCGGGTGTTCGGAATCGATCGGGTGACCGTCGACCCCTTCATGATCGGGCGGTTCAGCGACCCGACGGCGCGGGTGACCCTCAGCAAGCAGCTAAACCAGGATCTCAATGTTCGCTATTCGTCGAGCCTTTCGGACGCCGACGAGGCCATTGTCGTTGTCGAGTACGTGCGCGGCCGCGTCACCTGGATCCTCTCGCGGGACGAAGACGGCTCGCTGGGCGTGGACTTCCGCTTCCGCCGCACCTACTGACCGGCATTGAATTCCCCCCACCATCGGGAACCGCTCTGGCGTGGCGCCGTTGTCTCGGCCGGCCTCGCAATCTGCCCTCCCATGGCGAGTCCCGCGAATCCCCCGGTGGGGCTCCGGTGCAGCTCGCCCAGGCGGGCGCCATCTACCGCCTACGGGGAGCCCACAATAGAGCCGGGTCGATTCGACTCTTGATACCGGACCCAGACAAGGGTCTATTCTTGGCGAACTCTGCTGCGGGGCGAGTCTGATGGACGAGGGTCGCCGCCAACGGCGCGGGGCACCGTTATCCACAAGGAGATAACACGCGATGAACTTCAAGATCTTTGGCCCATATGACATTCCGGATTGTCATGGCCACGATGATTGGTTCGACAAAGAGGACACGGATGCTCTGTGGACGAAAATCGACGCTGCCACGCCAGGTCTGTCGGACGCGTGTGGTGTATATCTCTTTGGCGTTCGAGGCGCCGTGGGCAAGAGGAAGACGATCGGGAAAACGCTACCTTGGTATGTCGGAAAGGCAGAGAAGCAGGCATTCCGCAAGGAGTGTTTTACCGGACGGAATCTGAACGAATTCAATCGTGTGGCATTCAATGTCTATCGTGGCTTAGGCACTCCGTTCCTATATCTCGTCACGCGTGTCGAGAAGGACGGCACGTTCTCACCGCCCACCAAGACGGAGTATCCTGGCGTCCGGTTCGTGGAAGAGCTGTTGATCCATCTGTCACTGGAGGTCAATAACGACCTCGCGAATATTCAAGGTACGCGTTTCGTTCAACAGACGAGAATCGAGGGGATCCTGAATCCCAAAGGAAAACCAACAAAGGATGCTAGCGGCTTCAAGGGTGTCTTTGGTATTAGCCAATCTGTTCGTATCCACAACGCGGATGCCAAACACATATACGGTGTTGTTGGTCCACTAGGTGTGCCAGTGCAAAACCAGAACGCAAAGAAAATAGCGCCTGACGATGTCCTTCAAATGTGGGACGAGATTCGTAGGAAGAGAGACCCATACCTTCATGATGCGACGGGGGTGTACGTTGTTGGAATCAAATTCAGGATGAACACCACGCCGTGGTACATCGGAACAGCAAGCCAACATACTTTCATGGAGAAGTGCTTGCGGCATGATTTGGATCAGATTAACGATATCGTGGCCGAAAAACCCGGATCGCCAGTCGTCTATTTCCTACCACGACTTAAGCGCGAGCAGCAAGGATTTGCCAGGGTGTCGTCCGGAAAGCAAGTTCGCGACGCCGTTGAATATGTGAGAGGAGTGTTACTGCGTTACGGGTCTCAGGTGAACAAGGGGATTTTTTCCGAAGATCCATCTGACAAGGAGATGTTGGAGGATTTGCAGGTCGAAGGATTGATCAACTCAGACGGAAGAAGGCTGAAGAAGGAGCTCAAGGAGTTGCTGGGACGCTAGTGTCGGCCAGTTGGGAAGCATCAGTGCGCCGTACGCGTGGTGGCTAGGTACCGGAGGCCTCTCGGAGACCGCCATTGCCAAGAGCGGGTCCGTCCCGTCGGAGCGGTCTCTGAGATCAGCAGAAGGCGCAGCCAGGGGTGGCAAACACTAGGGGGACCCGGTCACCGGGCAACCTAGAAGACCGGACGAACACAGGACTCTGCAACGCCGAAGACGTCGCCCCTCGGAGCCCCTCAGAACCGGCGGCGCCGGAACCGGTTGTTCACCACGTTGTTGAAGATGGACCCGAACCGGAACTCGAACCCGACCTCCATCCGGTAGTCGAAGTCGGTCGCCCGCTGCTGGAGCTGCAGCAGGGCTTCCTCGTCGGTCGCCTCTTCGGCGGCGAGGTAGATCTGGTCGTTCACCTGGGAGACGTTGCCCCGGACCTCGAGTTCGAGGCCCCGGAAGACGCGGAAGGAGAGGTTCCCCCCGAGCGACATCAGGCGCTGTTCGAAGTCGTGCAGGAAATGGGAACCCCGCAGGTTGATCGAAGCGTTCCCCCAGCGCTGGCGCTGGCCGAAGCGGACGTTCATCGCCTGTTCCCAGCGCGTCTCCTCGGTCTCTCCGTAGATCGTGGGCTCCGCGTAATCGCGATAGGCCGGGCCGATCGTGTAGTAGAAGGTGAGGCTGCGGCGGGTCGCCTCGTCGTAGGGGAAGACGCTGTACTCGAGCGCCGGCGAGAACTCGACCCGCACGTCCTGGTTGTAGGTCAGGTTGCGGCTGGTATTGGTGTCCATCCCGACGGACCAGTGGTCAAGCAGGGCGTACACGACCTGGGTGTCGAAGCTCCAGTTGGTACGGGTGTCTTCGAAGGTGCCGTCGGAAAGTTCGATCGAGAGGCGGTCGTTCTCGATGTCGCCCGAGAACCGGACGCGCCAGTCGGGAGTCACCCGCGAAGCGGAAAAGCCCCCCTCCAGGCTGGTGCGCCGCTCCTTGGTCTCGCCCTCGATTCCCACTTCCCCGTCGATGCGGAACACCCAGAGGTTCCAGGGATCCTCCACCTCGTCCCGGGCCACCACCCCGCGCGCCACCGCCGCTTCCTCCCGGTCGATCGGGCTCATGACGACCAGCCCCCGGTATCCGGCCTCGTCCGCGAACATGGCGAGCCCGAGCCCCATGGTGTGGACGATCCCGTCCAGCGTCTCCCGGTCGGTGTCGGTGGGCAGCGACCGGTAGCCGTGCTCGTCGTCGTAGCTCGTTTCTTCGCCGGCGCCGATGAAATGGAGGAGGTATTCCCGTCCGCCGGCACCGGTCGGCTGGCTGGTCATGATCAGGTGGACGTTCGAGTCTTCCTTGTCGTTGACCCAGTTCACCCACGTGATCTCGGTGCGGTAGTAGCGGGAGTCGCACCGGGGCCCGGAGCAGTCGAAGAACACGTTCGGCCGTCCGTTCCCGTTCTGCGCGGCGGCGGGAACGGCGAGGCCGCCAATCACCAGCGCGGCCAGCCAGAACGCTCTACCCGGCCTGCGCAGTCGCCGCCCGTGGCGGCGATGGAGGTCGGGTTCGGGCGCACCCTCGCCGGAGAGGCGGCTCGTGCGATCACCCATGGTGTTTCTTGGTCAACTCTCGGAACTCAGCGTCCCGCACCGTGATCGGACGCACCAAATTGCAACGTGTGGCTCGGGCACTCCGTGCCAGCCGCGTCCCGCTGTCAATCCGG
>MPMW01000079.1 GCA_002238705.1 Acidobacteria bacterium bin61 | reverse complement strand
CCTCGTTGTAGGCGAGGCCGGCGGAAAGACCCACGTCGGTGAACTCCAACCCGCCCGCCCCGCCGTCGTTCCGGAAGAAGTTGTTCGGCGTCTGGTCGTTGGCCACGTAGACGTCCAGATCGCCGTCGTCATCGAGATCGCCGAACACCACGCCGAGACCGAAGTAGCGCTCCGCGCCGATCGCCCGGCCTTCCACGCGGACGAAGCGCCCGTCGGGGAGGCCGCGGTAGAGGAGCGCCGGCGCCGGCGGCAGGCCGTTCGGGCCGCACATCACGGGGATTCCCAGGAAGAAGCAAAACGGCGCCTCGCCCGGACCCGGAGTCTCTTCCAGCCTGAAATCCACGTAGTTGACCACCACGAGGTCCGCAATGCCGTCTTGGTCCAGGTCGCCGAAGGCGGCTCCGGTGCCCCACTGGGGATCGTCCAGCCCCACCTCCTCCGCAACCTCCTCGAAGGTTCCGTCTCCCCGGTTCCGGTAGAAGAGGTTTGGCCCGAAGCGGGTCACCAGGAGATCGAGGTCGCCATCGTTGTCGTGGTCCACCGCGAAGGCCCCCTGCCCCCAGCCGTAGGACTCGAGGCCGGCGGGTCCGGTCACCTCGCTGAAACGCCCGCCGCCGTCGTTGCGGAAGAGCGCGTTCGAGAGGCTCCGGCTCGCGTCATAGCCGAGACGGGAACCGTTGACCAGGAACAGATCCAGGTCCCCGTCGCCGTCGTAGTCGAAAAACGCCGCGCCGGTTCCGGTGGTCTCGAGGATGAAGTCCTTGGCGCGCACGCCCCCGTACATGTTGATGAAACGGACCCCCGAGTCCTCGGCCACCTCGGTGAACCGGATTTCCGGTTGGGCGGATGCCCGGCCGGCCAGGAGCAGCGTGAGGATTCCGAAGGTCGCGCGGGCCGTCTTCATCGTCTCGCCCGGTCCGGTCCTGCCCGCACCCCGAACTCGAAGCTCGCGATGCGCCCGACACCCTCCTTGAGGACGTGGACCGCTCCCGCGGGCAACGATCCGAGGGATTCTTCCTGCCCCGAAGGCCACCGGATCCCGACTTCTCTTGCCACCGCCGAAGCGCCCAGACCGAACCACATCACCGGGTCGTGCTGGGAGAGATAGCTGGCCCCGATCCGCTTTTCTTCCTGCTGCGAAACCCCGCCTCCCTCGAGACGGAGCAGCGCCCCAACCCCCTCCCGGTTCCCCCCGGTCCCGACCAGGAGAAAACCGACCGCCTTGCCGGCCTCGGCGCCCCCCTGATTCTCCAATAGCTCCGCCGGCCCCCGATTGTTGGCGAGCACCAGGTCGAGGTCCCCGTCGCGGTCGTAGTCGAAGCTGGCGAGGCCGCGCCCCACCCGGGGCCGCGCGAAGGCGCCCTCGCTCTCGCGGCTCCGGCGGAGGCGCCCCCGCTCGTTCCGGAACACCTGGCCGGGCTGGGCGAAAGTGAGGTTCGACTGGATTCGGGCGATGTTGTCCAGGATGTGGCCATTCGCCACCGCCAGGTCGAGCCAGCCGTCGTTGTCGAAGTCGGCCAGGTCGCACCCAAAGGCCAGTTCGGTGAGGCTCTCGCTTCCGATTCCGAACGAAGCGGTCGCGTCCAGAAAGAGACCGCCGCCCAGATTCCGGTAGAGCGTGTTCGTTTCGAAATCGAAGTTGGTGACCACGAGATCCACGAGCCCGTCCCGGTCCACGTCTCCGAAGTCGTTCCCCATGCCCGCTTCCGGAAGTCCTTCCTCGTTGTAGGCGACTCCCGCGGCGAGCCCCTCTTCCCGGAACTCGACCCCGCCCGGTCCGCTGAGGGTCCGGAACAGGAAGTTGGGCGTCGTGTCGTTCGCCACGTGGACGTCCGGCGTTCCGTCCCCGCCGAGATCGCTGACCACCACGCCGAGGCCCTTTCCGTCCTCCGACCCGGGAACCGGCGATGCCCGGAAGGTCCCGTCCCCCAGGTTCTCGAAGAACGAATCCGCCGCTCCCGGGTACTCCTGCGGGTGGCAGTAGGCCAGCAGTTCCCGGACCGGGCTCACGCAATCGCGATGACGCTCCAGCGCGTAGTCGAGGTAGTTCGCGGCATAGACATCCAGATCTCCGTCGCCGTCGGGGTCGAAGAGCGCCGCGCTCGTCGTCCAGCGCGGATCCGTCGCGCCGCCCGCTCCCGGAACCTCGCGAAACGTGCCGTCTCCCTGGTTCCGGAAGAGGCGCTCCTCCCCGAAGTGCGTCACCAGCAGATCCGGGTCGCCGTCGCCGTCGAGATCGCCCGCCAGCGCCCCCATGCCGTAGTGCCGCGCTTCCCCGGGGTCCAGAAGTCCCGCCGCTTCCGTCCGGTCCCGGAAGGTGCCGTCACCGCGGTTCCGGAAGAGCCGGTTCCCGACCGTCGCGCCCCCCGGGTCACCCGGCAACGGGTGTCCGTTCACGAAGAAGAGGTCCGGCCAGCCGTCCCCGTCGTAGTCGAACACGGCCACCCCCGCCCCGACGATCTCGATCACGTAGCGCCGGCCGCTCCCGCCGTCCTCGTGGTGGAACCGGATCCCGGCGTCCTGGGTCCGGTCCACGAAGACGAAGTCCTGCGCCGCCGCCGGCCATGCCGCGAGGGACCCGGCAAGCCCGAGAAGCAGCTTCCGCATCAACGCGGGCGGGCCTTCGAGCGGGTGCGGGAAAGCGAGCGCCCCGGGTCGTCCCCCGCCGCGGTGGCCTCGGCGAACCGGCGGCGCACCGCGGCCGCCTCCTCGGCGCGCCCGAGGAGCGCCAGGGCGGCGGCGAGGTTGTAGAGCCCCTGACGGTGGGCGGGGTTCGCCGCCAGGGCGGCCTCGAAGGAGGCGACGGCAGCTTCCGCACGACCCGCTTCCAGTTCGAGCTTCCCGAGCCCCACGAGCGCCGGCGGCGATCCGGGCGCGGTGGCGAGCGCGGCCCGGTAGGCCTCGCGGGCCTCCTCGGGGCGCCCCAACTGGGAGAGCGTGCGTCCGAGCGCCACGTGGGCCTCGGAGTTTCGAGGATCGAGGACTACGGCCTTCTTGAACGCTTCCGCGGCCGGTTCGAGCGCCCCGAGGGCGGCCTCCGCCAGCCCGAGGTAGAAGGGGGCCAGCGGATTGCCCGGCGCCACCGCCCGCGCCCGGAGCAGGACCGCGCGCGCGGCGATGCCCTCGAGCCTCGTGTAGTGCGTGTACCCGAGCTGGATCAGGATGGGCGCGGCGCGCGGAAAGTGCTCTGCGCCCTCCGCGAGGACATCGACCGCTTCGCCGGAGGCGCCCGTGCGGAGAAGCGCCGTCCCGAGCGAGAGCGTCAGAGCGGGATTCGGAGCGCCGGCGAGCGTCTCGGCGCGGCGGAGCGCCGCGACCGCCTCGTCCGGCCGGTCGTCCTGGAGGAGGGCAACTCCGAGGTAGTAGTGGGACCGCGAGTCCGGAACCGCGTCGGCGAGCCGGCGGAACGACTCCACCGCCGCCCGGGCGTTCCCGGCGTCGAGCCAGCGCTGCCCGGCGCGCAGCAGGGATTCCGCATCCTGGGTTCCCGCGCCGCCCAGCGCCGCCCAGAGCGCGAACGCCGCGCCGAGCGAACGGGTCAGGCGCACCGGCCGGTCGGCGGTCACTGCTCCCGGAGCCGACTCTTCAGGATCCCTCCGGGAAGAGCGCCGCCAGGAACTCCTCGTCGAGCCCCGGATGCCGGGTCCAGCTCAATGTGGACTCGAGCTGGCCCCGAAACAGCTCGTTCATCCCGGCGGCCTTCCGGAGCGCCTCGAGCGCCCGCTCGCGGTCGCCGAGCGAGTAACTCAGGAGCCCCAGGTTCAGCCAGGTGTCGGAAGCGTCGGGCCAGAGTTCCGTGGCCCTTTCCGCGGCGGCGAGCGCCCCCGCCCCGTCTCCGGCCTGGTTCCGTTCCCGGCTGCGGGACATCTCCGTGATCGCGAGGTTGATGTTCAGCACCCGGCCGAGTTCTTCGATCGGCCGGGGATGGTCCTCCACCTGAAGCCGGGCCACCACGTCGTTGTTGATGTTCCGGCCCATGCCCTTCCCGACCACCAACATCGCGGAGGATTGCCGGCCGCGGCTGTCGCCGCCGGCCTCCTGCCCGGCCACCATCGCGGCCTGCATCTTCTCCGCGAGCGTTCCCCCGGCGGCCTCGAAAGCGTCGCCCATCGCCTCGACGACTTCCGGCCCGGTCAGGATGTTGCCCTGCGCCGAGTAGTGCTCACCGACGCGGTGACCCGCCCAGAAGGTGGCGGTCGGCCCGGTGTGGGCCGCAATCCCGCCGTTTGCGTCCACGACGGCGAACTGCCGCCCTTCGAGTCCCGGGAAGGTGTCCTCGGCGAGCAGGCGGTCCTTCACCTCCTCCGCGCTCAGACCCTCGCGCAACAGATGGAGCCCCTGCAGGCCGTAACCGGCGTTCACGTTGGCCTGGGTGGCGACCACCCCGACCCCCGCCTCGCCCCAGGGCACCACGTGGCCCACGGAGAAGTACTTGGACTGGACCGCAACTCCCATCTCCCCGCTGTCGGGGTCATAGGCGACGATCGAGAAGGTCGCCACCGGCGGATGGGTGGACTGGGCCACGGCCGGCGCGGCGGCCACCGCGAAGAAGAGAAGTGTGGTGATGAAGATTCGTCCCGAACGCATCGTGAAGTTCCTCCCGCGTAACGACGGCGGGGCCATGGTACGCGCCTCCCGCCGCCGGCGGCGAACCGGTCAGCCGCGCGCTCCCGGCTCCTCCCGTCCGGAATCACCCAGTTCCAGCACGGGCCGACGCGCCTCGTCCGACTCTCGTTCCTGCCGGCTCGACCACCAGCGGGCAAACAGCAGACCGGCCGTTACCGTAACCGCTTCCCAAAGAGCCCGCGCTGTCCCCTGCCGTTCGTAGGTGGAGGCGAAGAAGAGGAACAGAATGATCCCGATCAGAACCCACTCCCGCTTCGTGCCGATCCCCAGCATCTCCTTCCACCACGGCTGATCCCGCGCCGGTTCTCCGGGCGCGCGCACGATCCGCGGCGCGGGAATGAACTTCCTTTCCGCCGGCATCCGGGTGCGGCCGAGATCGGGCCCATCCGGCCGCGAGAAGGGGAAACGCATCGAAATCCTTGTCCCAGCAGAGTAGCGCTCACCGAGAGACGGCGCGCACGGCGGTGTTCCCGGCCGGGGATTGCCGGTCACGCCCACCATTCCGCGCCAGCGCCAGATCCGCTCCGTCTCCGCAAGTGCCGGCGTCGCCGCCTGCCTTGCACCCCCCCTCTACGGCCTGCCGCGCGGGCACCGGGTCAGCAAACACCTTTCCCGGCCGCCCCTCGCCACGTTCGAGACGTCCTGGAAGTCCTCCTACCACTACGACCTCTTCGCCGCGGCCGACGTTGGCCAGACGCTCATCCTCGGCGCCACCGGCGCGGGCAAGCAGCTTCACGCTCAACTTCCTGCTCGTCCAGGCCCTCCAGTACAAGCCGCGCGTCCTCATCCTGGACCTCGGCGGCAGCTACAAGTGGTAACGTGCCGGGAGTTACCAAATGACGATTGCCATAGAGGCTGATTCGTCCCGCGACCGCCGTTCCAGAGGGCAACGCATCTCTGTCCCTCGCGGCCTTGGGTTCGCGCTCGCGCTTGTCACCGTGGTCGTGGCTGACCGAGCTGTGGCGTATAGGTTCATGGGGGACTTTTGGGCCACATCCGAAACTGCCACACGGTGGACGACCAGGGAATGGGCCTCGGGAGCGCACCTTGACTGGAACATCGCCCGTGACCCGGATTGGAACGTGTTTTTCGATTCGAGAGAGGGAGTGGCGCCGTTTGTCGAGCAGTCGCTGCAGGCCTGGTCACGCATTCCGACGGCAGACATCTCGTGGGGTCTCGGCCGTCTCGAGGCTCCGGCCGAAGTCGGCCAGGACGGGATCAACTCGCTTTTCATTGATGACGAGCAGGATGCGTTCGGTAGCGCGCGCATCTGGATGGCTCGCACGGGAACCCGGGGCGCGTGGGAGATCTCCGAGTGCGACGTGGCCTTGGGTAAGGCCTGGGCCACGAACCCTGAGGACTGGAATGCACCAGATTGGTTCCGGGCCACATTCCGAGACGACGAGACGGTGCGCACGCTCACGCACGAGTTCGGCCACTGCCTTGGCCTGAATCACTCAGGAGCCCTTTCTCTGGCGCCAAATGTCGTCGAACAAGGCCATCCCGGAGACCCGGCGATGTCCTACGGAGTAGGGCTCCCACTTCCGGACGATCTATCGCGGGATGACATCGTTGCAGCGTCCCTGTTGCGTCCAGGGACTGACCGTGAGGGGCAAACGGGAAGTATCTCCGGCACTTTGTCCATGGCCTCCAAACCAGTCGAATATGCTGTCGTGTGGGCGCTCCCTCGTGGCGACCAACCGCTGCATGATCGGGTTGGAGCGTTCAGCGATAGCGCCGGAGAGTTCGTCATCGAGGGTCTTGATCCGGGGGAATACGCGTTGATGGCGCAGCCGATGATGATTGAAGAGGCGCATCCTCTCGCATGGAGTTTTTCGACCCGGACGGGTTTGGAGGATGTGGTGCGGGGTGGTCTCGTCCGTGTAACGGCAGGGCGGAGTACCAGAGGGATCACCCTCACGATGCGCTCCGGTCGCGAGACCGGGGTGCCGCTCGATGGCGGTACCGGCGAAAGGGCCGCCCCCATTTCAGGGGCGTGGGTGAGTGCTTGCCGGGGCGTCTGGGTACGCGCTGAGCGCCCGAGAAGGCACCCGCGGTTCATTGAACCCCGACTGTTTACGACCACGCTCACGGTGGAATGGCCGCACTCGGGGAGTGCCGTTTTCGACTGGGTGGCTCCGTACGTGGCGTACCGCTCCGATCTTGCGCGTCCCAAAGGGGCGTTCGCAGCGGCGCTGGACATCATGGTTTCGTCCTTGCGGTTCGAGCGGACCGAATCCACGGTTCGGAAGGTGATGGAAATCGCGTGGCCGGAGGCTGCCGCACCCAGTCTTCGTTTCCGTTCGGAGGACACCACCTGTGACGGTGAGCCGTTGATCGTCTGCGACTTCGCGGGGTGTGAACTGCGAGGGGGCGGCGGCCTCATCCGCTCGCGGCCACCGCGGGCGGTTGGCAGGATCGCCGACCAGGTACTGACGGACGGCGGCGGGGCAATGACGATCCCAGTCTTCGGGACCTTCTCGGACCCGGACGGCGACCTACTCCATTACGATGCGTCGCCGAACGAATCTGGTGTCGTGGGCACCAGTGTTTTCAGCAGCAGCGTCAGAATCACTCCGGTGAGACCGGGAAACGTGACGGTGACGGTAACGGCGACGGACCCAGGCGGGCTCTACACCACCCAGAGTTTCGGCGTGACGGTGGAATCCGGGGCAACGGGCAACGGACTCTGCCAGGACAGCCGAGCAACGCCGCGCGGGTCGAGCGCAGCTCTGGTGCGAGAATGCGAAATCCTGTTGAATGCGGCCGATGAGCTACGGGGCTCGGGAAGCCTGAACTGGAGTTCGGACTTGGACATCGGATCGTGGGCCGGCGTCGAGAGTTCTCGGGATGGTGTGACCGGTCTGAATCTCGTGGACATCCAACTGACGGGTTCCATTCCGGACTGGCTCGGGAGCCTGGCGACCACCGAGTTCCTGTGGCTGGGGCACAACGAACTGACTGGCGCCATCCCCGAGTCCCTGGGGAACCTGATCAGTCTGGAATCGCTGGCGCTACAGGACAACCGGTTCATGGGCACGATCCCCGACTCGCTAGCGAAGCTGACGAATCTTGAGGTGCTGAGGCTGTCGTCCAACGAACTGACGGGCACGATCCCCGACTCGCTAGCGAAGCTGATGAATCTTGAGGTGTTGAGCCTGTCGTCCAACAATCTGACCGGCACGATCCCCGACTCACTAGCGAAGCTGACGAATCTTGAGGTGCTGAGCCTATGGTGGAACAAACTGACGGGCACTGTCCCCGACTGGCTGGGAAAGCTGACGAATCTTGAGGCGCTGAACCTGTCGCACAACGAACTAACGGGTCCTGTCCCGGACTCGCTGGGGAACCTCACGAATCTTGAGGTGTTGAACCTGTCGTCCAATGAACTAACGGGTCCTGTCCCGGACTCGCTGGGGAACCTCACGAATCTTGAGGCGCTGATCCTGTCGTCCAACGAACTGACGGGTCCTGTCCCCGACTGGCTTGGGAGTTTGACGAGCATCGAGTGGCTGGAACTTGGGGGTAATGATCTGACGGGCACCATCCCGGACTCGCTGGGGAACCTGACGAATCTCTCTCTTCTGAATCTTGAGTTCAATAATCTGACGGGCACCATCCCGGGCTCACTGGCGGAGCTGACGACTCTCCAGTATCTGTACCTCTGGCATAACCGCCTAACGGGTTGTGTCCCAGCAGGTTTGGAGGAACTGGAGAGTCCGATTTGGGCGGTCAACACGCAACAGAACGGCGTCCGGCTCAAGTTATGCCGCGACTAGTCGGCATGGAGCTATGGCCGAAAGTGGGTGACGGCATGACCGGCCTGTAAGAGATCTTGTGTGCTGAGCCGTTTTTCATGGTTAAACGGTCAGCGCGAATCGGTCTCCCAACTGGACCGCGAACTGCGCCTTGGCAGCATGCCGTTCCGGGGATGGCTTTTTCCACTTCGCGGTGATGTTCCTCAGCGCCAGGTAGTCAGCTGGGTCGCCGCCTCGTCGCTGGGGAAATGCCCCTTGTTGCGGATCACCTTGCGGAACTGGCTGTGCAGGCTCTCGATCGCGTTGGTGGTGTAGAGGATCTTGCGCACCGCCGGCGAGAAGGCGAAGAACCGGATCACCTCCTCCCACGCCGGCGCCAACTGCCACCACCGCCGCATAGCCTTACCCCGTAGCGGCCGGCCTCGAACCGATCCCGCTCGACCGGCGCAACAGGGTTCGGTGCGGCAGCAGTTACCCCCTGGGGTGGAACTCCGCATCGTCAAGGCGTCAAGGGGAGGCCAGGACGTTTGCTGCAGGGCAAATCTTGAAACAGAGGGGGTCGGAGTTTCTCCGACCGGATCTGCCCTCGTGTATCCGGCGAGTCCGGCCCCCTCACCTTCGGGCCTGACCGGGAATGCGCCCACTGCTCCATGAGCGCCCGCCGCCGCTCGACGGGCTCTGGCGCGTGGAGGCCGGCCGCGACGCGGCTGAAACCGCGAAGACCGCCCTTACAAGGCAGATCCTTGACGCATAAGACGGTCTTCAGCGCCTCAAGCCCCCCAACCGCTGAACCACGCCTCTCGCCTGGCGCGGCCGGACGCGACCGCGCTGCTCCCGGAAACCGGCCCAGGACCGTGCGAACCGTCCTGGCGCGACCCCCTCACGTTACGACTGTCCAGGACGTCGGTACCGGCCGGAGAGGCCGAAAACCACCTGATCGGGCCGGATTCCGTGGCCCCAGGAGCCTTCGAATCCGTTTTTTCGCGGGTAACCACCCGTTCGGAGCGAATCTGAGCGCCTCTCGCGCTCCGGACGATGCAGCTTTATGTCAAATCAGGCGAATTTGTCGGGATCTCGCCGGCGCCGGCGCGGGTCCGGGCTCCTCGAGGAACCGCCCAGGCCCACTGGCGGCCGAATTCGGGCTGCCCGGGCACGCCAGGTCCGGACTCAAGTTCCGATAACGGTCGAAGTCAAGAGCGCGCAGGCCGGCTCGTAGGAAACAGGTAGAGCAGGCGCCGGTTCGGATGTAAGCGTTCGGTCGAGCCGGTATGAGGCATCGCCGGGATCTACGAGAAGCTGGTGCAGACGGGCCGCGGGCGGTTCGACTCCCGTCTCGCGATAGGCCGTGGCCGCAACCAGGACCAGTGTCGAAGCCCGGTACCAGAGGTCGCCCGGGCCATCGAGGTGATGCGCGGCTCCGGGGCGTATCCCGCGACGGTGCTGGCGTTCGAGTCCCTGGTGCTGACGGCGTGCCGGAGCGGCGGGGTGCGCGGCGCTCGGTGGGATGAGTTGGACCTTGAGCGGTGGGAGTGGTGCATGCCGCCCGAGCGGATGCAGAGGGGACGGGAGCACCGGGTTCCGCTCTCCGCGCGGGCACCGGCGGTGCTCCGCGCGCCGCGTGGTCTGGCGGACGGCTCAGGGCCAGTGTTTCCCTTCGCCGCGGGGCTGGGCCACTCTCCGAGTTGGCGATCTCGACGAGGCGACCTACCGGCGCACGGACCTGTTTGAGCGGCGGCGGACGCTCATGGAGCAGTGGGCCGTGTTCCTATCCGGAACCGAAGGTCCGGGACGACGGACCACCGGATAGACGGCGGGAGGATCGCGCTTCGGTGCGTAGTCCGCGGTTCGCACCCGCTGGTATAGGACGAGCGGGATCTATCCCGATCCTGTGCCTGAACTGCATCTCAGCGCCCTCGTCACACAATGCGCGCTAGATTCAGCTCACCGGCAATTCGAGCGTAATGAGGACGAAATGACAGATGGACGACCCACGGTCCCGACAGTCGAAGGGCGGTGCACGGCGTGCTGGGGGAATGCACGCCACCCCGAGTGCGAGGGTGGCGAGGTCACACGGATTGAATGCACTTTGTGCACCAATCACGTGGTGGGAAAGGAGGCGGCGGTTGAGTGGCGCGAGATCGAGTCGGAATCAAGACGCAACCTGACGCGGACAAGTCGGGGGGAACCGGCCAAGTACCGCTCGGACGCGAAGTTCGTGAGGAAAATCATCCCCGACCTGCCTCGCGACAAGGCAGGCATGGACCGGCGGATCCAAGTAGCGCTCAAGTCTCCGAGAGAGAAGGGCCGCGCGCGCTGGCTCACGCGCCATAACGTCCCGGCGGGCGAGGCTGGCTTCCTTTATCTTCAGGCCAAGCTCCTCGCCGCCGGTTTACGAAGCTTTCCCCAGGAAACGGCTATCAACCGATGGGACGAGATGGAGATTACGCGGCCCGTAGGGTTGCGAATTGACGGTTCGGCTGAGACGGGGATACACGTAAGGGCTGATGCCGAAGGAGTTTCCCGCACGGCGCCTGGAACGTTTGAGGAAAGAGCGGGCGCGCTCATGATGCGCGCTCTGACCGCCGCATTCTCATGCGAGGTGGCACTGAAGGCGATTCTTATGACCCGCAATGATCGGGCGAGGATGACTCACGATTTGCGGACCCTTTACTGCGACCTCCCTGGGGACAGTCGGGCACGTTTGAAAGGAGATTACGCTGCCATTGCTGACGTACTGAAGGAGTCGGGCGAGATCTTCGGCAAATCGAGGTACTTCGAGAACTCCGCCAGCCTCAAGGAAGTAGCCGAGCGCGGCTTGCACCACGAGCGGATCCGCGACCTAGAAAGAGCCGCTAGGGTGATCATCGACGAGTGCGCGATGGTGGGACTGGAAGGAGAGCTGGGACTAAGGGCTCACGCGGCGTTGACGCGGAGACTCGGACAGCAACCGGAAGTGACGGACTATCGGGAGAGCATGAGCTTCAGCGCCGAGTCCGGTGAAAGCGCGATTGCGTGGCCCAAGCTGTGCGCTGCGACGCGGCCTTGAACAACCCCTCTGCGTCAATGTAGCTGAGACCATTACCCCATCAGAGACTAGAGAGGGCGGGGAGGCCGGGAGCTGGTAATGAATACGAATCGACAGGGGGTCGGCGTCGAGGCCACGGAAGGCACCAAGGTTGCAACCCTGGTGCTCCCTATTGGCCTCGTTGGAGACGAACTCTTCTTTCTGGATGTGTCGGAAACGCTCCCCCCAAACATGGGCTCATACCGGCTCGACCGAACGCTTACGTTCGGATTGTGTTCCGGGACGGGGGCGCGGTGGTGACGGCGAGCGCGGGAGTGGTGCTGGTGCTGGAGTTGCTGTCGGCGAAGCGGCTGTTGCCGCAGCCGGCGCTTTGGGATGCGGGTCAGGGCTGGACGGACGGGCAGATGCTGCTGACGGTGACGCTGCTGAACTGCCTGGGTCTGGACCGAGTGGAAGACGTGGAGCAGTTGGAGGCGGACGCCGGGCTGTGCCGGTTGGTGCGGCGGTATGAGAAGCGGCTGTTCGGGGTGGGGCCACGTTGGTTCGCGCGGCGGTTCCGTGGCGGTCGGGGTCGGACGTTTCCCTCGGCGCGTTCGGTGCATGAGTGGTTGGCGCGGAGCCACGACGAGGCGGCGGGTCGGGTTCGGGAGCCGGGGGTGGCGTACATCCCGCGGCCATCGGCGGGGCTTTCGGTGAGCGCGGGGTTGGATCGGCGGCTCCTGGCGGAGTTGGCGGCGCACCGGGCGGTGGCGTCGGTGACGCTGGACCTGGACGCGACGATCGTGTCGTCGGGGACGCGGGAGTCGCCAGGCCGGCGCTCAGCGCGGGGGTTCGGACGTTCCCGGTTCTCCCCGTCCCAGTTCCTCGAACTTCTCGAGGGCGGCCGCGGCTCCTTCCTCATCGCCCAGCCGGCGGCGGGCGAAAGAGAGCTGGTAGTAGGCATCCGCGAAGTCGGGGGCGTAGCGGATCGCCGTCTCCAGGAGGCGCTCCGCTTCTTCCGCCTCGCCTCGCCGGAGCGCGATTTTCCCGAGGTTCAGCCACGCCTCGGGAAAGTCCTCGTCGCCTTCCAGCGCCCGCCGGAACGCCGCCTCGGCGCGGTCGAGTTCCTGCCGGCGCAGCGCGGTCAGGCCGAGGAAGTGATGCGCCCGGCGCAGGCCGGGATCGAGCGCGATCGCCCGTTCGAGGCGCGCCTCGGATGCCTCGAAGTCCTCCTGCCGCCAGTCCAGATATCCCAGTTGCAGCAGCGTCTCGGCGCTCTCCGGCGCAACCTCCAGGTGCCGCTCGTAGGCGGCCCGCGCTGCCTCCAGCCGTTCCTGGCCGAGGAGCGCCGCTCCCAGATCCGCGAAGATCCCGGGATCCTCCCGGTAGCCGAGTTCGAGCGCGCGTTCGAGACCCGCCTGGGCCTCGGGCCAGTGTTCGATCCGCAGGAGCAGCCGGCCCAGGAACCGGTGCATACCCGGATCGCCCGGCGCGAGTTCGACCGCGCGCGCGGCCGCGTCCACCGCCTCGGAGAGGCGTCCCGCCTGGTCGTACACCGCGGCGGCGAGGTAGGCGGCCTCGTACCGGGAGGGCGCCATCTCGGCGGCGGCTTCGAGATGGTGCAGCGCGTCCTCCACTTCGCCGAGTTGTCCGAGCGCCTGCCCGAGCGCCAGCCGGCTGTCCACGAACTGCGGCGCCCGGGCCACGGCTCCCTCGAGCGGGGGAACCGCGAGTTCCGGTTCCCCGGCGAGGAGCCACATCGCCCCGACCTGGTGAAATGCCGGGACGTCCCACGGCCGGCCCACCAGGAAGTCGTTCAGTAAACGCTCCGCCTCGTCACGTTCTCCGGCAGCGATCAGGGCGGCCGCCTCTTCGAAAACCGGGTCCGGCGGCGGTTGTTCCTGACCAGCGGCCAGCAAGGCCGGAAACGCCCACACCGCGGCCACGAGCCATGGTGTTCGCCGGTTACCCGTCCGCATGAGGCAAAATCGGCGCCGACCGGATGTTTGCATCGCATCGGCCGCGCCGTCTCCCGAATTATGCCGCCCGGGGCGCGTTCGTCGCTTTGTTGCTGGCCGGCGGCTGCGGCGAACGGCCGAACGGGCAGCCTTCCCCGGCCAGGAGCGGAACTTCCCCGGAGCCCGCGCCCGCTGCCGTTCCCGCGGAAGCGGACATCGTCCCGGTGGGAGGCGATGTCAGCCGTCCGGAGCGAATCCGCTTCGAGCCGCCGGCGTACCCGGAGTCGGCGCGCGAGCGCGGCGAGGAAGCGCTCGTCATCCTGGAGCTGACCGTGGACCGGGAAGGGCGGGTCGCGGACGCCCGTTCGCTCCGGGGGCCGGAAGATCTCGGGGCGGCGGCAGCGGAGGCGGCGCGGCGCTGGGAGTACTCGCCGACGCTCGTGGACGGCGAACCCACCCCGGTGCGATTTGCGGACACGATCCGTTTCGTCCTTCGCCCGAGCGGCGGCCAGGGGATGCGCCTGCCGCCCGGCGTGACTCCCCCGGGGCCGCGCAACATCGCCTTCCCGGACTGGGAGGTCTCCGGCCACGCCTTCACCGCCTGCCCCTGCGA
>MPMW01000078.1 GCA_002238705.1 Acidobacteria bacterium bin61 | reverse complement strand
CCAGGCTTTGACAGACTCCACCAGCGGAATGTACAGTCCGCTCCCCCAAATCCGGACGCGGGGTGGAGCAGTCTGGTCAGCTCGTCGGGCTCATAACCCGAAGGTCGCGGGTTCAAATCCCGCCCCCGCCACCGGATTGGGTCCGGGCCCCGGAAAGGGCGGCCCCGCTGGTGCGAAGACGGCGCGTCCAGCCCCATCCGGTTCCATGAACCTTCCGCTCCCCGGACAAGCGCGGGCAAGAAAGGCCCGGCGCCCCGAGTGTTCCCCGGCGCAACGTTCCGGCGGGAGCGCCCGGTGAACGTCTTCCGGCCCTGGCAGCGCGCCCCCTGGCGCTTCGGCTTCGGAGCCGCCGCGGCCGCCGCCGCCGGAGTCGTCGTCTCTGGAACGCTCGGGTTCATGTGGATCGAGTCGTGGGATCTGGGCGACGCGTTCTACATGACGATCATCACCGTCTCGACGGTGGGTTACGGCGAGGTGCAGCCGCTCTCGCCGGCCGGCCGGCTCTTCGCGGTGTTTCTCATCGGCGGCGGCGTGGCAACCCTGGGCTACTCGTTCGGGGCTCTTGCCCAGTGGATCACCGAAGCACCGATGCAGCGGCTGGAAAGGAGAATCCGACACATGAAGGATCACATCATCGTCTGCGGCTTCGGGAGGATGGGCCGGCGGGTGACGGCCGGCCTCGTGCGCCACGGGAACAAGGTGTGCGTAATCGAGGACTCGTCGGAAGCCGTCGAAGAAGCGGTCCGGCAGGGAGTAGGCGTGATCCAAGGGGATTGCACGGCTGAAGAGACGCTTGAACGGGCCGGGGTACGGCGGGCATCGACCATCGTGGCCCTGCTCCCCAACGACGGCGACAACCTGTCCATCACCATGACCGCCAACGCGCTTCGTCCCGGGATCCGGGTCATTGCGCGGTCCGAAGAAGATCGTTCCCGCGCGAACCTGGAGCGGGCGGGCGCCGCCGCCCACGACATCATCTCGCCACACCTCACCGCCAGCCGCGTCGTGCTCCGCAATCTGTGCGGTTCGGATACCCACCACCTGCTGCACGGCATCTCCGAAATGAGCCATCCGGGATTCGCGTCCGGCGAGCTCGTCGTGACCTCCCGGTCCGAACTCGCCGGGAGGACGATCGCCGACTCCGCCCTGGGGCGGGAAGCGAACGTCCTCGTCCTGGCGATTCGACGGGACGGACAGGACCTGTTGGTCGCGCCCAGGGGCGATCGGCGGATCGAGCGCGGTGACAAGCTCATGCTCATAGGAGATTCCGGGGACCTGAGGAAACTGGGAGCCTCGATCGAGGAATTCCGGATGGAGGCACACTGAGGGGGCGACAGCGGGGTGCGCCTCCCGCCGCGCTAGTGTGGTGTCCCGGAAACGGCGCGAGTCATCGAGAGCGGCCAGTCTCCCGGTGGGGGCGAGGCGCCCGGCTGACAAGGCGCGTGAGGCCGGAATACCCGGTGTATTTCGGCCGAAACGCAACGATGAGCGCCGCCTCGCGGGGCGGCTCAGCCGGGATGGATCGCCCGTCGAACGCCGCGCGGGTTTTGTCGCAGGCTGTTCAAAGCCGGGATGGATCGCTCGTCGAACGCCGCGCGGGTTTTGCCACAGGCTGTTCAAGCCGGGATGGATCGCCGGCCGAACGCCGCGCGGGTTCCTCCACCGGCTGTTTTGGCCGGGATGCATCGCAAGCTCGCTTCCGGAGCGGGGCGAGAGCCGCGCGGAGACCCCTTGAGCGCGAGGGACGGAGGTTGGCGCCCAGCTAACCTCCATTCCTCGTGGCTCGGGCATGCCGTGCGATTTCCGGGACACCACTCGTGTGGCCTGCCTTCCCCCAACCGCTCATGGCCTCTCCACAACGACGCCCGTATCGCGCCTGTCTCGGGTACGGCGCCGCTTATACCGGGGTGTTCATCGTGGTGGCCCTGGGGCGTCTGCTGCTGGTGGAGGACGTGGGACCCCTGTCGCTCGGGGACGCGGCCGCGTTGATCCTGGGCCTGCTCTTCGCGTTTGCCGCCGGCTGCATCTTCGCCCTGCCCCTGATCTGGACGCTGCGGCGCTTCCGGATGAGCCCGAGGATTCCCATCCTGTTCTGGTCGGCCGCGGTGCCGATTTCCGCGCTGGGGAGCGTCGTCGGGGGGCTGCTCGGCCCGCCCGGCATCCTGCTGCTGGGCGGAGCGCCCATTCTGGCCGCGCTCGGGTTGGCCTTCGCAGTCCAGGCGGTCTGGACGCGGTGGAGATCGGCGGCACCGGACGGCTGAGCCGGCGAGTGGATTTGAACCACCGACCTGCTGATTACGAATCAGCTGCTCTACCCCTGAGCTACACCGGCTAGCCCTTTCCGAATCGACGGACAGACCGTCCGCGAACCCGGAAACGCGGACGGAGAATGGTAGCCGCATGAGGGGCGTCCGCCGCGCGGCGCGCCCGCTGTCGAGGGGGCCGTCCGCCTCGGCCCCACCGGGACAGCAGGGACCGGATAGCATCCTGACAAACGCCGAAGCCATGCCTGAGCGCCTGAAAACCACGGCGGAGCTTCTTGCCGGCAGCCTCGTTCTGCTCATCCTGGGAGCGAATTGGGCCGCGGCGCAGGAGTTTCCGCCGGGCTACGTCGATCCGGCTCCGCTGCTCGCCGCCGTCGCCGAGGAGATCGGCGAACCCGAGCTGCGCTGCATCACGTTCTCGGGCAGCGGCTATGCCGGCGCGGTCGGCCAGACCTTCGAGAACGCGGTGAACGTCGACTGGCCGCGGATCGGCACGCTGGCGAACTACACGCGGGTCATCGACTGGGAAGCCGGCACGAGCGTCGAGACGTTCGACCGGCGGCCGGGTCTCGCCCCCGCGTCCTGGAAGTACGGCCTGGGCTGGCGTGGAGGCACTCCCACGCAGAGGGAGACGAAGCAGACCCACGTCACCAGTGGCGAGTCTTCCTGGCACCGGGACGGCGACGGCCCGCCGGTCGCGGTCCCGCCCGAAATCGCCGAGGTGTACCGGCTCGACATGTGGCTCAACCCGCACGGGTTTGTGAAAGCCGCTCGCCTGCCGGGCGCGAACCCGGTCGCGTTCTGGCGCTGGGAACAGATCGAGAAGGGCCGCGACGGCAACGTCGTGAGGCCGGAAAAAATGCATGTCGTCGCGATCACCATGTTCGGCAAGTACCGGGTGGACGCCACGATCAACTCCCGAAACCGGATCCAGCGGCTCAAGACGACGGTGAACATCCCCGCGCTGGGGGACTTCAACATCGAGCACGAATCCACGAATCACGTCTCGTTCGGCAACGTCAAGTGGCCCACCGACTGGCACTCGCATCAGGGCTGGGACGACAACTGGCAGTTCTACCGGCAGAGCACCGGACATAACGCCTACGGCGGGACGTTCGCGGACATCCGGCCCAACGAGTGCGGCGATCCGGTGGCAGTGCCGGAGGCGGTGGCCGGGGCGGAGTGGTCCACCGAGGTCACCGTGGGCGAGATCGCGGACGGCGTCTACCGGCTCGGGGGCGGCCCCGCGAACAGCTACGTGGTGGAGTTCCGCGACTTCGTCGCGGTCTTCGAGGCCCCCGGCGACGAGGAGCGGAGCCTCGCGGTCATCGAGGAAATCACCAGGCTGGTCCCCGAAAAGCCGATCCGCTGGGTGATCGCGTCCCACCCGCATTTCGACCACATCGGAGGACTCCGCACCTATCTGCACCTCGGATCGACCATCGTCACCCACATCCTCAACCTCGAGTTCCTGAACCACGATGTGCTGACTTACGAGCCGAGGACAATCAAACCGGACATCGTCTCCCGGTGGCCGCCCACCGAACTGGCCGAGGGCTACAACTACGAGGCGGTTCAGGAGAATTACGTCATCACCGACAACTCCCGGATCCTGCGGGTCTACTACGTCCAGCCGCTGCGGCATGTGGCCGGGATGCTGATGGCGTACCTGCCGGCCGAGCGCATCGTTTTCCAGGCCGACCTGTTCGACACCCACGAACCGCCGAAAGCGGGTCAACTCTCGTCGATGCGCGCCCTCAACACCCAGGTCGAGCGCATGCGCCTCGAGGTGGAGACGCTGGCTCCCGTGCACGGCGAACCGGTGCCCTGGAGCGACTTTCTCGCGGCGCTCGACCGGTTGGAGCCGTGAGACGCCTCGCAGCCGGCGGGCCCGGTGGCGGTCCGATGCGGCCGGCCCCGGCAGCCCGGCGAAATGAGCGCGCCCGGGGCGCTGAACCCCCTGCCCCATGACCGCCGGTCCTCCGCTCGATCCGGCGGACGCGGATCTCGCCTACCAGCGGCGCATCCTGGGCGGGGTGGCCCGCACCTTCGCGCTCACGATCCGACCCCTGCCGGGCAACCTGAGCGACGCGGTCGGAAACCTCTACCTCCTGTGCCGGATCGCCGACACGATCGAGGATGACCCGTCCCTCTCCCCGGACGAGAAGGAGATCTTCTCGGCCCGTTTTGTCCAACTGGTCGCGGGAGAGGGCGACCCGGCCGGCTTCTCCCGCGATCTGGGCGCGCGCCTGTCCGCCGCAACCGGGAACGAAAGGGAGCTGGTGACCAAAACGGAGCGGGTCCTCAAAGTCACCGCCCGCTTCAGCGCCGCCAGGCGAGCGGCGATCCAGCGCTGCGTCACCATCATGACGCGCGGCATGGTGGAGTTTCAGCGCGGCGCCTCCACCCGCGGCCTCCTGGATCTGGGACAGTTGAACCGCTACTGCTACCACGTCGCCGGGGTCGTGGGAGAGACGCTTACCGCGTTTTTCTGCGAGTACTCGGCCGGCATAAGGAGGAGGCGCGAGGACCTGCTGGCGCTTTCGGTTCCCTTCGGGCAGGGGCTGCAGATGATCAACGTCCTGAAGGACATCTGGGAGGACCATCGCCGCGGCGCCTGCTGGCTGCCCCGCGACGTCTTCCGCGCCGCGGGTCTCGAACTGCAGTCGCTTCCCGCCACCCGAACGGACCCGGCTTTCTCCGCCGGCCTGCTCGAACTGGTCGGCGTCGCCCGCCAGCATCTCGAGGCGGCGCTTCGTTACACGCTCCTCATTCCGTCCCGGGAGACCGGCATTCGGCGCTTTTGCCTGTGGCCCCTGGGGCTCGCGATGCTCACCCTGCGCCGCATCCGGCGGACGCCCGGATTCTCCAGCGGACAGGAAGTGAAGATCTCCCGCCGCAGCGTCTGGGCGGTGGTGGTGATCACGAGTCTGTTCGCCCGCTGGAATCCGGCCCTGAGACTGCTGTTCCGGCTGTGCGCCCGCGGCCTGCCGCAGCCTTCGGGGGCATGATGACCGCGCCTCCGGGCAGCGGCGGGGACGCCGATCTCGCATACCAGGCACGGGTCCTTCAGGCCGTCTCGCGCACCTACGCCCTGACGATTCCCGCGCTCCCGGAGCGTCTCCGGCCGGTCGTCAGCAACGCCTACCTGCTGTGCCGGATCGCGGACACGATCGAGGACGAAGCCCGGCTACCGCTCGCCCGGAAGAAGGTGTTCTGGGAGCGCCTGGTCGAAGTCCTCGCCGGACGCCAGGACGCGGCGGCGTTCGCCCGTGACCTGGCGGCGGCCCTTTCACCGGCGACCCCCGAGCCGGAGCGGGAGCTCGCCGGGGGTGCGGGCCGCATCCTGCGGGTGACCGCGCACCTTCGCGCGCCGGAACGGGCCGCCATCGAACGCTGTATCCGGCTGATGTCGGGGGGCATGGCGGAGTTCCAGCGCGAGCCGCACGCCGTCGGATTGCCGGGTTCCGCCGGACCACTGGGTTCCGTCGGGCTTCCGGGTTCCGTCGGACTGGAGGACCTCCGCCAACTTGACCGCTACTGCTACTTCGTGGCCGGCGTCGTCGGCGAGATGCTGGTCGAGTTCTTCTGCAACTACTCCGGCGAGATTGACCGGCACCGGAAAGAACTGATGGCGCTCGCGGCTTCCCACGCCCAGGGACTGCAGATGGCCAACATTCTCAAGGACCTCTGGGATGACTGGCAAGACGGCGCCTGCTGGCTCCCCCGGGACGTGTTTCGCGCCGGCGGTTTCGACCTCGAATCCCTCTCCCGGGGCGGAACGGCTCCGGGATTCGGCGAGGGGCTGTCCCGGCTCGTCGCGATCGCTCACGGCCACCTGTCGAACGCCCTCCGTTTCACCCTGCTGATTCCCCCGCACGAGACCGGAATCCGGCGTCATCTGCTCTGGGCGATCGGGTTGGCGGTGCTCGCGCTGCGGCGCATCCATCGGACGCCGTCTTTCCGGGAGGGCCGGAACATTCGGCTGTCGCGGTTCAGCGTGGGCGCCGTCGTCGCCCTGAGCAGCGTCCTGGCCCGTTGGGACGGAGGCCTGAGAGTCCTGTTTCGGGTGGCCACCCGCACGTTGCCGCCCGCGCAGCAGTCAGATTCTTGAGCGTCGTCAACCCGGGTCTTTCGTGCTCCATGCCTCTGGCGTTCCGAGAAGCGGGCGCAGCTATCGGCTGAAGGAACTCGATGAGCTCCTGCGCCCGCCGGCAGCCGACGAGCGTCGTCCGGAGGACGCGACGTGAGACGGATGCACCCGGCGGAGCTGGATCCCGGACGTCACCCTGGCCCAGAACTTGGGGTGCGTAAGAGTTGGTGTCTCCCAACTGCCCGAGAGTTCGTGTCTCTTGACATTTGTCTCACCCTCTGTCCCACGCTTCCGCCCCATCGCGTTTCGAGAAACCCATTGGCGCCGTTGCGAGTCGCTCGCATAGTGCCAAATCCCACTCTCTGCTTCTGGGCGGAGAGTGGGGCTGGGAGCCGACCCCCCTCCGATCTACGGATTTACAGCACCAAACCCGTCGCTTGCGACGCCGGTTGTCTCATGTTCGGGGTCGCCCCCGCCCGCGCTTCCAGCGCGATTGATCCCTGGGGGAAGGCTTCGAAACGGCCCGTCGCGGGTCGTGGGCGGCGGCCGGCGAAGTCTCCGAGAGCGGCACGTTCCTCCACGCTGGCGAAGGCATCGAGCCACAGTTCGCCGGCGCCGAGCAGGATCGCGCCCGTGCTGAACGCCTGTCAATGAACGCCGAACGATGCTGCAAGAGGAAGGGGTGTCGTGGAAATATCACCATCTGAGCCATCAAGTATCTCCAATATCACAGATAATCTGTTAAGGTCGATGGTTTCGGGATTTCGGGGCGAGCCGGCGCGTACCGAGGGACGCCTCGGGTTCAGTATTCCTCCTGGAACATCCCAACGGCAACCACCCGAGGGCTGACCGGACGCGGTCAGCCCGCCTCTGAGGACCACGTGTTGCGGGCTTTGAAAAGGTCTCATTATTCGGCGGCGAGAGAGTCCCATCCGACCCTTGGGGAACAGGAGGCGCGGCAGTGGGCGCGTCGAGCGGTCGTTCCCGTAGGGAAGGCATCACCGGGCTGATCGCGCCACCCGCGACCGGAGGGAGCGCCCTTGCCCTGTCGAACGCTTGGGAACTGCTCGGGCGGCTCTCGAAATTCCTGACTCGGCAGAAGGTTCTTGGCAGCTCCGCTTTTCATCGTCGGCACCGGGCGGTGCGGCTCGACGATGCTGTCGAACATCGTGCGGCGGCACCCCGACATGCTCAGCCTCTCCGAGTTCTTCACGTCGTTGGGCAGCCGAGCGTTCCTCGGTCGGCGATTGACCGGGGAGGCAGTCTTTCGGCGGCTCAACACCCTTCCCGCCGAGGGCCGCGCCATGCTCGAGAACGGGTTTCAGTTGGACGAGTTCCTCTACCGGTTCAGTCCGGGGTCGCGCTACCAACCGCATAACGTGCCTCCGATCATGGGTTCCACCATGCCCCACATCACGGACGATGCCGAGGGCGTCTGGGACGAACTGGCCTCGGCGTTGCGCCGCCGGGGCAGCGAGACGCTCGCCGACCAGTATCGGTTCGTCTTCGACTGGCTCGCGCACCGCTTCGGGAAATCCGTCTGGATCGAACGCTCCGGCGCTTCGCTGCCGTTTGTGCCGACACTGGGCCGGATGTTTCCGGATGCCCGCTTCGTGCACATCCACCGTGACGGACGCGACACGGCGCTGTCCATGCGGCGCCACCACTTCTTTCGCTGGCGCGTGCTGGCCGCCGAGAGAATGCGTCGGTTCGGGATCAACCCGTTCGATCCGCGCAGCCTGCCCGGTACGAGCCCGTGGGTTCCGCTGCTGAGCTGGATCTGGTTCAAGCTGGTCTTTCGCGCCGACCGCTATCGGCGCGAGGTCATCGAGCTTCCCTCGTTCGGCCGGTTCTGGAGCCGAATGATCGAGCAGGGCACGGCGCATCTGAACGCTTTGCCGGAGGAACGCGTGCTTACCATGCGTTACGAGCGCGTGCTCGCCTTCCCGCGCGAGGAACTGACCCGATTCATCCGGTTCGTCGGCCGGGAGTTCGAGGATCCGGTGTGGACCGACGCTGCCGCAGCCTTGGTCCGCCCACAGGAAGCGCGCTGGCCCACCCTCGATCCAGCAGAGCAGCGGGCTCTCGCCGACGCTTGCGAACCGGGCCAGTCCATCCTGGGCTACGGCGGCCATTCGGTGGCGCCGGGGGAAGGAACGGCGTGAGCGAGACACGTATTCCGGGTCTTTCGCCGCATCCTGCGCTTTCACCGGAGCGAATCGCCGCGGCGCGGGCGAAGTACGGGCACTCCGCCGACCGGTACCTCGAATCCCTGCACGCGGGGGATCCGCTCGCCGACCAGCTCGTCGAACGCTTCCATGGAATGGCGCGCGGGGAGGGGCAGCGGATGTTGATGCAGGCCCTCCACGAGGGGATCCATGCCGTGGATGCCCCTCCCCGCGAATTGGTGGCGCTCTTTGAGCAGCTCGACCACGTTCCGTTCTGGGTGGATTGGGATCGCATGAACCTCGCCAGCGCGAAGATCATGCAAAACGCGCTGCTGCCGGCGATGTCGTTCGCGGTCTATGCGCTGCCCCACGCCTATCTCGCGACCAGCAACAAGCCCCTGGCTTTTTCGACGGAACTGCTCGACAACACGGCCCGGCGCTATGCGATCACAACACGGTTCATCACCGAGGTATTCATGCCGGGCAGCCTGCGGCGCCAGGCCGATGGCTTCAAGTTCGCGGTCGTAACCCGGGTGCTGCACGCCCGCGTCCGTCGCCGGCTCCTCGACTCCGGCAGGTGGGACGTCGCCCAGGGGCTGCCTCTGAACCAGGCGCACATGGCGATGGGGACGATCGTCTTTTCGCTCGTCGTCATGGACGGGATGCGACGGCTGGGAGGACGCATCAGCAAGCGGGAACTGGAGAGCGTCCTCCTTACCTGGCGATACATCGGCTATCTGTTCGGTATCCGGTCCGAACTGCTCTACACGTCGGAAACGGAGGCCCGGCACCTGATGGAAGTGGCGTACAGCCTGGAATTCGATCCCGATGACGACTCCAGGCGGCTGTGCAAGGCGCTGATGGACGCCGCTCCGGACTTCCTGAAGATCAAGTCCGACTTCGCCGCCCGGGCGTTCGTCCGCATTCTCCATGCGCTGTCGAGAAAACTCCTGGGCGACGGCCTGGCGGATCGGCTGGGGCTTCCCAAGGAGCGGCGCCGTGCGCTTTGCTCCGCCGGGATCGCGCTGGTATGGATCCTCGAACGCTTTCCGGTGCTGCGGCCGCCCTGGCTCCGGCGCTACATGGGCGTGAGCTTCTGGATAGAACAAGGCGACTACGAGCACGCCTTCCTGAGTTAGCCGGTGCGATCCGTCGGGCCGGGGCCGTGGGATCGCTACCCGGGGTTGCGGGCGTTTGCCTTGACCGGAAGGCCGTTCCGGAAGGCGTAGGACGCCAGGGTGTTCAAGCTGGGAAACTCCTCCGACACCGGATCAAGCCGCCATCGTTGGGCGATGCCCGCCAGCGCACAGGTCAGGTTGAGGCGCCCGAATGCCTCGCCGGCACAGGCGCGAGCGCCCGCGCCGAACGGCATGTAGGAGCAGCGCGGCCGGGCGGGCTGGGCTTCCGGATCCAACCAGCGCTCTGGCCGGAACATGTCGGCCTGCGGAAAGTAACGGTCGTCCCTCTGCGACAGGAAGTAGAAGAGCTGCACGTTGGAGCCGGCTGGCATGAACCAACCGCCCACGGTGCAGTCCCGTGTCGTCCTCCTTCCCAGATAGTAGGCCGGCGGAGCGAGCCGCAGCGCCTCGGCAATCACGGCGCCCGAGTAGCGGAGCCGCTCGCAGTCTTCGAAGGCCGGGGGGCGCCCGTTCAACGTTTCGTCCACTTCGCGCTCCAGCGTTTCACGCGCCGCGGGGTTCCGCGCCAGGTAGTACGTCGCCCAGGTGAGCGTGGCCGCCGTCGTGGTCAGGGAGGCGATCAGCATTTCGATGACACCGTCGACCACTTCCTCCTCGCTGAAGGCGTATGCCCCGTCCTCGTCCGTGGCGCGAGCCAGATACGACACCAGGTCGTACCGAGGCGTGGCGTCAGCGCGGGCGGGCTCGATCCTGGCCAGGACCTCCCTGGACATCTTCTGGTACGCATTCTGGAGGCGCCGAAAGGAGAACAGAATCAGGCGGCGCAGGCCGCGACTCGGAAGCAGGCCCAAGCCGATATCGATCATGCAGAGCCGGAGCACTCTCTGCAGCATGGCGGCATCCACTCGAAGCGCATTCCCGAAGAAGATCTCGAGGGAAATGGACAGGCCCAGTTCGTGCGCCGTCTTGTCCATGTCGAAGATCTCGCCGTCCCTCCAGGTGTCCGTCATCGCCACCACCTGCCTGGCCATGATGGAGGCATTGGCGCTGAGCATTTTTCTGTGGAAGTACGGCTGGATGAGCCGCCTGCGTCGCTTGTGGTCCTCGCCGTCTCCCGTGATGACCGTAGGTCGAGGCAGGAGCAGGCTTCGCTTGTACATGAACCCTTTCTCGAAGTACTGCTGCTTCGTGTAGAGCACCTCCTCAATCAACTCGGGATCGGAGAGGAGACAGAACTCGAAGTCGAGGAGTCGGTATCGAACGATGGGTCCGTGTTCGCGGCGGAGCCGCCGGAAGAGGCCGAGCGTGTCCCGGTAGCGCGCGATCAGGTTACGGACGCCGCCCCCAGCCGACAAGGGCGGCCGCCGGGGCCGGGCGACTGCGGCGGGTTCGGGTTCTGTTCTCAGTTCTCGGCCTGCGGAGGGTGACCGGAGCGGGATGGCGCGGAAGCAGTCCGGCCTCGGGACACGCCGACCGCTCCGAGTTGCCGGGGCGCTCCATCGTACGGCGCTGGCGGCGCCAACGTCAAAGCCGTGGACAAAGCCGACGGGATCCCGCGATCGGGGACATTGAGCTGGCCTCGCGGAATTGGGGTCGCCCGGAGCAGGAGAAGAGGAACGCCCGGCGAATCGCATCCTCACCGCGCGTCCAGCGCGTCCAGCAGTCCGATCACGCCATCCACGCACTGTTCGGGAGAATGCGTCGCCGAGTCCAGTCGAAGTTCCGGTTGGCCGGGCGGCTCGTAGGGGCTCCCGATGCCGGTGACGTTCCGGAGCTCGCCGCGTTGGGCGCGGATATAGAGGCACTTCCGGTCACGCGCTTCGCAGGTCGCGAGCGGGGCGTCCACGGAGATCTCGTGGAACTCACCGGGTTCGAACAGGCTGCGGGCATGTTCGCGGTCCGCGCGGAAGGGGCTGACGGGCGCGACAATCACGATCAGGCCGGCGTCCACCATCAAGCGCGCAACTCCGCCACCCGCCGCCGCGTGGTCCTCGATGCGGACGAAGGCGTCGAGCCACCGCTCACCCAGGCCGCTCACGTCCTCGCGACCCCGCTCCACGGCGTTGTGGAGCCGGTGGGCCTGCGTCTCGCCGGAGGCGTCCTGGTCCGCCGGCACGAGGCGGGGGCGACCACACCGGTGCGCCGCTCCGCTGGGAGCGCGCCGGTGCGGGGGTTCGGGGGCGGCGCCCAGGGCGCAGCATCCCCTCGCCAGAGCACAGTTTGGAAACACTGCCCGTCAGCGGCACCCCGGGGCGTTCGAACACCCTGCTCGAAACCCGTTAGTTAGATCCATTGCGTTTCGGTCGCATGCCCCCGAACCGGAGTCTCCGCTTTCGGGCGGAGAATGGGGCTGGGAGCGACCCCCCGTCCAATCGCACGATCTACAGCCCCAAAATCCGTACTTATGCGCGTACTTGTTTGCGAGGTTCGAGGTCGCTCCCAAGCCCGCGCCGACGGCGCGATCGATCCCTGCGGGAAGGCCTTGAACCCGCCCGCGCGGCGGGTGCCGGTGGAGGCCGCGATGGTCGCGAGGTCTCCGTCGGCGGCGCGTTAGCGGGCCTGGAGCTGGTGCGTCCGCTTGAAGTTGAACCGCACGCCGACGATACCGGAGAAGTTGTCCTGCGGTGCGCTGACGTGTCGCGCGAACAGCCGGAACTCGGCGAACGCTTGTGCCTGCCCTGCTCCCGTGTAGGACGGCAGGTTGAAGCCGGCGGTCCCGAACAGCACACCGTCCAGAATGTCGGTGTCGCCGATTCCCCAGACGCCTGCGCCGGCTCCGAAGAACCCGCCGGGACTCTGCCGCGTGACAATCACTTCTGCGGTGGAGCCGGTCCAGTAGTTGTGGGCGAATCCCGCGCCCACCCGGGCCGTGGCGACGGTCGTGCGATCCGCCGCCGAATCGTGCGGGAGGCTGATGCCGAGGGCGCCGCCGCCGACCCAGGCGGCCTCCGGACTGGACGGGATGTCAGTGCGGCCACTCTTGTAGGTTCCGGTTGCGACATCGAAGATCGGCCAGTAGCGCGGGTAGAGGGCATCCACCGCCAGGTCCGCGCTGCTGCAGGTGGCCGCGACCCCGCGGTCGTCCGCGATCTGCACGGTGGCCTCGTAGGCCCCGTCCCCCGGGAGTATGAAGCGGCGCTCGCACCGCTCGCTCGCGTCGAGGGTTGAAATCCGCGCACCGTCCTGCAGCACCGTGATGAACCGGGTCGCGATGGCTCCGGTCACCGCGCTGGCGTCGCAACTGTTCACGACGAACTCCGCGCTCAGATACTGGGTCGGCTGCTCGGGGCCGCTGATGGCGAGGGCGCAGGTTGGGGTCCCCTCGTCAAGCGAAACCGTGGCGCCCGCCGATTGAGGGGAACCGACCCCGCTCACGGTCGCCCCCGCACGCCAGGTTCCCGCTTCCTTCAACTGGCCGGTCCAGGAATGCCGATTGCCGACGCGGTCCATGGGGAGGGTTTCGGTCCGCCCAGAAGGAGCGGTCAGCGTCACCTCCAACCGCGCTCCCGCCTCGAGTCGAACGTCCACGGTGATCCGCGCCGACGAGAAGGAATACTCACCCGAGGCCGCAAAGTGGACTTGCGGAGGATCCTGCACCGCCTGCGCCGGCGCGGCTGGGGACGGCGCGGCCAGCGCGATCAGGGCAAGCCCGTTGGCGAGCGCGAGCGGCCTGACGAGCGTATGCGCTGGTCGAACACGATACGAAACTGTCCGGAAACTCTTGATCTTCATCTCTTGGTCCAAAGACACGGCGATCGGGTTGGCATGATCCGGTTCCCATCCCGGGTCCGATGAAATGCCGAGCGGAAACTGTAGCCTGCGTGGTGCGATATTTGAGCCCTGAAGTTGCCTTTCCAGAGTTACGATTGCGTGATATCGCACCTCTTTGGCCCCGATGCCGGTCATCCGTTGAGGCGAGTGTGATGGGAGTTCGTCGACACCCACCGGCCCACTCGGCGGGGGTCATCGCGATTCGCAAATTGGCAGGCGGTGCGAACGTTGCGACCGCAGGCCTGGAGAAGCGCGTCAATCGCAACCGGAGAAACAGTCACTGACTTGCAATGCCGCCGCAGCGGCCCGCAGGCCGCGCGCACCGAGAGTTCGAGCAAAGGCCCTAACCCGGATTTCTCATACTCACGGCCCGGGGCGGACCGCAATGGGTCGTAACCCACTCTGTCGCGGTGGTTTGTCCAGCAGGTGCCAGCCTGGACGCACCGAACGGCGCGCAGCGTCGCGGAACCGGACCAGGCACATCGCCTTCACCGCCAAAACGGCTTGGAACGCCGACTTCAGTCGGCACCCGCGGCCCGAGAGG
>MPMW01000077.1 GCA_002238705.1 Acidobacteria bacterium bin61 | reverse complement strand
ATGCGCAAGACCTTTGCGGTCGCCTCTCCAGGCGTCCGATGCCGGTTGTGCTCTCCTTCGTCGCAGTTGAGCAGAATCAGGGCGTTGATCACCTTCTGCGACCGATGCGAACCCTTGCGGGTGATGCTCTCGAGTGCCTCCCGCTCCTGCTTCTCCAACGTCACCGTGTAGAGCTTCATAGCGACCTCCTCGTCCTCGGCGGACGGGCGAAGAGGATATCACGCAAGACGACATATCACATATGACATGACACTAGTAGCAGTCCGAGATCCTGCTGCTGCTACTAGTAGCACGCCCACCGGCTCTGCTGCTGCTACCAGTAGCACTCCGCCCGACTCCGCTCTCAAGAGACACGACCTTCTTCGCGGTTGGAAGACACCAACATTTACGCACCGGCCGAAGCCACCCCGCGACGGGGAACGGCGAGACCGGGGAATCAGGCGGTGAACGCGCCGCCGTGGCCTGATGCCGCCTTCTTCAGGACACGCCACACCGTCTCGTGCGACTTCCGTCTCACCACGCGAGGCTTCCATGGCGGCCCTCTCCGCCAAACGAAGACGCAACTGCCGGGGAGTACGACAGACCGCTGGTGACGTGAGGCTCGCTGGATGACGGTCCCGCACCTTGGCGTGCATGCTAAGTTGGAACTCATGGATGCCAATCCGCGTCAGGCGCTCCAGCGCCTTGTCGCCCGGTTACCGGAGCCCATCGTGCCGGCTGCGCTCCGCGCCGTAACCGAGCTGGCGATCCAACGGGATCCTTTCCTGGCCAACGTGCTCGCCGCCCCGGAAGAAAACGAAGAGTTGACCGATTGGGCGCGTCGAGCGGTACAGGAAGGAGACGCAGACATTGATGCCGGCAGGGTTCACAGTACAGAAGAGATCAAACGGGAATTCGGACTCTGACACGTTCGGTTTCCTGGTCCACCCACGCTCGGCGGGATCTGCGGCGACTCGATCCACCCACGAGAAGCCGGATCCTGCGCTCCGTACCGGGTTTCGCGGAGCGAGGCGGCGAGGTCCGGAAGCTCAAGGGGGTTGCCGACCGCTGGCGGCTCCGGGTCGGCGACTGGCGCGTCATTTTTCGCTATGACGCCGAAGGCCGAGTGGTCTCTGTCCTGACCGTGCTGCATCGAAGCGAGGCGTACCGGTAGCTCTTCCTGCCCCCAGGTTCCGGGGTGCAGTCAACGTATGGCCGCGCGCTGTGGGGCGGCTCACTCCGTACCGGAGAACCGGACCCGATGTCCCGTCGGCGCCACCTCGACCCGGAGCGAGAGTCCGTCCAGCAGGACCGTTCCGCCAGCTTCCACGGCGCCCGGCCGGTCCCCGTCCTCGTCGCGGGAGCACTCGTCGAGAGTCCCGTTCCGGTTCGTATCGATGCAAACGAAATCCCCGAGCGAGGCGACGGCCACCGTCCCGGAGTTCCCGGCGGACCGGGGCGAACCGGCGGTGTTGAAGAGACCGTCCACGTTCGCATCGACCGCGCCCACCAGGACGGGTTCGCCGTCCGGCGGTTGGACTTCGCCCACCCAGGTGCTTCCGCTCATCACGCCCAGCCCCGCGGAAAGATCGCGCCCGGTCCACAGCCGGATCGCGTAGGGGAGCCTCTCGCCCGAGGCGTAGGAGACGTGCAGCACCACGTGGACGCCGGGTTCGCGCCACGGGTCCCCCCGGTTGCGCCCCAGCAGCAGGGGAGGTCCGTCATCGGTCAGGTCGCGGTTCTGGTTGCGATCCACGTGGATGCGGTCCACGAAGTGCTCGAAGTAGGCGAGCGGGCCCGGCGGGTCCTCGCACAGTTCGGGAAACAGGACGGTTTCGCACCCATCGCTCCGTTGGAACCGGTCGACCATGACGTGGAACTCGCGCGTTCCGTCCCCCAGTTCGAGGACGTGGTAGGACTGCTCGTCCCCCTCCGGCGCGGGATAAACGACGGACGGTCTTCGTCCGGCGAACGCCCGGGCCACGGGAAACTCCGCGTTCGCGAAGGGCAAGACGCCCTCCACGTTCGTTCGGAACGCCAGGTGATCGCTCCCCGCCACCGGGTCCAGGACGGGATCCAGCCGGTCCGGCATCCCGTCGCCATCGTCATCGTCGTCGAGGTTGTCCCCGATGCCGTCCCCGTCCGTGTCCCGCCACTCTCCCGGGTCCAGCGGGAACGGGTCGGCGGCGTTCTCCACCCCGTCGCCGTCGGCGTCCCGATCCTCGAAGTTCCCGATCCCGTCGCGATCGGTGTCGAGGTATTCCCGCCGATCGGTCGGGAGGGCGTCGAGGAAATCCAGTGCGCCGTCGTCATCGTCGTCCGGATCCCGGGGGTTGGGGATTCCGTCGCCGTCCGGATCCTCGGTATCCGGCGGGGAGCCACCCGCATCGAGCCCGCCGAGCGCGAGCCATTGCCAGATCTCCGCCCAGGGAGTGGCTCCCGGCGTGCAGTGCCCGCCGGGCGCGGCGAGGTCCCAGCGGGTGTCGAGCCCCAGGATCTCGTCGTAGTACTGCGCCATGGCGACGGACTCGGCGTGCAGGAAGTCCCCCGTGGTGGCCTGGACGAAGACACGGAAGCGCGACCCCACGAAGTCCGCGGAAGCGGGGTTCCAGGGAATGGAGGGATGCCACTCGGGCGCGGCGCGGGGCGGGCGCTGGCCGGAGTCCGGGTCCCACAGACAGCCGCACCAGGCGTGGAAGCCGCCCCCGTAGATCCCCGCGTAGCGCTCGAAGAACCGGGCGAGGAAACAGGTTCCCTGGGACGCGCCGAAGAACACGATCCGGTCCGGGTCGACCGCGGCCGAGCCGCCGAACCCGCTCTGCAGGAGTTCATGGAGGAGCCGCAGGTCCCGGTGCTCCCAGGCGCGCCGGCCGCTTCCTTCGAAGTCCTGGTCGAACAACTCGGCGGGATGCCCGCGTGGGGTGGCCTGCGGCGCCGCCACCAGGGCCGCGATGAGGCCCAGTTCGTGCGCCGTCGAGACGGGTTCGGAATCGGCGGGAATGAAGCCCACCAGCCTCTCGGTCGTGCCGGTCGCGAGGCCGTGGAGAAAGATCAGGAGGCCGCGCGGCTGCTTCAGATCCCAGCTTTCGTCGAAGTGCAGCCGGAAGCGGGCGGTACGACCCTCGGAGTTGGTGAAGGTTCCGTCCAGCGGTGAACCGGCGGGCGGGTCTGGCTCGGGAGGCGGTGGAGGTGGCTCCGGCGCCGGTGGGCTGGGAACGGTGGGGGCGGGCGCCGGCGCGCTTTCCTCCGCGCAGCCCGCGGCGAACCAGACGGCCGCAGCCAACGACAGCAGAAGCCGCGCCGCCCGTCCGAAGGTGGACAGGG
The DNA here is from genome assembly GCA_002238705.1 of Acidobacteria bacterium bin61. GTDB lineage: Bacteria > Acidobacteriota > Vicinamibacteria > Marinacidobacterales > Marinacidobacteraceae > Marinacidobacterium. The sequence goes on along the minus strand of MPMW01000077.1, from coordinate 10,692 downwards.
CCTCTCTCGGGTGCGGCATCAGGTCGGCCCGCCCGGGCGCGGGGAGTCTGTCACCGGCGCCGCGCAAACTGGATGACGGCAAGCCGGAAGGTCAGCCCGGCGGCAACGGGGCGGTGCGCTCGGTGATCAGCCCGTAGTGCTCGGTCCGCCGGTGGCGCGCGAAATCGAAGACGTGGCGCTTCAGGTCGGTCCCCACGTCGAGATCGCAGTCGGCGACGATCAGTTCGTCGCCCTCACCCGCCGATTCGGCGACGATCTCCCCGTTCGGAGAGACGATCGCCGATCCGGCGATCAGCCGGCTGCCGTCCTCGACGCCGCACTTTGCCGCGGCCACCACCCAGGTGGCGTTCTGGTAGGCGCCCGCCTGCAGCGAGAGCCGGTGGTGGAACATCCGCAGGTGGGCCGGCTCGCGGTGGTGGATGTTCACCTCGGGGGTGTTGTAGCCGAGCAGGATCATCTCGACGCCCTGAAGGCCGAGCACCCGATACGTCTCCGGCCAGCGCCGGTCGTTGCAGATGCACATCCCGAAGACGCCGTCGAAGGCGCGCCACACCGGGAAGCCGAGGTCGCCGACCTCGAAGTAGCGCTTCTCGAGATGCTGGAACGGCGCTTCGGGAAGATGGTGCGCGTGTCCGGGGAGGTGCACCTTCCGGTACTTCCCGATGATCTCGCCGCCGTCCACCAGGATCGCGGTGTTGAAGTGGCGGCTGCGGTCCCCGTCCCGGACGCGTTCGGCGTAGCCGAGGTGGAACCCGACCCCGAGCCGCCGGGAGGCGTCGAAGAGGGACCGGGTTTCCGGCCCCGGCATCGCGGCCTCGAAGTACGCGTCCGCGGACGACGTGTCCTCGAGGAAGTAGCGGGGGAAGAAGGTGGTCAGGGTGAGTTCGGGGAAGACCACCAGCCCGCACCCCGCGCCCGCCGCCCGTTCCATGAGGGCGAGCAGCCGCTCCACCACCTGCGCCCGGGTCTCGTCCGGCTGGATGCCGCCGACCTGGGCGGCGGCGACCCGGAGGATGCGCATGGGGCCGGGATTGTAGGGGCGGCTGGCGAGCGCGGCCCCCGGCCCTGACCCGGCGGCGGCCCGCTCAGGGTTGGGCTGGCGCTACCAGGCGGACCGCCGGGAAGTACGTTCGAAACCGGGAGCCGTCGCGGGTCAGCACGGTGAGGCCCGCCACTTCGGCATGCGCGCCGATGTAGAAATCGGGGAGCGGTGAGGATCGAATGCCGCCGGCGCGCCGGTATCGGCGATAGGCGCGGCCAGCCAGGAACGCCGCCTCGAAGGGGAGTTGGAGCCGCGTCAGCATGAGTCTGTTGACGCCGGCGTCCAGGGAAGCGTGGTCTTCGAACCTGACGGACATCTCGGCGTAGATCACCGGGTTGATTCCCACCTCCCCGGCGCCGATCGCCTCGCGAAGGGCTTGTTTCGACCAGCTACCCCACGAAGGATCATCACCAAAGATGTCGAGCAGAACGTTCGAGTCCGCGAGGAACACTCAGTCTTCCCCACGGGTGAGGCGCATGATCTCGTCCGTGGAAGGCCCGGGACCGGCGATTCCGGTTACGCTCCGAATGCGTTGCTCGATCAACTCGCGCCTGGTCATCGCGGGGCGGATCACGGCGCATCCGTCGGCTTCCTCGAAGCGGACCTCCGTCCCCGGAAACAGCCCCAACTTGCGCCTCAGGTGCTGTGGAATGGTGACCTGACCCTTCGTGGTGATCTTCATTGATGGAGTATGACTGAGTAAATTCCTACGAGTAACGTTCTTACCGTGGTCATCAGCTCATCGCGTTCCGAGGCAGCGCCAGCGACTATTTCGCACCAACCAGCGCACCAGACCTGCCCTGCGAACCGACCGGCGTTCCATAATCGCGCGATGCGTCCCTCGCTCGCCGCGCTCATCCTGCTGGGAGGGCTCTTCGCCGCCTGCGGCGGCGCCGAAGCACCACCGCCCCGCCCCAACATCCTGGTCCTGATGGCCGACGACCTCGGCTACACCGACATCGGCGCCTTCGGAGGCGAGATCCGCACCCCGAACCTGGACACGCTGGCCGCCTCCGGGTTGCGGTTCACGAGCTTCTACACCGCCGCCACCTGCTCGCCAACCCGCGCGATGCTGCTGTCCGGCGTGGACCACCACCGGGCGGGTCTCGGAGGCATGGCGAGTCTGATGGGGGACGACCTCGAGGGCCGGATCGGCTACGAGGGATACCTCAACGAGCACGTGCTCCACCTCCCCGCGGTGCTCCGGGACGCCGGCTACCACACCTCGATCGCCGGGAAGTGGCACCTCGGCCAGGCGGCCGATCAGAGCCCGGCGCAACGGGGTTTCGACCGCTCCTTCGTGCTCCTCCCGGGGGCGGCGAGCCATTTCGAGGACGCCGCGCCGGTCGACACCCTCGACGAAATCCGCTACCGGCGGGACGGCGAGGTCGTGCCTCCCGCCGCGGGCTTCTACTCCACCCGGAACTACACGGATGAACTCATCGCCTACGTCCGGGAGGCAAACGCAGCAGGAAAGCCGTTCTTCGCACTCGGCACCTACACCGCGCCGCACTGGCCGCTCCAGGTTCCGGACGAGTTCCTGGATCTCTATGCCGGGGCCTACGACGACGGCTGGGAAGCACTGGCCGAGCGGCGCATCGCCGGCGCGAAGCGCGTGGGGGTGATCCCCGAAGACGCCGAGGTCCCTCCGCTCCCCAACTTCGCGCGGCGCTGGAACGAGTTGAGCGAGGAGGAACGGCGCGTGGAAGCCCGCAAGATGGAGCTTTACGCGGCGATGGTCGAACGCCTCGACCACCACGTGGGCCGGCTCATCACGGCCCTGCGCGAACTCGGAGAGCTGGACAACACCCTGATCCTCTTCTTCTCGGACAACGGGGCCGCGGGCGAGGACGTCAGCCGGCTCGCCGACAACGAGACGTTCCTGCCCCAGCGCTTCGACCTCTCCTACGAGAACATGGGCCGCCTCGACTCGTTCGTCTACTACGGCCCGGAATGGGCCGACGCTGCGAGCGGCCCCTACCGCTACTTCAAGCAGTTCGTCCACGAGGGAGGCATCCGGGTTCCGGGATTTGCCGTCGTTCCGGCGGGTTTGGCCACCCGGCTGCCCGGCGCAATCACCGGTGCGTTCGTCCACGTGACGGACCTGTTCCCCACGTTCCTCGAGCTCGCCGGGGCGGAGATGCCAACGGCGGAAGACAAGATCCTTCCCGTCGGAAAGTCCATCGCCGGCCTCCTGCGCGGGGACACCCAGACCGTGCACGAGGAACCCACCGCCGGCTGGGAGATCTTCGGACGCCGCGCCATGCGCCGCGGACCGTGGAAGATCGCCTGGCTGGCGCCGCCCCTCGGAAACGGCGACTGGGCGCTCTACAACCTCGACGACGATCCCGGCGAACTGACGGATCTCGCCGCGGAGCGGCCGGACGTGCTGGCGGATCTCCTCGCGGCGTGGGACGGCTACGTGGAGGAGAACGGCGTCATCGTCGTGGAGGAGGACCGGGCGTTCGGGCCGCCGGCGCCGCTCCGCTGAGCTGCGGCGGCGCCGCCTACTTCAGGAAGTCCGTCGCCCCGAACTTGCGGGCGAGGGCGACCGACCAGGAGGGCCGGTAAAGCGGCTCGGCGGAGTTGGGCCGGTCCCGGACGAGGAACCGGCCGCTGCCCGGCTTGGCGCGCGGCTGGCCGTCGCGGACCACCACTTCGCCGCGCCGGAGCACGGTCTCCGGGAACCCCTTGATCTGGCGGCCTTCGTAGGGCGAGTAGCCCACGTTGTCGTGGAGATCCGCCCAGCGGATGTCCACCACCTGGTCCGGGTTCCAGATCGCGAGGTCCCCGTCGCTTCCCGGAGCGATCGTTCCCTTCTTCGGATAGAGGCCGAAGAGCCGCGCCGGCGTCTCGCAGCAGACGGCGACGAACCGCTGGAGGCTGATGCGGGCCTTGCCGACGCCCTCGGAAAAGAGCAGCGGCATCCGCAACTCGACCCCGGGAACCCCGTTGCAGATCTTCGGGAACGGCGGCTCGGGCCCCCACGCCAGCTTCCCCTTGTCGTCGAAGCTGTAGGGCGCGTGGTCGGAACTGACCACGTCGAAGGTCCCGTCGACGATCCCTTCCCAGAGCGCCTCCTGGCACTCCTCGTCGCGGGGCGCGGGGCTGCAGCAGAACTTCGCGCCCTCCATCCCCGGTTTGTCGAGGTCCTCCGCGGTGAGCAGCAGGTACTGCGGGCAGGTCTCGGCGAACACCTTGAGCCCGCGCCGTCGGGCCGTGGCGATCTCCTCGGCGGCCTCCTTCGAGGAGACGTGGACGATGTAGAGGGGGGCGTCCACCAGTTCGGCGAGGTCGATGGCGCGGCCGGTCGCCTCGCTCTCCGCGAGCTTGGGATGGCCGGCGGCATGGAACTTGGGGGCCTTGTGACCCTCCCCGACGAGACGTCCCGAGAGCCAGCCGATCATGTCGTGGTTCTCGGCGTGGACCATGGTGAGCGCGCCCATCCGCCGCGCCGCCGCCAGGACGTCGAGGAACTCGCGGTCGTCGAGACGCACCAGGTCGTAGGTCATGTAGATCTTGAAGGAGACGACCCCCTGGGCCACGAGTTCCGGGATCTCTTCTTGGAGCGCCTGCGGCGTCGGGTCGGCCACGATCAGGTGGAACCCGTAGTCGGACACCGCCTTCGGGCCCGCCGCCTCGTGGTAGGCCGCCACCACTTCCCGGGGCGAGGCCCCCTTCCCCTGCACGGCGAACGAGAGGACGGTCGTGGTTCCCCCGCAGACGGCGGAGACCGTCCCCGAGTGGTAGTCGTCGGCGCACATCAGCCCCATGGAGGACTTCTGTTCGATGTGGGTGTGGGCGTCCACCCCGCCGGGAATGACCAGCCGGTTCTGCGCGGAGATCTCTTCCTCGCCGTGGCCCAGACCCGGCTCGACCGCCCGGACCACGCCGCCGCTGATGCCGACATCGGCGGATCGGACCCCGTCCGCGGTCACGACCGTCCCGCCCCGTACTACAGTGTCGAATTCAGCCATCGGAAGCGCGCGATTCTAAGGGACGGGGGTGGTCTCGGAGCGCCGGGCTCCGGCCGGCATCGCTCCCCGGAGGGGAGCGAAACTCATGTTGCCTCATCTCTGCCGCGATGAGTTCTGCCGCGCGTTCCTCGACCTTTCGCCGCTGGACGGGATCGAGCTTCGCAATCTTCTCTTCCACATTGATTGTCATGATGGCTCCTCTTCAAACGTCAGCTCAGGACATGAGTTTCAGCAAGCGGGTCGTCGTGTTCCAGTTGCGGATCGTCATGTCCTGGTACACCGGCATCGAGACGAGCCGGCTGAGGTAGCTCCGGGAGGCCTTGCTGATCAATCGGGAGAAGTAGAGGACCCCCTTTCCGGCCCAGGCCTCGTCTACCCCCGGCCGAGTGCGGACCTCCTCCATAGCGGCGTGGGCCGTAAGGGAAGCCCTCAGGAAGATGGTGTCGTAGCGGTACCGATCGGGTTGCGAGCCGAATCCGGCCGGCGCCCCGGCAACCAGCGCCCTCATCTGGTCACGGGAGCGCAACATGACTTTCGCCCGGTAGTTGAACGCCGCGGCCAGCATCTCCTCGATTCGGAGCGTCAGGGGGCCGGGCGCCGAGCCGGGGGCACGGAAGATCACGTTTCCGCTCTGGATGTAGGTGGTGACCTCACGGAAGCCCGAAGCCTCAAAGCAGTTGCGGAGGTCGGCCATCCTGATCACGTTCTTGCCGCCGACGTTGATGCCGCGCAGGAGCGCGACCCAGGTGTCGCTCGGCGCGGCCGGAGCCGCCCTGTCCGGTTGATGCCGGTTTGACGAGCCCGACATCGCCCTTCGCCCCTATTCCCGGACCACGCGCCCGAACATGAACCCGCCGACCTCGCCGTGGTCCCAGGTGCCGCCGTAGCGGTCCCCGTCGAACACGATGGTGGCCCCGAACTCATCGCCCAGACCGGGAATCTCGACATTCACCATCCGGATGATCGGCACGTCCCCGGCCCACCGGATCGGGACCACCACCGGCAGGGTGACATCCGTGTTCCCGTAGGTGATCCGCGCGTCGAACCGCCAGCGGTCGCCGTCCAGCTTGGTGACTCCCGCGATCTCGTAGCGGTCGCTGTAGACGCCGTCCCGGGGCTCCGGCCAGGCGACGGTAAAGCTGCCGTCCAGCACGACCTCGCGCATGCTGTCGGAAAACGCGCGCTCACGATCCTCCAGGGTCGCTTCCGGGGCGACCCTCCCGACACCGATCCCCGAAGCGAGCCAGCCCGCTCCCCAGGCGAGAGCGAGCAGCAACACGAGCGCGGTGATCTTCAGAATGGTTCGCATGACGAGCCTCCCGGACGGCCGGGACGGTAACACCCGACGGGACCCCCGCTATCCTGTTTCGGCGATGAGTTCCCCGGCGCCGGCTCCGGAACCGCTGTACCGAACGCCGACCGCGGCGGAACAGAAGGCCGCCGCCACCCACCTCCAGCGGGCCGAGAAGGAAGCGGCGCAATCGCGCCGCATTCCCGAAGGGGTGGCCGGGACCGAGGTCGAGAGCGCCGGGGTCGTCGGCTTCGGCACCATGGGGCGCGGGATCGCGTTGTCCTTCGCCTCGGCCGGGATTCCGGTGGCAGTCTTCGAGGAGTCGGACGAAGCCTGGGTCCGGGGGGAAGCGACGGTCGCCGGGAGCCTCTCCCGGGCCGTCGGCCGCGGCAAGATCGACGAGGCCGAAGCGGAGCGCCGCCTGCGGAGGATCCGGCGCGCCGGCGGGTTCGAGGATTTTGGCGTCGCGGACTTCATCGTAGAGGCGGTATTCGAGGACCTGGGCGCCAAGCAGGAGGTGTTCGCCCGCCTGGACGAAGTCGCCGAGCCCGGCGCGGTGCTCGCCACGAACACCTCTTCGCTCGACGTGAATGCCATCGCCGCCGCCACCCGAAGGCCGGAGGCCGTGGTCGGGACGCACTTCTTCAGCCCGGCGCACGTGATGCGCCTGCTGGAGGTCGTGGTGGGAGAGGCGACGTCGGGCGAAACGCTCGCCACCGCGATCTCTCTCGGTCTCCGGCTCGGGAAGGCGCCGGTGCCGGTCGGCGTCTGCGACGGTTTCGTCGGCAATCGGATGCTCTTCGCCTACCGCCGGCAAGCCGATCAACTGCTGCTCGAAGGCGCGCTCCCCGAGCAGATCGACGGGGCGCTCCGGCGCTTCGGGTTCCGCATGGGTCCCTTCGCGGTGGCCGATCTGGCCGGCTTGGACATCGGCAGGGCCGGGCGGCAGCGGCGTTGTGGCCCGGGGGGGCGCCCGCCCGCGGGGAAACGCCGCCGAAACCGGTCGTCGCGGACCGGCTCTGCGAACGGGGACGGCTCGGCCAGAAAACGGGCGCCGGCTTCTACCGGTACGAGCCCGGCAACCGGACTCCCCTGCCGGACCCGGAGGTGGCCGAAATCGCGCGCCGGGAATCGGCGGCGCAGGGAATCGAGCGTCGGGCGGTGGACGACGGAGAAATTCTCGAACGCTGTCTCTTCTCACTCGTGAACGAGGGCGCGCGGATCCTGGCCGAAGGGATCGCGGAAAGGGAGGGCGACGTGGACGTGGTGTGGGCGCTCGGCTACGGGTTCCCGAGAGAGCGCGGCGGCCCCATGTACTGGGCGCGGCGCCAGGTTGGGTTGGAGCGGATGATCGGAGCGCTGGAACGCCTGGCCGGCGCGACGGGCGATCCGGAACTCATTCCGTCCGAAGGACTCCAAGCCTTCGCCGACTGAAGGACGGAGCGGGCGCCGGACTCAGAGGCCGTGCACGAAGGCTGCAAATCGCAAACCACTTCTTCGAAATGCAGGATTCGACAGCATTTCTAACGGACGCAACGGAACTGTCCCCAACCATCCCAATCCCAGGTCCTCCATCCGGCGCGTCGCCGACTCAGCGAGTCTCGACTCACCACGGGATCGAATCTCCACCCGGCAGCTCGGGGACGAAGATGGAGTGCATCCAGCAAGTTCTCCTTGCTAAAATATGATTCGTAAGGACATAAGGGCGATCGACAGGAGATTCCTCATGGTGCAATCCACGGTCACATCCAAGTGGCAGACGACGCTGCCCCAGCCGGTCCGGCAGGCGCTGGGGCTGCGTCCCGGCGATCGGGTCCGCTATTTCGTCCTCGACGATGAAGTGCGGATCGTCGCCGTTCGCCCACTCCGGCGGCTCTTCGGCGCTCTCCGGTACGACGGGCCGGCGGTGACGCTTCAGGACATGGAGCGGGCGATTGCCGAGCAGGCGAGCGGGCAGTGATCGCGGTCGATACCAACGTTCTGGTTCGGTACCTGGTCGCGGACCATCCGGCCCAGGCCAGGATCGCCCGTGAGCGGCTGGCGGAACTGAGTACCGACCAGCCGGGTTTCATCTGCCGGGAAGTGATGGTCGAGCTGGTCTGGGTGCTGCGACGGGCCTACGGCTTCTCACGCGAGCAGATCTGCCGGGAAGTCGAGGAACTGCTCGCCACGGAGGAACTGGAGATAGAAGCCGCGCACGACACGGCGCGCGCCACCCATCGGTTCCGAAGAGGCGACGCTGATTTCGCCGACTTCATGATTCTGGGAGCCGCCCAGCGGACCGGCGCGTCCAAGGTCTGGACCTTCGATCGTTCCATGGCCCGGCTGGACGGCGTTTCCCTGCTGGACGCGGCGGATTCGTAGACGCGGCGGGGCAGAGCTACGAGGACCGCAAAGAAGACCGTCCGGGAGGCGGCTCCATCGGAGCTTCTCCCCCTTTCGGCCCACAGAAGATCACCCACGCCTTGAACGACTCGTCGAAGTCGAGGAAGCGGTGCGGGACGCCGGCGGGGACGAAGAAGAAATCGCCCGGCCGGAAGGGAACGGTTTCGTCGCCCATGGTGAACCGGCCTTCGCCCTCGAGGATCACGTAGCACTCGTCCTGGTCGTGGGGCTGTTGGGGGTCCGTGCCCTGCGGGGCGTAGAGGCCGACTTCGAGGGTGCCGCGGTTCAGGGCCACGAAGTAGCGGTCGTCGGGGAGGTGGGCGGCGCAATCGGCGGGTGAGAACTTGTGGCAGGCGTTGCGGCTCATGGAGTGAGGGTAGCGAGAGCGCCTCCGGATGAATGGCGGTGTGCGGTTCGCTCCGCTGACGCGGAGCGGTGCCGGCGTGGAGGCCGGCGGTCCCGGGGTTCCGACGTTCCTCGCGATGAGCGATGGGCCTATGGCAGTGCTCTCGCGCCGCGATGCCGGCCGGAGGGCCGGCGGTCCCATACCGGGTGGACTGTGACAATGAGTGGGGTGGTGCGGTTCCGCGGCGCTCTCGCGCCGCGGGTGCCGGCTAAAGCCGGCGTTCCAAGCCGTGGCGCCGTACCGGAGGTTGGGGTTCCCGTACCGGAGACGCCGTAACGATCAACGGCGACGTGCGGTTTCGACCGCCTCTCGGCGGTCGATGCCGGCCAGAGGCCGGCGCTCCGAGGCGTTGCCGGCCTGAAGGGTGGCGGTTCCGGCCTACGGGGGTTCGGCGAGGAAGTCGCCGAGGGTCCACCAGTTGGTGGTGATCTCCTGGCTGCCGGGGTTCGCGCCCGGCCCGTAGGCGAGTACGAGGTCGTAGATCTCGTTGCGATGTTCGGCGATGGCCGCCGAGAGGAAGATGGCCGGCGCGCCCGCGTTCAGGGTGGCGCAGCGGCCGGTCTGCCACGCGACCTGGAAGAGGGCCGCCGCGCCGGCGGCGTTCCCTTCGAGAAGGGCCTCCACAATGCCGGCGAAGTCCTCGATCGCCGCGCACCCGATGGCCCCGCTGAGCCCCAGCGAATCCAGGGGGAAGCGATCGAGGGTGGTATCGAAGACCAGCGATTCGCCGGGGGAATAGCGCGCGAAGACGCGGTGGTCGCCGTTCGCCGGCAGCTCGCGGATACTCGCGTCGAGGTCCGCACCGCCGATCCGCAGCGTCGCTCCCGGCGAGAACATCAACTCTCCCTCCGGCACGCTGATCCCGTCGCCGTCGTAGTCCCCGCGCCGGATCCGGTAGCGGAACTCCAGCCGTCCGGCTTCAGAGGCTGCGAGAACCGCCGGTTGGCTCGCGAGGCCCAGGTCGAAGATCAGGAAGACCTCTCCGGTCGTTTCCACTTCCTCGCCGCTCGTGACGAGGACGGAGAAGACCAACTCCTCGTCCCCGAGATAGGTCCCGTTCGCAGCCGGTCCCGAGACGATCTCGACGCGGTCGATCTGCGCGCTCGCCGGGCCGTCCGGTTCCGGGCTGGTGGGGCCTCCCTCCCCCTCTTCGCAGGCGGAAAGGGGCAGGAGACAGAGCGCCGCCGCGGCCCAGCGGGCGGCTGCCCGGCTCATCGCTGCCTCGCCCAGCGCGCCGCCAGGTCCACCTGCTTCGCCCCCTCGGGGTCCGGCCGGGTCAGCAGGCTGACCACGATGGCCGCGGCGAACCCGGCGGCAAAACCCACCACCATCTCGTAGAGCTCGAAGTACGCGGGCTTGCCCCACAGGAACCAGCCCACTGAAGTCAGGAAGCCCGTCACCATCCCGGCGACTGCCCCGGGAAGGGTCATCCGCTTCCAGAAGATCCCCAGGATCGCCACCGGCGCAAAGGCGCAGCCGAGTCCTGACCACGAGAACAGCACGAAGAAGAAGATGACCCTCACCTCCGGGAGCGCCACCCCGATGCCGACTACCCCGAGCACCAGCGTGACCGCCTTGCCGAAGCGCGCCA
>MPMW01000076.1 GCA_002238705.1 Acidobacteria bacterium bin61 | reverse complement strand
CCGCGGTCCGGTCGCCAAGCGGGGAGTCCTCCCGTCTGACTTCGGCGGTCAGCCGGTAGTCCCCGACGGCGCCGGTGAATCCCGGAGGCCGGCCGGCCTCGGGCAGCGGCTCCGCGCGAATCGTGACCGGAGGCGCCTGCCGCGCCAGCACCACCTGCTCCGGACCGAAGAAGGACCGCCCCTCGCCCTGAATCCCGATCTCGAAGCGCGGGCCCGGGAGCTCGCGCTCTCCGGCGCCGGTAGGAAAGACCGCCCGCATGAGGAGCGGATAGGTCTCGTACGCCACTCCGTTCAGGGTGCGGCGTTCGCGCCGGGGCCCCGGGAGACTCCGGCGCTCCCGAGTCTCGTCGCCGTTGAGGCCGCGTTCCAGCCAGGGAACGTCGGGGAGTTCCACCTCCTCGGTCCAAAAGCCCTCCGGCTGGGCCAGTTCGACCGGCGCCGCCGCAAACACCGGGAGCCGGGACCAGAGCCGGTAGAGCACAAGAACCTGCTCGCCCACCTTGGCCTCGGAGTCCGGCGCCTCGACCCGGATGAAGAGGTCCTCCTCCCGAACCTCCGGAACCCGCTGCTCCCGGCGACGAAGCCGGTCGAAGGGATCCCTGAACCCGAAGGGAGAGGAGAAAGGCGACGAGAAGGGAGAGGCAAAGGGATCGGGAGCACGGGGACGGAGACTGCCCTGCTCGACGCGCACCTGGATCGGGGACGTGGGGGCGTAGCCGGGGACCGGAATTCCGGGGATCACCAGTTCCCCCACCGCTACGGGGCGGAGCCGGTAGACCCACTCCGTCGTTCGGCTCATCCGCATGTTGACGATCTCGGTCTTCGAGACCCGCTGGCTCCCGAGCACCTCGAATCCACCGAGATCGGGGAGCGCGGGCTCTCCGCCGCGCTCTTCCGGAACCGAAACCGTCAGGGTCAACGTGTCCTCGATCCCGATGCGATTCGCGTCGACGGTCGCCTCGGCGGCCTCCTGGGCGTACCCCGGAGAGACGAACGCGACCGCGGCCAGCGCCGCCAGGAGAAGACGGGTCATCAGTGCCGGCCCCTCCGGAGCGCCCGAGCCCGGCGCCGTTCGAGCTGTTCTTCCTGAAACGCCCGCTCGATGTCGGCGAGGGCGGCCAGGATGCGCTCGGCCTGCTCCGGGCTGATTTCAGGCACCTCCCCCGGAACGGACTCCGGGTTGTCGGCGTCCGGCCCGGCCTCCTCGGGCGTGCTTTCCCTCGGGTCGCCGGCGGTCGGCCGATCCGCGGATGGAGGGGAGCCTTCCGGCGGCGACTCCTGCTCCTCCCCGGACTCCCGGTCCTGCTGGCCCTCCTGTCCCGGTGGGGGGGGATCCTGCCGGCTCTGGCCCTGCCCGTCCTGATCCTGTTCTCCCTCGTCCTGCTCCGGTTGCGGTGACTCCTGCTGATCCTCCCCTTGTCCCCCGCCCTGCTGCTGTGGTTCCTCGGCCGCCCGGAGCGCCCGCTCCAGGTTCTGGCGCGCCTCGAGGTCCTCGGGATCGAGGGCGATGGCTTCTCCAAAGGCGGCCGCCGCCTCGCGAAACGCTCCGGCGCGGAAGAGCGTGTTGGCCAGGTTGAAGTAGGCGTCGCGCCGGACCTCGCCGCTCACGCCGCCCTTGAGCGCCGCCTGATACCCGCGGAGCGCTTCGGCAAGCGGTCCCTCCTCGCCGGCGGCCGCACCCTCCGCCTCGCCCAGCCGGTAGTGGACCCCGGCGATGTTGAGATCGTTCTCGGGCGCCTCCGGAACCTCCCCCTCGGCACGCGAAAAGGCGCGCAGCGCTTCTTCCAGGCGGCCCGCTTCGAAGTGCTCGGTACCCTCGCGGGTGTTCCTTTCGCCGCCACCGAAGAGCTGCGCCGCCATCAGCAGGGCGGTTGCCGCGCGGATCACGAGACCCCTCCCGGTGCCGGCAGCGAGCGGCGGCGACGCGCGGGACCGAAGAACGCGGCTCCCGCGATTGCCGTGACCGCAAGTCCCGCGGGAATCCAGAACTGTTCCCGGTAGCGGCGGGAAACCTGGGCTCCCAGCTCCCCTCCCTCGATGCCCCCGATCCGCGCCGCAAGTCCCTCGATCTCGCGGTCATCGGGCGAAACCTCGAAGAAGGCGCCCCCGGTGAGCGCGGCCAGTTCCGAAAGCGCGGCCCGGTCCAGCCGGCTGACGATCGGGGAGCCGGCGGCGTCGCGCATCAGGGTCGGCCCGGACTCCGAGTCCGCCGGGATGGTGGCGCCGCCCGGCGTTCCCACACCGACCGGGAGGACGGTGATCTCGTGTTCGCTGGCGATCCGCGCCACCTCGGCGATCTCGGCAACGCGCAGGTCGTCCTGCTGGCCGTCGGTGAGCAGCACCACCACCCGGTGCCGGCTCTCCTGCCGCTCGAAAGCGCGCGCTGCTTCCTCGATCATGGCCGCGAGGTTCGTTCCGGGGCTTTCCACCGCACCGGTGGCGATCCCCGCCAACAGGGTCCGAACGGCTCCGAGGTCATGGGTGAGCGGGCATTGGGTAAAGGCCGCTCCCGAAAACGCCACGATTCCGACCCGGTTCCCGACCATCCGGCCGAGCAGTTCGCCGGCGATGTAGCGCGCCCGCTCCATGCGGGAGGGCGCCACATCGCGGGCGTCCATGCTGAAGGAGGTATCCATCGCCAGCACGACGTCCACCCCGACCAGGGTCACTTCCTGTTCCTGCCTCCCCCACTGCGGGCGCGCTGCCGCGGTGGCAAGCAGGAGGACCGCACCCAGCAACAGGAAGTCCCGGAGGAGGCGGCGGGTTCGACTGTCTCCTTCGATGAGCGCCGCCGCCCGGGTTCCGAAGCGCCCCAGGACCGTCCGTCCCCGGCGTGCGGCGAGAAGGACCAGCGCCGCCCCCAGCGGGAAGAGCAGCAGCAGGAACAGCGCCGAGGGCTCCCCGAAACGCATCTCAGCGAACCTCCCTTCCAGCCACAGGTTCCGGAAGTCGCTTCGTCCCGGGAGTCATGGCGCGGTCCTCAGCACGGTGGCGCCGAGCGCCATCCCGGAAAACAGCAACGCCGCCGCCCAGCCGGCGAGGACGGGACCGTCGTCCGACCAGCTTGTCCAGGTCGGGGCCTGGATTTCGGTCCGCTCGAGCGCATCGATTTCTTCGTAAACGGCCCTGAGGCCCTCGCTGTCGCGAGCTCGGAAGTAACGCCCACCGGTGGCGTCCGCGACCTCGGTCAGCATCTCCTCGTCGATTCCGGGCGCCGTCCGGACATCGAGCGAGCCATCCGGCCGCCGCATGACCATCCGGCCGCCCCGCTCGCTTCCGGCGCCCACCGTATAGACCCGGATTCCCCGGGTTCTTGCCAACCCGGCGGCTGTCAGGGGATGGATTTCCCCGGCGTTCGAGACCCCGTCCGTGAGGAGGACGATCACCCGGCTCTCGGCCTCGGAGCCGTCGAGACGGTTCACCGCGGCCGCGATGGCATTGCCGATCGCGGTGCCGTCGGCAATGTCGCCGATGTCCACCTCGCGCAGGCGGTCCGTCAGGACGCCGTGATCGAGCGTCAGGGGACTGAGCGTCACTGCATTGCGGGCGAACGCCACCGCCCCCAGACGATCTTCCGTCCGCCGGTCGATGAAGTCCTCGAGCACCTCCTTGGCCGCCACCAGGCGGTTGGCCGGAGCGAAGTCTTCGGCCCGCATGCTCGAGGAAATGTCGAGCGCGAGGACGATGTCCACACCGAGGCTGGTGCCGGTCTCCTCGGCAATCCCGGTCTGGGGACGCGCCAGCGCTACCGAGGCGAGCGCCAGTGCGCCGAGCACGAGCGCTCTCGGAAGAAATGCCAATCGGGAACGGAGCGAACGGGGCAGATCGCGGAGTCCGGCGGCCCCGGGGAACCGGAGCGACGGCGGAGCCAGCCGCCGCGCGCGGACCGCCAGCACCGGAACGAGGAGCAGCAGGAGGAGCGCCGCCGGCCAGAGGAACCGCATCAGGGACCCTCCATCCGGGGGGCATCGATCCGGCGCGCGGCGGCCCCGTCGCTGCGAGTGGGAGGACCGATTCCCTCCGCTGCGCCGTTCGCGGGCTCCGTTTCCGGAACGAGAGGAGGCCGCGTCCGGTCCAGAAACATTCCCGCCTCCCGGAACCGCGATTCCGCGGCATCGGGACGGAGGGCGTGTTCGCTGAACTTGGCCAGATCCGCTTCACCCAGGACGGCCGCGAGCAACACCAGCGCCTCGCGGTACTCCGGCGCGGCCGTGAGCCGCAGATCCCGCAGGATCTCGCCGGTGGTCCGTTCGCTCCACGGCGTCTCGAACCGCCGCCCTGCGTAGCGCTTCATGATCCCCCCGAGGCGTTCGTAGTAGGCGACGACATCGCCCCGCTCGAGAAGTCCGGCCCGGGCCAGGCGAGCGAGCGCGGCCTCCGCCTCCGCTGCCGGCGGGGGAAGCGGTACCACCGGCGCTTCCCGGGCGCTCCGGCGCCGCCAGAGCCACCAGACAGCCGCGAGGAGAACGAGGAGCCCGAGCGCCAGCAGGCCGATCCGGCCCCAGCGCGGCGGAACGTGCAGCTCGAACGGCCCCCGGATGTCGTGGATGTCTCCGCCGGCATCCTCCGCCTCCGGAGGCAGTGAAGAGACCACCCGGACCGGGGCCGGCGGCGTCTCGATGAGGGACAACGCACCGCTTGCGCTGCGGATGCCCACGGGCACCCCGGGAATCTCGTGGTCGCCGGGAAGCACGAACGCGCCGAGCCGGAGGCGGAACCGGCTCTCCCCCGCCGGGGCTCCTTCCATTTCCAGAGGGAGGACGCCCAGAACCCGGAACGCGCCGAGGCCCTCTTCGACGAGCGGAGCAGCCTCCGCACCCTCCGGATGCTCGACGGCGACCTCCAGTTCGAAGACTGCCCCGACCTCGACCGGTTCGGCAACCACTTCGGAGATCGCGCCAGCCGGGGGATCCGGCCCCGGCTGGCCGGCCCCAAACGCGGCCGAGGCGGCCGCCAGGCCAAAGAGCGCGGCCCAGCGAGACGCGGTTCTCATCGCCTCCGCCTCTCCCGCATGCGGAAGAACTTCCTCAAGGGAGCGTCGTAGGGCTCTCCCGCCGTGATCTCCACCATGTCCACACCCGTCTCGCGAAGCGCGCGGGAAGCCGCCGCCCGGGTCCGCAGGGCACGGCGAGAGAAGGCCTCCCGGACCCGCCGATCGGAAGTGTCGAGCCGGACCGGCGTACCGGACTCGGCGTCCTCGAGCTCGACAAGGCCGACATCCGGAATCTCGTGCTCCCTTCTGTCCGTGACCCGGACGGCGATCAGGTCGTGCCGGCGCGCCGCCACCCGGAGCGGGCGCACCCAGCGCGCCGGCGGATCTCCGACGAAGTCGCTGACCAGGAAGACGGTGGCGCGCCGGCGCACCGCCCGATTCAGCAAGCCGAGAGCCTCCGCGATATCGGTCCCGGCGCCCTCGGGCTCGAAATAGAGGAGATCGCGGAGGACCCGCAGGCCGTGCCGGCGCCCCTTCCGCGCCGGAAGCCGGATTTCGGCGCGATCGGTGAACAGGACCGCCCCCACCCGATCCCCTGATCGGATGGCCGAGAAGGCGAGCGCCGCGGAGACCTCGGCGGCCGTCGCCCGCTTGAAGTCACGCCGGCTCCCGAACGCGAACGAGCGCGAGACGTCGAGGAGGAACAGCACCGTCTGTTCCCGTTCCTCCACGAACTTCTTGACGTGAAGGTCTCCGGTTCGCGAAGTGACGTTCCAGTCCACCGAGCGGATGTCGTCGCCCGGGGCGTACTCGCGGACCTCCGAGAACTCCATCCCCTGCCCCTTGAAGGTGCTCAGATACGCCCCCGCCAGAGCCTCGGTCACGAGTTTCCGGGTCCGGATCTCGATGTGCCGCACCCGGGCGAGCAGTTCGGCGGTCGAGACCGGCGCCGAGGCCCGGTCCTCTTTCGCGGCGGAGCCTCGCCAGGGTGCAAAGAACGAGGCGAGGAGTCCCTCGCGCTGATCGCCGGCGGCGGCTCCGTTTCGGGGCACCTGTCGGGGTTCGGTCCTCAGGGAACCTCCACGGCGTCGAGCACCCGCTGCACGATCTGGTCGCCATCGACTTCTTCGGCTTCCGCCTCGTAAGAGAGGATGATCCGGTGCCGCATGACGTCCGGCGCCAGGTGCTTCACATCTTCGGGGGCGGTGAAGTCACGGTCTTCGAGGAAGGCGCGGGCGCGGGCCGCGCGGTAGAGGTCCAGGCTCGCCCGCGGCGATGCCCCGTGCTCGACGAGCCCGGCGATGTCCACCCCGAACGCGGCCGGGTCACGGGTCGCCCGCACCAGCGAAAGGATGTAGTCGCGAATCCGGTCGTCCACGTAGACCGCCTCGACGGCGTCGCGGGCGGAGGCGATCTCGTCAGGTCCGACGACCGGCTCGACTTGCGGCGCCGCAAAGTTGGCCATCCGCTTCAGGATGACCCGCTCATCGTCCAGCCCGGGGAACCCCATCCTCAACTTCATCATGAAGCGGTCCACCTGGGCCTCGGGGAGCGGGTAGGTCCCTTCCTGTTCGATCGGGTTCTGAGTCGCCAGCACCACGAACGGCTCCTCCAGCTTCCAGGTTTCGTCGCCGATGGTGACCTGACGCTCCTGCATGGCTTCGAGCAGCGCGCTCTGCACCTTCGCGGGGGCCCGGTTGATCTCGTCGGCGAGCAGGAAGTTCGTGAACACCGGTCCCTTCCTCGGCACGAAGGTCTGGTCGCGCTGGTCGTAGATGAGGGTTCCGATCAGGTCCGCGGGCAGCAGATCCGGAGTGAACTGCACCCGCGAGAAATCGGCCCGCACGCTCTCCGCGACGCTCTTCGCGAGGAGGGTCTTCGCGATTCCCGGCACGCCCTCGATGAGCAGATGGCCGCGGGTGAGGAGGCCGATCAGCACCCGCTTGACGACGTCCTCCTGCCCGACCACGACCCGGCCGAGTTCGGCGGTCAGGCGGTCGGCGAATGCGGAGCGGACCTCACGGCCCTTCGAGGTGAGCCTGTTGACTTCGCTAACGCTGGGCATCGCTCAAGAAAAATCCCGGAACTCGTCGACCGTTCCCGGAATGTTACGCCGGGGGAGTCCGGCCCGGAGCGCCGGCTTCCGTTGACGGCGCCACGGCTCGGAGCGCCGGCTTCCAGCCGGCATCGACCGCCGGGAGGCGGTCGAAACCACACCCCGCTCCCCGCCTCAGCAGCCGGACCGGCTGGGGCCCCCACCGGGAGGACTGGCCGCCGGACTTTGAGGCCGGCGCCCGCGGCCGCAAGGCCGCGGAACACCACCGCCCCACCCTCCTTCACTGCCAAACCCCTCGAAACCACACCCCCCGGTACAGCCCACACGGCTTGGAACGCCGGCTTCAGCCGGCACCCGCTGCGCGAGAGCACAGCGGAACAGGACACCCTTATCCTCCTTCACAGCCGAAACCGCCCGGCGCTTCGCGCCGCAAACCGCAACTCCCTCACGCGCTGCCGCGCGTTTCGATTCGTCGTTGTTTTAGTCCAGGTCCACAGCAGAAGCGGCTTGGAACGCCGGCTTCAGCCGGCACCCGCTGCGCGAGAGCGCAGCGGAACCGCACAACCCCACCCTCTCTGACAGCGTCCCCGGTACGGGAACGCCGGCCCCCACCGGGAGAACTGACCTCCGGTCGGCACCGCGGGCCGCAGGCAAGCGGATGGCGCATCGCTCTTGAGCGTCACGTCTCCGTTCCGCCACACGTTCGCGCGCACCCTCCCGGACGGCTAAAATCCTCCCTTCCGGGCGCTATCCACGCCCGCCGATGGAGGACCTCATGCTCAAGAAAACCATGCTCGCTCTCGCCATGCTCGCCCTGATCGCGGCGCCCACGTTCGCCGAGGAGGAATCCGATCTCGGCACCGTGGAGTTCCCGAACTCGGGCTCCGACGCCGCGCAGGCCGCCTTCCAGCGGGGTGTCGCGGCACTACACAGCTTCTGGTACGAGGAAGCCGGCGAAGCCTTCAAGAACGCCCAGGAGATCGATCCCGATTTCGCCCTTGCCTACTGGGGCGAGGCGATCAGCCACAACCACCCGCTGTGGTCCGAGCAGGACATCAGCGCCGCCCGGGACGTCCTGAAGCGCTTCGGGGCCACCCGCGCCGAGCGCCGGGCGAAGACGCCGACCGAACGCGAGCGCCTCTACCTGGACACGGTAGAGGTCCTCTACGGCCCCGGTGACAAGTACGAGCGCGACGAGCTCTACCACCAGGCGATGCGGCGCCTCGCCGAGGCCCATCCCGAGGACAACGAGGCACGGGCGTTTTACGCGCTCTCCTACCTCGGACTCGTGCGCCGCGGCGAAAAGGGCTTCCACCGGCAGATGAAGGCCGGCGCCATCGTGACCGACCTCTTCCAGCGCGAGCCCAACCATCCGGGCGCCGCGCACTACGTGATCCACTCCTTCGACGATCCCGAGCACGCCCCGCTCGCCCTCGAGGCCGCGAACCGCTACGCCGAGATCGCCCCCGAGGCGCACCACGCGCAGCACATGCCCTCCCACATCTTCGTGCAGCACGGCATGTGGAACCGGGTTTCGGCCTCGAACGACGTGGCCTACAACGCCTCGGCCAAGTGGGTGGAGGCGAAGAACCTCTCGATCACCAAGCGCGACTACCACAGCCTCGAGTGGAAGGCCTACGCGGACCTCCAGCGCGGCGTCTACGGCGAGGTCATCGACGCCATCGCCACGGTGGACGATGCGGCCGCCAAGACCGACGACAACCGGCTCCGCCGGATTTCCGCCTCCATGGTGGCCCGCCACGCGATCGAGACCGGACGCTACGACTCCATCTCGCTCCCCAAGGGCGACGTGGACACGAGCCGCTACAACTCGACGGCCAACCTGCTGCTCGCGGCGGGAATGAAGGCATTCGCCGGGAAGGACGCTGCGGGAGCCACCGCCGCCGCCGAACAACTCCGGGCCCTCGCCGACAAGCGCGCCGCCGACGGTGAGACCTACCAGGCCGACTCGGTGCGCATCATGCAGCACGAAGTCGAAGCGCTCGCCGCCCAGTTGAACGGCGACACCGAGGGCGCTCTGAAGCACGCCGCGATGGCGACCGACATCGAGGAGACCCAGGACCCACCGTCAGGTCCCACCTATCCGATGAAGCCGTCCCACGAACTGCGGGGCGAACTGCTCCTCGCCGCCGGCAAGGCGGAGAAGGCCCGCGCCCAGTTCGAGACCAGCCTTACCCGGACCCCGAACCGGACCGCATCGCTGCTCGGCTTGGCCCGTGCCGCCACCGAGATGGGCGATACGGCCGCGGCGAACCGCGCCTACGCGACCCTCCAGACCTTCCTGACGGAAGCCGACAGCGATGTCGCCTTCCTCGACGAAGTCCGGAGCCGCGCGATGGCGACCACCGACATGCAGCAGCAGTAAATCCCGGCAACCTCAGCCACGGGGCGGCGCATTTGCGCCGCCCCCGCTTTGTGTACCACGCGCGTAACGTCGGCCATCCGCGTGGATTGGATCAGGCAGTCGGCCAGACGGCCCCCTCTCACCTACCGGAACGAATCCACGAAGCGATCGAAGCGCCCCCCTGCCGAACTCATCGCTTCCTCAATTCGGCTCATAGGGACTGAGAGCTTGAGACGCCGCTGGTCCCCTCGACCCTTGTGTGTTATCTCTGTCGCTACTCCCACGTCCAGTAGTGCCGGAAGAACTGAAACAAAGAACTCATTCGCCTTGACCCCCAATTTCTTTCTGATCGTCCCCTCATTTAGTGCGTTCGCTCGTAAGAATGCGCGCAAGAACCGCTGCGCCATACGTAGTTCAGGATCGGGATCACTGGGGGGCGGCGTCTCTTCCCGCGTACTCGCCTCGACGATTCGAAATCCCGCATGGTGCAGTTCTCTGTGCATCTGCTCCGGGTCAAACAAGGCCAACTGACCCCCATCATCCGCACGCACAACGCTCGCTATCTGACAATCCTCCATGAACGATTTGGCAATGCTCTCGGAGCCCTCTCGTTCCAAGCGTTCGAACGTACACTTCTTGAACCTACAATTCGCTAGTCGCGACCCCACCAAGCTGGATGGATGGAAGTAAGAATCGATAATCGTCACATCATCCAGTTCCTTCTGTTCCAACGCGCCGCTTGGAAAAATCATGTTCCGCAGCTCCCGCGGACCGCTCCCTATGCCCAACAACTCAAGCCCGAAGGCTCCACAGTTCTCCTTCACGAACGATGCCGGCATCTCATTGTCCGCCAACCTCTGAAGACGCTCCAGACACGAAGCAACCGGGTACCCGTTCCGCTTCACGAAGCTCACTGTTTCTCGAACGCCCGACGTGGGAATAGCCGCCTTTTCTATGGCGTGTCGCAACTCCCCGGTATCCCCTTCACCGAGCATCCTGCCTAGCGCTTGTCCTAGGTAGAAGAGACGGAAGTGATCGTGATCAAACGCCAAGGTCGTTTGCCCGACTCCTCCCCTCACTAGAAGAGCATGTTGTTTGATTCGTTCTGCTATCTGGCGTGTGATACGCGGGCTCTTGTCCTTCGACATGGCGAACATGTCGACAACAATCGCTACTACGTCCATACGCAGATCGTCGGTTCCACTCAGCCACATCTCTATAGCCAGCATAGCGAGTAGTTCGTGGTGTTCCTCGGTGGAAAGGATTACTTGACCTGGTTCTCCCGATGTATCCAGCCACTTATATTGCGCTTCCCTCTCGACCAACCCCGCGACGAACTCATGAAAATAGTCCTGGGGCTCTTGTCCGATTCGCGCCACGAACCCCGTCAAATCTTCTTCTGTATCGAAGAAATCCGTAGCAAGACGGACTAGGCGCTTTACCAACACCGCGCGCGTCAGTACGGGGTGCTCCTCTGTCAGTGATGATGCAACAGCGCCGAACAACCGCTCTGGAGAACGAACGCCACACAATCGCGCGTACTCATAGAACGCACTCTTATCCCAACGGTTCAAGGACACTCTTCCGAACGCCACCGCACCTGTGGATCCGATGCTGTCGAACAAACGCGCCTGCGTCCGAAAACTCGGATAGTCGAAGTATGCTTTCCGCGCCGCGACCAGCAAGGTACCCGAGGACTCCAGTCGGGATACCAAATTGCCTAGCGCGGATACGGCCTCGCCCGAGGAGGCTTCGACGATCATTTCTTCGAAACCGTCGAAAGCGGGCACCAATACTCCGAGGCGCACTAGCTCTAGAAAGGCCTCGTAGTAGAGGAGCTGAAACCGAAGCCTGTTCACGAGCGCGGAAACCACCACGTCATCAAACCGAAGGAACGTTCGACCGCCCAACGCGATCGGAACTAGGAGCCAACTTGCCTTTCTCGCCTTGTAGGCCCGCGCCTGCTTGACCGCAAGGTAGTCGATGATCGATGTCTTGCCTTCACCGGCGTCGGACGTTAGGTACACTAGGTCCGTCGTCTCGGGTGCGCCTCGACCCAACGCCTTCGTTAGGGTTTCCACCACGTCCGGCTGATATCTGTCGTCGTCAGCGGCAACCTTGTCCGGTTGATCCAGAAAACGACCCGACGGTCGGACGAAGTTCTCTGGCGGTTGAATGTAGGAACAAATGCGGTCGGCGAGAAGCGGAAGGCGCGCTACACGGTTGACAATCCAGGAGGACGCTAGCGTCCGCTCCCCTCCCTCCTCGACCACTAGATCGCCTGCATCCTGCTGGAGCCGCGCGGTGATGGTCTCGTCGCGGATCTGCACAAGGAGCTCGCCGTGACCCATGTCCACATCGGCCACGTCATCCGCGAAACACGTGATGATTCGCCTAAACTCGTCAAACTGCACAGACAGTCTCCTCACAATCGAACATGTGAATACTTTCCGATTGTCACCGTCCTATATCGATTTGGGTCAGAGGCCTTTCGCTGAGGCCGCAGATGGATGACATCGAGACCACTCAGAAGGACAAAACGAAGACCTGGCCAGAGGTCGTCGTCCGCTGATGCGACGACAACAGTGTCGCTAGATTTGCTGGACAGATGAACGAGATCGATCAGTATCATTGAGTCGACTAGCTTTTGCTCCGCTCGTTCCAAGATATTTGGAGGCTCAACAAGGCAATCGTGCCGCGGGCATACCCCCGACCCTAGGAAAGCATCGAGGGGACCGATCGGGCAGTTGACGGTATCCCGACATTCGGGAAACGGTGACGTGACGCAGCGTAACCGGGGCGGAGCCGACCGACGTCGATACGTGTGTGTGAGCTGATTCCTTGGATCGCACAGAAGTGCAAACGCAAGCTCAACGTGAACAGAGAGCGTATGCGTACCGTGTCCATCGGTTACGGGAATTGCGCGAGGAAAATCGCGGCGCAGTTGGGGCACTAGGCCCTGCGCATTTCTCGACAAATTGGTTCCGTCGAGCCAGCCGCCATAGAGTCGGAAGAAGGCCCTCGCACTTCCGGAGACGCGCCTGCTCCCCAGAACGTTCAACATCCGGTCGACCGCGTATCGCGGACCACGTTGACGGTGCAATCGCGCTAGGTTGTCATAGTCGACCAGAACGATCATAGCGGTTGGATCTAGGACTGGCCACAGACCTGGTTCCGCGGTGACATAGCCTGGGGAGAAGAGATCACTCTCCAAGGTTATCCGACCAAGGGTCTCTTTCCTAGCTGTCGGTGGGGTTTCGACGCGCCGCGCGGGAGCGACGGCCTGGTACTTGTCACAACCAATCGCACGACTACTGCGGCATGTGGTCAATCCGCGTAGGGGGTCGATCTGAACACCGGCGTTCCTTGTTGCGTCCCACGTCTGTGCGCATAAATTACGTGCCCGGGACCCCGCCAGCGCGTCCGGGCGATTTCGAAGACCAGCAAGGGGAACGCCCTGAGGCCGAGACCACCACCGCCTCGCTACTTCGGTGACGCGCGCACCGCGAACCGCACCTACGCCACCCTCCAGACGTTCCTCACCGAAGGGGGCAGCGATGTCCCGTTCCTCGAATGAGGTTCGGAGGCACGCGATGGCGACCACCAATATGCAGCAGCAGTAACGTCTGACGGTTTTCCTTCAGCGAGGGCAGCGCGCACCCGCACCGCCCTGTTTCCCTGTTCACACGAACTCCGATCCCTCCACCGGTCGAAAGTTGCTAAGAGGCGATTCGACCCCAGGACAGCCTTTGCCTCGCTCACGCCGTTGGTCTTCGTATCTCGCCGCACGCCACGAGAGCATGCTCAAATTCTCCGTGGATCTCCTGAAAGTTCAGCCTCTCCGCCTGAAACTGACTGATTTCCCGCATGCCTCGTGCTCTCGACTCCGCCGGCATCTCGGGAACGCGGACATCCAAGCTTCTTGACAATGCCATCCTATAGAGCACCGCTCCCAGCTTGTGAAGAGCTACTCTGTTCGATCCGATGTAGACGGCGCGCTGATGGATACGATTGCCGTGAATGAAGTCATTCCTAGCCTTGTAGAGTACCTCATAGGCTCTGCAGACACGCCGTCGACGCACCTCGTGGCGGTTCAATCTCCTCCTCATCTTGTAGGCTCGCCGCCGATTGCCTCTGAGGCCCCAAGCAGCACGACCCAAGAGGTCACAGACTGCCCAAAAGTCAAACCTGCTGTATCCCGGGGTGAGCGAGTATCTCAAGTGCGCTGACCCACAATGCAGTGAGTCGACCGTAGTCGTACGCCGTAGTGTCCTGGTTTCCAGGAAGTTGACTAGCGTGGTGCGCCATGTTCAACGATCGCAGAAGAGATCGCTGCCCACTCGACGCGTTCTGATGACTGTAGAAAGCACGCCAACGGGATACAAGCGCCTCGAAGACAGGACGATCAATATCGCCGCCGCCGACGCTTGCGGGAATGACGAATTCTGGTGACAACTGTCCTCGGAAGTCAGACACTTCGTCAATCCCCTCGAGTGCCTGGTGTCAACATAATGAGATCGTCGAATTGGCGATCTATCATCCACGGATAGAATTCGAAGGCATTCGAGAAACAGAGCGGTCCGGTCTGGCGGCCATTCAAGAAGGCGCTTCACGGTTTCGTGTGGAACCCGGCGGCCGCCGGGATGAGGTCGAGCCCCCCAAGGTGTGGGGGTGAGGGATAGGTGTGTGGGTGCTTGGAGGAGGACGGGGAGCCGTATTCTCCGGGGATG
>MPMW01000075.1 GCA_002238705.1 Acidobacteria bacterium bin61 | reverse complement strand
CCTGGTGCGGTTCCGCGACGCTGCGCGCCGTTCGGTGCATCCAGGCTGGCGCCTGGTGGAGAAACCACCGCGACAGAGTGGGTTACGACCCATTGCGGTCCGTCCCGGGCCGTGAGTATGAGAAATCCGGGCTAAAGCGGGACGGCGACTGACGCAGCGAGCAGCGCGAGCGCCCCGAACAGGACGCCGTCGATCCGGTCGAGCAGGCCGCCGTGACCGGGGATGATGCGGCCGCTGTCCTTCCTTTGCGCGGCCCGCTTCCAGAACGACTCGAACAGGTCTCCGAGCGCCGCCGCCGCCGAGATCCAGACCCCGAGTGCGGCTCCGGTAACCGGTGTGACGTCCGCCGAGAGGAGGGGGACCATCGCGGCTCCGGCGGCGCCACCGACAGCCAACTGCGCGACGAAGCCGGCCCAGGTCTTCCCGGGACTCAGCGAGGGAGCAAGCCGCGGGCCCCCGATCAGCTTGCCTCCGCAGAAAGCGCCCGCTTCTCCCACCATCACGGTGGCGAGCAGGAACAGCAAGACCCGTCCTCCGTTCTCGCCCGCGGTCAGGGCAAGCAACGCCGCCGTGGGGAGGCCGATCCACAGCGCCGCCAGGGCCGCGGCCCCGAGCCAGCCCAGCGCCCGCGGGTTCGCCGGGAGCGCGAGGGCGGCTACGGCAAGGACCGCCATCGCGGCCACCGGTACCGCGCTCGGACCGCTGGAGACTCCGAAGGCGGCCACCAGCAGCATCAACAAGGTGATCACGACCAGGCCCGAACCCGGGACCTTCCCGTTTTCCGAGCCCTCGGCCCCGCCGTCCGGCGCGCGGACCGCCCCCGCCATCCGGACCGCCTCCCGGCAGGCGTACACCGCCGCGAGAAGAATGGCGAGTTGCCGAACCCACGGGGGCACGAACAGGCAAAGAGCGAGCGTGCCCACGGCGACCACCGTCGCACTGATCACCCGCCGCATGCCGGCTGCCCGTTACTCGGAGATGCCGCCGTAGCGGCGGCTGCGGCGCTGGTAGGCGAGGATGGCCTCGAAGAGGTGCCGCCGCCGGAAATCCGGCCAGTAGGTGGGCGTCGTCCAGAACTCCGTGTAGGCGCTCTGGAAGAGGAGGAAGTTGGAGACCCGTACCTCGCCGCTGGTGCGGATCAGGAGGTCGGGATCCGGCAGGCCGCGGGTGTAGAGATATTCCCCGAAGGCGTGTTCGTCGAGATCGGGCGCCTTCCCTTCTCGCACCGCCCGTTCGGCGATCCGCCGGGCGGCGTCCACGATTTCCGCCCGGCCCCCGTAGTTGAGGGCGATGTTGAGGCTGAGTCCCTGGCACTGCGCGGTGGCCTGGGTGGTCTCCTCGAGCATCGTCCGGACGTCCGCGGGCAACTCGCTCAGCCGGCCGATGGGTCGGAACCGGATGTCGTTCCCGATGAGGTTCTCGGTTTCGAGTCGCAGGTAGCGCTTGACCAGCTCCATGAGAATCTCGACCTCGTCGGGAGGCCGGCTCCAGTTCTCGATGGAGAAGGCGAACATGGTGAGGGCTCCGAGACCAAGGCTGGCGGCGCCCTCCACCGTGTCGCGGACCGACTCCACTCCCGCCGCGTGTCCCTCCACCCGGGGCAGTCCCCGGGCGGCCGCCCAGCGCCCGTTCCCGTCCATGATGGCCGCCACGTGCAACGGCAGCCGGGTGCGATCGATCTGCGCCAGGACCTCGGCGGTTCGCTCCTCGGGAGCGATGTCGAAAGTCACGGAGCTCCCGGGCACGGACCCGCCAATTTAGCAGCGCCCGGGAGCGTCGTAGTGCACGCGGTAGAGCCGGAGCCCGGCCGCGGGGGCCCGGAACCGGGGGCCCGGCGCTTCCGGATTCCGGAGCATCTCGGCGATCCGATCCGGAGGAAGCTGTCCGCGACCGATCGCCACCAGGGTCCCGACCATCCGGCGAACCATGTAGCGGAGGAATCCTTCCGCCGAGACCTCGAGCACCAGCTCGTCTCCCGCCTCGATGAAGCGCGCGTTGAAGACGTTCCGGATCGGGGTTGCCGGCTCTTCTCCGGGGGGGGCGGCGAAGAAGGCACGGAAGTCGTGACGGCCCACCAGGGCGGCGGCGCCCTCTTCCATGGCCTCCCGCGAGAGCCCGTCACCTGCTGGCCAGGCGTAGCGGGTTCGAAGGGGTGAGACCGCGCCGGTCAGCAGGTGGTAGCGGTAGGTCTTGCCGGCCGCATCGAACCGGGCGTGGAAGTCGGCTGCGGCCTCGGTCGCTCCGAGTACCCGGATCGTGTCGGGCAGCAGGGAGTTCAGGCCCGCCCGAATCCCGGTGGGCGGAATCGTGATCGGGGCGTCGAAATGGGCTACCTGTCCCTCGGCATGGACGCCGGCGTCGGTCCTCCCGGCTCCGACGACGGGCGCCCTCTGCCCCGGAGCCTGCCGGTAGAGCCGTCCAACCGCGGTTTCGATCCGGCTCTGGATCGTGTCCCGATCCGGCTGCCGTTGCCAGCCCGCGAAATCGGTCCCGTCGTACGCGAGGTCGAGACGGACGCGAACCGGGGATCTCATGGTGTCTTCGTTGCCTCAGCGGCGAAACTTCGAGCGGGGGATGTTCGTATTCATGGGGGAGACCGTAGAAAATTCGGACTGAGCGCGTCTTGTAGCTGAGATTCTCACCGGGCCGCTCCCCAGTTCTTTCTCGAGGAGACACCTCATGCGCACCACTACCGCAATTCTCGTCCTTTCGCTGGGCCTGTCGGGCATGGCTTGGGCAGTTCCCTCGGAGGAGGAGGTCGCCGGCCAGCCGGCGCCGGTTGAGATAAGCCTC
The DNA here is from genome assembly GCA_002238705.1 of Acidobacteria bacterium bin61. Taxonomy (GTDB): domain Bacteria; phylum Acidobacteriota; class Vicinamibacteria; order Marinacidobacterales; family Marinacidobacteraceae; genus Marinacidobacterium. The sequence goes on along the minus strand of MPMW01000075.1, from coordinate 11,305 downwards.
GACGACGCCATCCAGCAGGCGCTCGAGAACAATCTGAGCGTTCAGATCTCGCGCCTGGCCCGGCAGTCTTCCACCTTCGCGCTCTCGGCGGCCCGGCGCGTCTACACGCCGGAAATGGTGCTGGACACCAACCTCCAGGAGAGCCTTTCTCCGGCGGAGAGCCAGCTCGACGGTGCGGATCAGAACGAGCGCGACAACCTGAACTACAACCTTCGTTTCCAGCAGCAGCTCCCGTTCGGCGCCAACTACTCGGTCCAGTTCAACAACAACCGCCTGGCCACGAACAGCGCCTTCTTCACCTTCAATCCGCGTTTCCGCAGCACGCTGAACGCGCAGGTGACCCAACCGCTGCTCCAGAACTTCCGCGCCGACCCGCAGCGGCGGCAGATCGTGATCTCCCAGAACGGGGAACGCCAGGCGGGGCACGAGTTCGAGACCAGCGTGCTGGACGTTCTCCGGGATGTCCAGAACGCGTACTGGGATCTCGTCTTCGCCATCCGGAGCCACGAAGTCGCCGTGCAGTCCCTGGAGTTGGCGCAGGACCTGCTGCGCAACAACCAGGTGCAGGTGGAAGTGGGCACCATGGCGCCGATCGATGTCCTTCAGGCGCAGGCCGAAGCCGCGGCCCGTGAAGAGGAACTGATTCTGGCGGAGGAACAGATTCGTCAGACCGAGGACGCTCTCAAGGCGCTGATCCGGGATCCCGACGGGGTCGGGTTCTGGGACGGAGAAATCCGGCCGGTGGATGCGCCCTCCAGCGAGGACTACGCCGTAGACGTGGACGACGCGATTCGGGTCGCGCTCCAACGGCGGCCCGAGCTGCGCTCCCAGCGGGTGCAGATGGACACCAACCAGTACGACGTCCGTTTCTTCCGCAACCAGACGCTGCCCCAGGTGGATCTGGTCGGTCTCGTCCAGCTCACCGGTGTCGGGGGAACGCAGCTCGTCCGGGAGGGATTCTTCGGGCCCCCCGTCGACACGATTCCGGGGGGTTACGGTGATGCGCTCTCACAGTTGAGCGGCCTCGACTACCGGGATTGGCAGCTCGGACTCTCCTTCTCGTATCCGATCGGCCCCAATCAGGCGCACGCGAACCACGCCCAGGCGCAAACCGATCTCACCCGGCAGCGCGAGGGCATCCGGCAACAGGAGGTTCTGATCGCCCAGGAGGTCCGCACCGCGGTGCGCCAGGTCGACACGAACCGGCGGCGCATCGACGCCAGCCGCGTCGCCCGCGAACTGCAGGAGGCGAGTCTCGACGCCGAGCAGAAGAAGTTCGAGGTCGGGATGACCACCAGCTACTTCATCGTGCAGGCCCAGCGCGATCTCGCCCAGGCCCGGGCGAACGAACTGCAGGCGATCATCGACTACAACAAGGCGATCGTCGCGGTGGAGCGCGCCCAGGGCACCCTCGCCGAACGCTCCCGCGTCACCGTGCGGTAGGACGGGTAAGGAGCACCGCTCTTCAGAGCGGCATCGGACGGGAACGCCGGCCTTCATTCAGGCCGGCACGCGCTGCGCGAGAGCGCAGCGAAACCGTCCCATCCCACTCGTTCTTCACCGCAGAAGCGGCTTGGAACGCCGGCTTCAGCCGGCAACCGCTGCGCGAGAGCGCAGCGGAACCGTCGAGTCCCACCCGCCCGTACGGCCGAAACGGCTCGGAATCCCGCCCTCTCGGCCTGCACCGCCCCCCGACACGCGGGCGAAACGGAAAGCGCCACGGGTCTCAGGTCCGCAGTCGCTTCCCGCTCCCCAGCAGCGCACACAACTCACACGGCTCGCTCCGCCGGTGGCGCGGACACCCCTCCACGATCCCCAGCCGGCTGAGCGCGAAGTCGTACTTCACCGGATCCTCGGGATCCAGCCGCCTCAGCCCCCGGGTCAGGTCCAGCGCCGTCTGCCAGGCCGGGGTCTTCCTGCTGGTCAGGCGAAACCGGCGGGCGATGAGGAACATGTGGGTGTCGAGCGGCGCCACCAGATCGCGGGGTTGCAGGCAGTCCCAGAGCCCCAGGTCAAGGCCGTCATCCTCCCGGACAACCCAGCGCAGGAACATGGTGATGCGCTTGGCCGCCGAAGTGCGCGGGTCCGGGAAGAAGTAGCGGGGACCGGGCCGGGAAGGGTCTGCACTCGGCGGCGCCTCGTCGTACGCCAGGGCGGCCTGCCGAAACCTTCCGATGCTCGCCGCGAGGTCGACCCGCCCGCCGGATTCGCGGACGGCGCCCCCGTCGAACAAAGCCTGCACCGACCCATGTTGCTCGAGGATGCGGCGCAACATGACTGCGAGGCGGACAAGGTCTCCGGCGCCCGACCAGCGGTGCCGAAACCCACCCAGACGGATTGACTCCCGCTGCGGCTCGAACTCGCGCACAAAGCGGGCCGGGTGCGGCCCGGTCCACGCGAAGACCCGTTCGAGCGAGGAGCACACGGCGCGGGCGTTTCCGTAGGAAAGCGAGGCGGCGAAGAATGCCGCAATCTCCTGATCGTCCGGACGCCGGAACCGCCGGGGGAACTGGAGCGGATCGGAATCGAGGCTGCCGGCGCCGTGCCGGCGATAGACGCTTTCGACCGCGTCCCGCCACCCGCGCGGGGGCATCACCGGCCGGCGTTTCGCGAATAGACCTCGCGGCCCCCAACCCAGGTCGCCGCGACCTGCCCCGTCAGCGAGAGGCCGGCGAACGGGGTGCTGCGTCCCCGGCTCCGGAACGACTCCGGCTCAATGGTGCTGGTGGCTTCAAGGTCGAGCAGCGTGATGTCTGCCGGGCTACCCGGACGGAGATCGCCGCCGGGCAGGCCGAGAATCCGGCAGGGTCCCGGGGAGAGCAGGCGAACGGCCTGAGCGAGTGGAATCGCACCGGACGTCACCAGGCGGTCGAGGACCAGCGGCACCGCCGTTTCGAGGCCGACGATTCCGAAGGGAGCGCTCTGGAAACAGAGTCTCTTTTCGTCCTCGTGGTGCGGAGCGTGATCCGTGGCGATGGCGTCGGCCGTCCCGTCCGCGATCGCCGCCAGCAGCGCCTCGCGGTCGCTTTCGGCGGCGAGCGGCGGTTTCATCTTGGCGGCCGTGTCGTAGTCGCCCACCGCTTCCTCGGTCAGCAACAGGTGATGCGGGGTCACCTCGGCGGTGACCTGCATCCCGGCGGCCTTGGCGCGGCGCACGGCAGCGGCGGACCGCGCCGTCGAAAGGTGGGCGATGTGAAGGCGGGCCCGGGTGATTTCGGCAAGGGCGATGTTCCGCTCGACCGCGATGAACTCCGAGGCGGCGGGGATTCCCGGGAGCCCGATCCAGGCGGCGTAGGCGCCCTCCCGCATGGCGCCCTCACCGGTCAATTCGAGCGTTTCGCAGTGCTCGATCACCGGCAGGTCATGAAGCCTCGAGTATTCGAGCGCCTTTCGCATGACCGCCGGATCCCCCACCGGAAGCCCGTCGTCGGATACCGCGACCGCGCCCGCTTCCTTGAGGGCGCCGAACTCCGAGATCCGCTCCCCGGCCATCCCCTGGGTGGTGGCGGCGATCGGGTACACCCGAGCCAGGCCGGCCTGCTCCGCCAACTGGCGAATGTGGGCCGTCACCGACGGGCTGTCGTTCACCGGATCGGTGTTCGCCATGCAGGCTACGGCGGTGAATCCGCCGGCGACCGCGGCCGCCGCTCCGCTCGCCACGGTTTCCTTGTATTCGAGGCCCGGCTCGCGGAAGTGGACGTGCATGTCGCAGAACCCGGGCGCCGCAACCAATCCGCCGACGTCCACAAGCTGGTCCCCGGGTTCGGTGAGGTCTGCGCCGACCGCGGCGATCCGTCCCTCCGCGAGGCGAACGTCCACGGCGGCATCGAGTTCGCTGGCCGGGTCGACGACGCGCGCCCCTCGCAGGACCACCGGCCGCTCAGCCATCGGCGCCCTCTCTTGCCGAGCCGCTCCTGGGACTGCTGCGGGCGATTTCCGCGAGCACCGCCATGCGGACCGCGACCCCGTTCCGCACCTGGTCGAGGATCACCGACTGGGGTCCGTCGGCGACCTCCGAAGAGATCTCGACGCCCCGGTTGAGCGGCCCGGGATGCAGCACGATGGCGGCTTCGGTCAGTGCCAGCCGCTCGCTGGTAAGGCCGAACTCCCGGTAGTACTCGCGTTCCGACGGGATGAAGGAGGCGTGCATCCGCTCGTGCTGGATGCGGAGCACCATGACCGCCTCGGCTCCCTCGAGCGCCTCCTCGAGGTGGAGCAGCGAGCGGACCCCGAGCCGGTCAAGGCCCGGAGGAAGGAGCGTGGGTGGCCCGCAACAGCGCACCTCGGCTCCCAGCATCGTCAGCAGGCGGGCGTTCGATCGGAACACCCGGCTGTGGAGCAGGTCGCCGATGATCGTCACCCGCACGCCGGCGATGCGGCCGAGGTGCTTGCGAATGGTGAACGCGTCCAGCAGCGCCTGCGTGGGATGCTCGCTGATTCCGTCTCCCGCGTTGATGACCTGCGCCCCCGGAATCTCGCGCGCCAATACATGCGGCGCGCCCGACTCGCCGCTCCGGACGACGATGATGTCGGGCGCCATCGAGGCGAGGGTGCGCGCGGTGTCCAGGAAGGTCTCCCCCTTGGTCAGCGAGGAGGACTTGGGAACGAAGGACAGCGGTTCCGCCGAGAGCCGCTTGGCGGCGAGCTGGAACGAGGCCTGCGTGCGCGTCGAGGGCTCCATGAAGAGGTGCGTCACGGTCCGGCCGACGAGGATCGGGACCCGCGGCACCGGCTGGTTGGCTACGTCCTGGTAACGCGGCGCCTCGTCCAGAATCCCGAGCGCCGCTTCCGGGCTCAGTCCCCGGATGCCGAGGAGGTGCTTCATGTCGCAGCCTCCCCCCGGCGGATCCTGACGACTCCGTCTACGCCGTCCTCTTCCTGGACCCGAACGCGGACCCTGTCCCCCTGGCCGGCCTCCACGTGGAGCCCCACGAAATCGGGTGCGATGGGCAGTTCCCGGCCGCCGCGGTCCACCATCACGGCGAGGCGGACGCTCTTCGGGCGGCCGAAGTTGCTGAGCGCGGTCAGCGCCGCCCGGACCGTCCGTCCGGTGAAGAGAACGTCGTCCACCAGCAGGATGTGATGCTGCTCGAGGGCGAACGGGATCCGCGTCTCTCCGATCCGGGGGATGCCCCGGTCGTGGACGTCGTCGCGGTACAGGTTGATGTCCAGCTCCCCGGCCGGGATGTCCTTCCGGCCGGCACGCTCAAGCTGGCGGCGGAGCCGCGCTGCGAGCGGGACTCCCCGCCGCCGGACCCCGAGGATGGCGAGCGGATCGGGTGCTTCGGCCGCCACCCGCTCCCCGAGCCGGAAGAGCGTTTCCCGGAATTCCTGGGTTCCGAGAACCGTGTCCATGCGTGCTCTTGACCGCGCGAATCCTATGCGACGCGGGACCGTCGAGGGGACAGGGCAGGGACGGCTGGTGACGGATCCGGGCTGAGCGTCACGCTGTTGCCGAACGTAGCGCCGCCAGTGTCCTCTCCAGGTCCTCGGCCAGCGGCGCCGAGAACCGGACCCGGTTCCCGTTGCCGGGATGCGTGAAGGCGATCTCGGCGGCGTGCAGCGCGGGGCGTTCGAGGCGGCGAAGGGCGGCTCCGGCCTGGCCCCCGCCGCGGCGCGGAGCTCCGGGGCCGTACATCACGTCGCCGGCGATGGGATGGCCGGCGTGGGCCAGGTGGACACGGGCCTGGTGGGTGCGGCCGGTGTGGAGGCGGATTCCGACGAACGTGGTGAGCGGCAGCTCTTCGAGCGGCCAGGCTTCGGTTTCGGCCTCGCGCGCGTGCCGGCCCCGGCAGCGGTAGCGCTGTCCGTGCTTCGGGTCGCGGCCGATGGGTTCGTCGATCCGGCGGCGTTCGCCGAACCTGCCCATCGCGAGGGCCAGGTATTGCTTTTCCACCTGTCGTTCCGCAAAGGCCTCGGCGAGCCGGAGCCGGGCCGGCTCGGTGCGGGCCGCGACCAGAACCCCGCTCGTACCCCGGTCCAGCCGATGCACCAGCCCGGGCCGTCCGGGCGCCCCGACCCTCGCGATCTCCGGATACCGGTGGATCAGCCCGTTCGCGAGGGTCCCGTTCCGGTGACCGGGTCCCGGATGGACCACGAGGCCTGCCGGTTTGTCGATCACGACCAGCCAGGGGTCTTCGTGGATCACCGCGAGCGGCACCGGTTCCGGCGACAGGGGGTCGTTCTCGCCGGGTGCGCCGAACACCGGGGTGCGCCCGTCGCCGGGCGCCGCGATCCGTACCCGCTGACCCGTGCGGCAGCGGTGACCGGGACGGCGCGCCCGCTCGTCGAGAAGGATGAATCCGGCTTCGACCCAGCGCGTCGCCTCGCTGCGGCTGATCTCCGGAAGACGCTCCGAAGCGATCAGATCGAGGCGCCGGCCGTCCTCGGCGTCACCGACCTCGAATTCGAGATTCCTCTCGCCGGCGGCCTCCCGAGGATCAGGCGGCGCGCCTTCGGAGGACAAGAAGCGAGATCAGCGCCGCGGCAAGAATCCAGATCCCGACGAACTGGGAGGTCGAGAGCAGCCCGTCCAGCACGAACCCGCGCGGATCTCCGCGGAAGAACTCGATGATGAACCGGGACACCGCATAGAGGATTCCCCAGGTTACGAAGAGCTGGCCCACGAACTTGCGGCGCGGCGCGAGCCAGAGCAGAAAGAAGAACAGGGCGAACTCCAGACCTGCGTCGTAGAGCTGGGTCGGATGGAGCGGCACGTTGAGCGGAACCCCGGTCACCGAACTCGCATAGACATCGGTGAAGGTGACCGCGGGCAGACCCTCGGCCGGGGTCCCGTAACAGCACCCGGCGGCAAAGCACCCGAGTCTGCCGATCCCGTGCCCGAGCGCGATCGAGGGCGCCATCAGGTCTCCGCAGTTCCAGACGGGAATCCCGCGCTTCCGGCAGAACCAGATGGTGGCCCCGACCGCTCCCAGCAGCCCGCCGAAGAAGACGCCCCCGGCGGTGATGAAGCCGCCGGGGTTGGCCAGGAACCGCGCCGGATCCAGCAGGACCAACAGCGCCTTGGCGCCGACGAGCGCGCCGATCACCACGTAGAGCCCGAGGTCGTAGATGTGCTGCGGCTGGATGCCGTAGCGCGGCGCGCGTTTCGCCGCCACGTAGAGCCCGAGCAGGAACCCGGCGAACATGAGGATGCCGTAGGTGTGGAGGATGGGGTGGAAGCTCCGCCCCAGCACCTCGATCGAACCGAAGTCCGCAAGTCGTGGAAACACGCGCTCAGCCCTCGCTCAGGTCTTCCTGGCCCACGCCACCGGCTTCCCGCCGGAGGTCGCGGACGCTTTCGAGGACGAGCAGTCCGACCCCGATGCAGATCATCGCATCGGCAATGTTGAAGGCGGGCCAGTGGGCGCTGCCGACGTAGAAGTCGAAAAAGTCCACCACGTAGCCGTAGAGCAGGCGGTCGAGGATGTTGCCGATGGCGCCCGCCAGCATCGCGACGATACCGACGGTAGTCATGGTGGTCAGCGGTCCCGCGCGCCACGCGAACCAGACGATCGCGACGAGGAGTCCCACCGAAACGGCGGTAAGCAGCCAGGCCTTCCCCGGAATCGAAGCGCTGCCGAGCAGTCCGAAAGCCATCCCGGTGTTGTGGACCAGCGTGAGCTGGAAGAACCCGGGGATCACTTCCACGGGGCTTCCCATCGAGAGGGACCGCTCGGCGAAGATCTTGGTGACGCGGTCGGCGATCAGAACCCCCGCGAAGAGGGCGAACAACAGGGGACGGCGCCCTCGGAGGAGGTCGGTCAACGAGCCCGGATTCTAGTGTGGTGTTCCGCCCCCCGGGGGGAGGTGTGGCCTGCAGGCGGCAATTCGAGGCGCGTCCGGGAGCTCGGTTCCTTACACTTGCCGCCCCTTCGCAGCCAGATGCCCCCAAGCTTCTCGATCCGCGACCTCGCCGGTATGGACGACATGAAGATGTGCGAGGCCATCCAGCAGGAGGTCTGGGGATTCATCGAGCTCGACGTGGTCCCCGCCGGGCTCATGGCGGTCATGGGCCACTACGGCGCCGTCACCGCGGGCGCCTTCTTCGGCGAACGGATGGCCGGCTTCGTGTGCGGGTTTCCCGGGGGCGGCGAAGCAGAGCCGTTCCACCACTCGCACATGCTCGCGGTACGTCCCGAGTACCAGGGCGCCGGCATCGGCCTGGCGCTCAAGTGGGCGCAGGCCGACCGTGTCCTCGCCCAGGGCGTCCGGCGCGTGAATTGGACGTTCGACCCGCTCCAGGCGCGGAACGCGCACCTGAACATCAACCATCTCGGCTGCGTTTCTTCGGTGTATCGCCTGAACGTGTACGGCAACAGCAACAGCCCCCTCCACGGCGGACTGCCGACCGATCGGCTGGAACCGGACTGGCAGCTCGACTCCGAACGGGTCGCCCGCGCCCGCCGGGGCGCGTTGATTCCGCCCCCCGGCATCCCGGATCTGCCCCGGGCGAATGCCGTCGCGTTCCGGGAGGACGGGCTCCCGGTGACCGGCGACGCGGCGCCGGTCCGGGATCCCGGCGAAGGCGACATCCTCTATCTCGTTCCGGACGACTTCAACGACCTTCTGAACAAGGACATTGGCCTTGCCATGGACTGGAGGCTGAAGAGCCGGGGGGCTCTGGTCGAACTCTTCGAACGGGGATACGAAGTCGCCGGCTTCCACCGGGAAGGCCGCGACGCGGCCTACCGGCTCCGGCGCGCTCCCTGACGGGGACCCGCGTCCATCTGGGCGTGGCTGCGGCGTATCATGGGTGAGAGCGCCTGGGGACCTGTCCCGGAGCGACTCGGAGGCAACCATGATCACCCGCCTGGAGATCAGGAACTTCAAGAGCTTCCGGAACGTCGCCCTCGATCTCGGCCGCTTGAATCTGTTCGTCGGGGCCAACGCGAGCGGCAAGTCCAACTTCTTTGATGCGCTGCGCGTCCTGCAGGGAATCGGGAACGGGTTCACGGTCAGCGAGATCCTCGACGGCAAGCCGAAGAGCGCGTCGAGCGAAGTCTGGGAGGGGATTCGCGGGGGGAGCGCGAAGGCGTGTTTCGAAGGGCCGGCGAAGGAGGATCGATTCACGATCATGGTGGACGGCTCGCTGGCGCCCATACTTGCAGGCCACGGGCTGACCGACTGGCGATACAGCGTGACGCTGGCGCCGGCGCTGGGGTGGGTTGCGTCCGAGTCGCTGGAATACGGCGGGAAGACCCTCTACCGGACCGACCCCAGCAAGAGATCGGGCGGTCCGATCCATACGGTGACGCTCGCCACCGGGAACCCGGGACGCCCGCCGAATCGAAAACTTGAGAGGTCGCGTCCCGTCTTGCCGCAGTTCGCGAAGCTCCGGGATCGCAATCTTCTCCGAACTGCCGACGCGGCGAAGATCGCCGCGGAGCTCGCGGACATGCAGCGCATGGACCCGGCGCCATCCGTGCTCCGAAGCTATTCCCAGGCGCACCGGATCGAACGGATGGGTGAGCGCGGCGAGAACTTTGCGGCGCTCGTGAAGACGCTCTCGGAGGATCCGGCGACCAAGAGCGCCTTCCTCGACTGGCTGCGCGAACTGCGGCCCGAGGAACTGGACGACGTCGCGACGCTCAGCGGTGCGGTTGGCGAACCACTCTTCATGCTGCGCGAGGCCGGCCGGGAGTTTCCCGCGCCGGTACTGAGCGACGGGACGCTGCGGTTCGCGGCGCTGGTGGCGGCGTTCTTCCAGCCGGACATGCCCCGGATCATGACCATCGAAGAGATAGAGAACGGAGTCCATGCCAGCCGGGCGCGAGCCCTGGTCGAGTTGCTTCGGAGCCGCGCGGCGGACGAGAAGACCCAGATTCTGGCGACGACGCATTCGCCGACGGTCCTCGCCTGGCTCGATCCGGAGGAGTACGCGACAACGTACTTCTTCCGGCGCGACCCGGACACCGGCGAAGCCTCGGCGACTCCCCTCAGCGAGATCCGCAACTTCCGGGAAGTCATCGAGAAGCACCCCATCGGGGATCTCTTTGCGGAAGGATGGATGGAAGCCGCTTCGTGAGCGTCCAGGTTCTCGTGATCCCGGAGGACCCGACGAACAACGGCTACATCCTCAAGCCGGTCGTCGACATGGTCCTGGCCGAGGCCGGGAAGCCGGCCGCGAAAGTGCGGGTGCTGGGTAACCCGAGAGTGCGTGGATATGACGATGCCGTCCGCGTGGTCCGGAAGGACCTGGCATCTCGTTACGGCTTCATGGATCTCTGGTTGTTTCTTCCCGACGCCGATCGTGCGAGTTCCGGCGCGATGCAAGTTCTGGAGGAAGACCTGCATGCCCAGGGCGTCACGCTGCTCTGTTGTCCGGCCGTACCGGAGGTCGAGGTGTATGCCTGTGTGGCGTATCGGGGCGAGATCGCTTCCTGGCAGGAGGTCCGCGCCGACCCGCGCATGAGGGAGGCGTACTTCGATCCGCTGCTCGAGAAGCACGGGGATCGCCGAAAGCCGGGTCGGGGCAGGCGGATGATGATCGAGCGGTCGCTCAGGTCCCGGAGAGCGTTCTTTCAGCTCTGTCCGGAGATCGCGGACCTGCGGGACCGGGTGCAAGCCAGTCTCGCGAGCTGAACTGCCGAGACGACAGCGCGCCCTGGCGGCCGCTCAGTTACCCGCGTTCTGCGTCCAGCGCGGCCGCCGCTTCTCCAGGAACGCACGCATTCCCTCCTGGGCGTCGGGTTCGACGGCGTTTCCGCACATCACCTCCGACATCCGGGCGTAGGCGTCTTCCACGCTGAGGCCGGCCTGACGGTGGAAGGCGCGCTTCCCGAGGGCCACCACGAAGGGACTCGCCTCGGCGATGCGCTCGACGAAAGCCTGGCTTTCATCTTCGAGCCGGTCCTCCGGAACCACCCGGTTCACGAGCCCCCAGTCGAGCGCCGTGCGGGCGTCCACGAAGTCTCCGGTGAGCAACATCTCCATGGCGCGCTTGCGGCCGACGGCGCGGCTGACCGGGACCATCGGGGTGGAGCAGAAGAGTCCGATCCGGACCCCGGGGGTGGCGAAGCGCGCGGTGTCGGCGGCCACCGCGAGATCGGAGGCCGCGACCAGTTGACAGCCCGCGGCGGTGGCAATGCCGCGCACCTCGGCGATGACGGGCAGGGCGAGGTTGCGCACGGTCTCCATCAGCGACGAGCAGGCGGCGAAGACGCGGCGCTGTTCCTCCGGGCCCGCCCCCACCATCTCGGGCAGGTAGTGGCCCGCGGAGAAGGCCGGGGCGGCGCCCGCCAGCACGATGGCCCGGGCGCCGTCCCGCTGCGCCGCTTCGCGGAGCGCCGCCGCCAGCCGGTCC